>NZ_JANMBF010000030.1:0-28894 GCF_031360265.1 Phenylobacterium sp.
CTTCTTGAGGGATCAGGCTCTGAGCGAACTTCAGATCCAAGAAGCACACTAGGAAACAAAGGCTTGCTAGTGTCCTCATCGATCCCGAAGTTCGTCCGCACCGGCCTCAGGCGCCCGCGAACTTCGGAATCGGGACACTAGCCCCTGCGCCCCCGCCGGCCAAACGCTTAGGCGAGCTTGACCAGCATCTTGCCCATGTTCTCGCCCCGGAACAGGCCGATGAAGGCGTCGGGCGCTTTTTCGATGCCTTCGAAGACGGTCTCCTTCCAGGTGACCTTGCCGGCCGCGTGCCAGGCCGCCAGTTCGGCGACATATTGCGGCATCATCGCGAAGTGGTGGCTGACGATGAAGCCTTCCATGCGGATGTTTTTGCCGATCAGCTGGGCCAGGTTGGACGGGCCAGGTTCGGGCTTGGTGGCGTTGTAGATCGAGATCATCCCGCAGATGGCGAAGCGGGCGAACATCTTGGCCGAGTTCAGCGCGGCCTCCAGGTGGGCGCCGCCGACGTTGTCGAAGTAGACGTCGATGCCGTCCGGGGCGGCGGCGGCCAGGGCGGCGCTGAGGTTGGTCTCGGCCTTGTAGTCGATCACGTGATCGACGCCGATCGACTTCAGCCAGGCGCACTTTTCCGCACCGCCCGCCGAGCCGATCACGGTGTGACCCTTGGCCTTGGCGATCTGGCAGACCATGGCGCCCACCGCGCCGGCCGCGCCGGAGACGAACACCACGTCGCCGTCCTTCAGCGCCGCGACCTTCAGCAGCCCGGCGTAGGCGGTGAGGCCCGGCATGCCGGCGGCGCCCAGGAAGGTCTGCACCGGCAGGCCGCGCGGATCGAGCTTCTGGACCGATTTCGCCGGCGCGGTGAAGCCTTCGCGCCAGCCAAATCCCGACTGCACGAGGTCGCCTTCCTTGAACGCCGGATCGCCCGAGGCGGTCACCTGGCCGATCGCCCCACCGTCCATCGCCTTGCCCAGCTGAAAAGGCGGGGCATAGCTCTTCACGTCGTTCATCCGGCCGCGCATGTAGGGATCGACCGTCATCCAGAGGTTCTTCACCTGCACCTCGCCGGCGCCGGGCGCGGCGACGTCCACCGTGGCCAGCTCGAAATTGTCGGGGGTCGGCAGGCCGTTCGGGCGGCTTTTCAGTCGGATCTCGCGTGAGGTGGTCATGGTGTGGGCTCCCTGGGACCCCGCGGGCCCGTTCAAACGCTTGTTTAGCTCGCCCGACCGGGTGGCGTCGAGGGTTCAGTCCTGATAGGCGGCGAACCCACACGGGAGCAAGCGATGGCGGAGTCTCTGCGGGGCGGAGTGATCGGGGCCGGGGTGTTCGGCGGCTATCATGCCCGCCAGTACGCGCGGCTGCCCGGCGTTGTGCTGTCGGCCGTGCTCGATGTGGACGGCGACCGCGCGGCGGCCGTCGCCATCCCGCTGGGGGGCCGCGCCTTCACCGATCTCGCCGCCTTCCTGGACGCCGTGGACGTGGTCACCGTCGCCTCGCCGGCCAGCCTGCACGCCGAGCATGCCCTGGCCGCCCTGGCCGTCGGAAAGCCGGTCTATATCGAAAAACCCATCGCCACCTCGGTCGCCGATGGAGAAAGGGTGCGCGCGGCCGCGGCGGCCAGGGGCCTGGTCGTCGCCTGCGGGCATCAGGAACGGGTTCAGTCCCGCGCCATGGGCCTTCTGGATATACCGGAGCCGCCGCTGCGCCTGGAGGCGCTGCGCCATGGCCCGCCGTCCGACCGCAGCCGCGATGTCTCGGCGATCCTCGACCTGATGATCCACGACATCGACCTGGCGCTGGCCATCTGCGCCGCCGATCCGGTGACGGCCGAAGGCGAGGGACGGCTCAGCGAAGACGGGGTCTGGGATATCGCCCGGGCCGAGGTGGGTTTCGAGGACGGCTTCACCGCGATCTTCGACGTCTCGCGCCAGGCGCCGGCGCGCAAGCGGACGATGCGGATCGTCTATCCCTCCGGCGACGTCGAGATCGACTTCGTGGCCAGGACCCTGCGCAACACCACGCCCTTCGTCCTCAACGCCGACTATGCAGAGACGCCGGACGGCCAGGACCCTCTGGGCGCCAGCGTCGCGGGCTTCCTGGCCGCTGTGCGCGGCGAGACGGCGCGTCCGATCGTCACCGCCGAAGAGGCGATTCGGGCGCTGGACCTGGCCCTGGCCGTCGAGCAGGCGCTGGCGGACCAGGGCTGAGCCCTGATCGGAAAAGGGCGCCCCACCAGAGCGGGGCGCCCCTCATGAAATTCCGGTCGCGTTCCTAGAAGAACTTGTGCTGGAATTCAATGCCGAACGTGCGAGGCGGCGTGATCGAGTAGCTCTTGAAGACGCCCTGGTTGACCAGGGTCGTGGCCAGGGTGGCCGGGTTGATGATTGAGCCGGCGTAACGGGCTCCAAGGGCGCCGGCGTCGAACCCGAGGTCGTTCGTGATATTCTTGACGTAGGCGATGATCCGGTTGCGGCTGTCCTCGGAGGTCCAGGTCAGGCGGGCGTCCCATTGAGTCCAATCGGGCGCCTTGTTGTAGCTGCGAGTGAACAGCGTGCCGTACTGGACGTCGCGGTAGATGTAGCTGAGCGAGCCCACCAGGTTGCCGCCGAACACTTCGCGCCAGGTGTAGTTGGCGTTGATCGCCACCTTGTTTTCAGGCGCATTGGGCAGTTGCTGGCCGGCGAGGCTCTGGGTCCGCTGCAAGAGGCCGGTGAAGACGTCGCAGGGCGCATCGCCAGGCGCCGCCGGCGCAGAGCAGGCCTTGGCCGCCTGGATGGGTTTCGCGCCCGGTTGGATCGCGGACGGGTCGGTCAGGTCTTGCGCCACCCCGCTATCGATTCGCGTATGGTTGAACGAATAGCTCAGCAGGATCGTCAGATTGTCGATCGGAGGCAGCCAGGTCACTTCGGCTTCGATGCCCTCGGAGATCGACTTGGGCACATTGTAGAAATTTGTCGAAGCCTGGCCGGACGTGCTGAGCACCCCGATCGGAACCTGCAGGTTGGTGTAGCTGTAGTAGTAGGCCGCCAGGTTGGTCTGAAGCTTGGAGCCGAAGTCCTTCTTGAGGCCGACTTCGTAGGAATCCACGGTTTCCTTTTGCGCAAGCGCGTTCGGCGCGAGGAACGTGAAGATGCCCACATAGAAGCCGCCCGACCGATAGCCGCGGCTGTACTTGGCGTAGGCGTTGGTTTCGCTGTCCGGCTGCCACTCGACACCCAGGGTTCCCGTCGTCGCCTGCCAGCTCGCATCGTAGCTCCGCGAGGCCAGCCCGGTGGTTGCACTGACCGTTACCGGCGTTGTGATCCCGGGCGCCAACGGCGTTCCGGCTGGCGGGTTGGAGACTGCGAAAATCGTGATGTCAGTGGCGGGCGGACCCCCCGCGCCGTAGAGTTCGGCCGGGCCGAGGCCGCAGGTGGGCGTGCCGAAGCAGAGGATGCGCACCGCTTCCGAACCCGACTTCTGGTCGTGCGAATAGCGCAGGCCGGCGGTGAGCTTCCATTCCGGCGTCATTTTCCAGTCGATCTGGCCATAGCCGGCATAGGAGGTGGATTGCGATTGCGGCTGGTTGTCGTAGCGGTGGAAGCCGGTCTCAGGCGCGCAGACGCCGCCGGATGCCGAGCAGAAAATCGACGGAACGGCGAAGGGGCCGTTCCACTGCGGCTGCATCTCCAGTTCGGTATTCACCGGCTGGCGCACGTGCTGTTTGAAGTAGTAGACGCCGGCGACGTATTGCAGCGGGCTGTCCCAGGTAGACACGATGTTGATCTCGTGGCTCCAGAACCTGTTGAACTCGCGGTAGCGGAAGGTCTCCTGCGGCAGCACCCGCAGGCCCGTGCCGAGGTTGTAGGCCAGGATCGGCGCGTCGGCGCTGTTCGCCACAGTGCCCCCGGCGCCGGAGGTCTCGCCGTTCAGTTGGTAGTGATAGTTCACCCCGCCGGTGAGGTAGCGGATGTCGAAATCCTTGGCGTGCCAGGTGAGGTGGATCGCCTCGGTGTTATAGAGCGGCAGGTTCACTGTATACGCATTGACCCGAGCAACGGTGCGGGCCGCCGATTTCGACAGGCCGTTCGGGTCGTAGGACGGGTTGGTGCAGCCCAGCGGCGAGACGTTGACCACATTGGTCACGCCGGAGGCCGGGTTGCAGGCGTAGCCGGGATTGAACTGGATGCCGCTGGGGCCGTACTCGTAGTTGGGGTACGGGCCGTTGGTCCAGTAGTCCGCCTGGGCTCCGGGGCCTCCAGTGCCATTGTGCCAGACGCCCATCCCGTACTTGCCCCAGAACTCCAGCTTGTCGTTGAGGAACTTGCCCTGCAACTGGGCCTCGACGAACCATTCGTTGATCACGCCGCCCAGGCCGGCCTCGCCCGGGACAATGTTCTTGACCCAGCCTTCGGTCTGGCGGTCCCAGTCGCCGGCGAGGCGAAACTGCATGCCGGGGATGATGAAGGGGCCGGATATCGCGCCCTCGATCGTCGCGTGGTCGTAGTTGGCGTAGGAGGCGCGGACCTCGGCGAACCAGTCCTGCGTCGGCAACTTGGAGATTTCATTGATCGCGCCGCCGATGGCGTTGCGGCCGTAGAGCGTGCCCTGCGGGCCGCGGAGGATCTCGACGCGGTCGAGGAACAAAGTCGAACGACCGGCCTGCACGGCGAAGGTCTCGTAGATCCCGTCGTTGTAGTTGGCGACGGAAGAGTCGGCGGTCAGCACGTTGGTGAGGCGGCCCACCCCGCGCAGCGAGATGCGGTCGGTCGACGAATTGTAAGACAGGCCCGGCGTGAAATTGGTCATGTCCTGGATCGAGTTGATCCCGACAATTTCGCGCTTGTTGGCGGTAAAGGCCGAAATCGCCACCGGAACGTCCTGCAGGCTCTGTTCCCGCTTCTCCGCGGTGACCACCAGCTCCTCGATGGTGTTGGTCGCCGCGGCGGACGAGCCCGCGCGCGATTGGGCGTGGGCGCCTGTGCCCAGTGCGGTTGCAAGCAGCGCGCTGCTCAGCATCAGACGATGCCTGAATTTCATGACGGTCTCCTCCCAGGGATTCTCGGGCGTTATTTTTTTCGCCTCTGAAACAAAGGTTCCGCCTGGGGCAGGCGCCGTCAATGCCTATTCTGAGTGATCAATGATAATTTGATCCGATTTCGCTCTCCGGAGGGTTTTCCCGGACGCGCCGGCAAGATGACGTAGGGGCGCCACGCAGCGGCAGCCCGGGCTGGAGCCGGCCGGGTTTCGACGCTACGCTTGCCGGGCAACCGCCTGGAGAGACCGCCATGACCGCCAGCGCCTATGATTACGCGTTCCAGACCATCGATGGCGCGACCCTGCCGTTGGCCACGTTCAGGGACAAGGTGGTGCTGGTGGTGAACACCGCGTCCGCCTGCGGGCTGACGCCGCAGTACGACGGGCTGGAAAAGCTTTACTCGGATTACAAGGACCGCGGCCTGGTGATCCTGGGCGTGCCCTGCAACCAGTTCGCCGGCCAGGAGCCGGGGACGGACGCCGAGATCAAGGCGTTCTGCGAGACCCGCTTCAATGTCGATTTTCCGCTGACCTCGAAGGCCGAGGTCAAGGGCGAGGGCGCACACCCGTTCTACAAATGGGCGGAGAGCCAGCTGGGCGAGCCGGCCGTGCCCGTGTGGAACTTCCACAAGATCCTGATCGGCCGGCACGGCGAGGCGATCCAGGCCTTCGGTCCGCGAACCGAGCCGGAAGCGCCGGAGATCACCGCGGCGATCGAAGGGGCGCTGTAGCGGGCGGCCGCGGCTGTCGAGCTGAGCCGGCCACCGTCAACCTCAGCGGACGTCGCTGTGGGGTGCTGGATTTCGCCAGGGATCAGGATGGCCGCGCGGGTGCGCACCCTTTCCCATTGGAGGGATAGACTGGGACCGATCGACATTCAACGCACCTGTCGCCATTGGCGCTCCCCTCCCCCTTCCGGGGAGGGGTCAGGGGGTGGAGGTGCAGGCGGTTCAAACCGGGTAGATACTCAACAGAGTGGACCGAGATGATGGTCGACAGTTTAGGATTGTCGGAGGGAGGACCTTCGACGCCGTTTCAGCGAGATGTTTGAATGCCGTAACCGCGAGCGGGTGAGGTTATTGAGCCGCTCCCCATCACCCGAACAGGTCGATCTGGTCGCCGGTCCTGGCGGGGATGCGGAACTGGCTGAGATCGAGCGGGCCCAGCGGCGAATCGAGGCCGTAGCGCGTCTTGGCGGTGGCGAAGCGCCGCGACATCAGGGCGGCCCGCGGACCCTCGCCGCGCATCCGCTTGCCCCACTGGCTGTCGTTCTCCTTGCCGCCGCGCATCTGGCGCACCAGCGACATGACCTTCGACGCGCGGTCGGGATAGTCGGTCGCCAGCCACTCCTTGAACAGGTCGGCGATCTCCAGCGGCAGGCGCAGGGCGACATAGCCCGCGCCACGCGCGCCGGCCGCGGCGGCCCGGGCCAGCACCGCCTCCATCTCATGGTCGTTGAGGCCGGGGATCGAGGGCGCGAACATCACGAACACCGGCACGCCGGCCTCGCTCAGCCCTCGCACGGCGGCCAGGCGTTTCTCCGGCGTGGCGGCGCGCGGCTCCATCGAGCGGGCGAGCGTGCGGTCCAGCGTGGTGATCGAGATCGCCACCCGCACCAGGTTGCGCGCCGCCATGGGCGACAACAGGTCCAGGTCGCGCAGGATCAGCGCCGACTTGGTGATGATCGAGAACGGGTGGTTGAACCGGTCCATCACCTCCAGGATCTGGCGGGTGACGCGCAAGGTCCGCTCCTGGGGCTGATAGGGGTCGGTGTTGCCGCCGATGTGGATGAATTCCGGCCGATAGCGCGGGTTCGACAGTTCGCACTCCAACAGTCCCGCCGCCCCGGGTTTGAAGAACAGCTTGGACTCGAAATCCAGGCCCGGCGACAGGCCCATATAGGCGTGGGCCGGCCGCGCGTAACAGTAGATGCAGCCATGCTCGCAGCCGCGATAGGGGTTGATCGAGGCGGAGAAGCCGACATCGGGACTGTCGTTCCTTGTAATGATGAGCTTGGCCTTTTCGGGCGAGATCGTGGTGACCAGCCGGGCCGGGGCGACGTCGCCGGGCGTCCAGCCGTCGTCGAACGCCTCGCGCGTGGCGGCCTCATAGCGCCCGCTGGCGTTGGTGCGGGCGCCGCGCCCGCGCACGGCCGTCGGGATCTGTTGGGTAAAGCCGGACATAGGCAAGGCTACCGCTGCGAAGGGAACATAACAAGAACTTATTGACCTGAGCCACTTCGCGCGCGCTTCTCCCGGGATGCTCACCGTGATCGTGGAGACGGCCGACGCCGGCGACAGGCTTCCGGCGCTGCTGGCGGCGCTGACTTCGGCGGCGGTGGAGGGGCTGGTGCGCGAGCTGCTGATCAGCGGCGGTGGCCCGCCGGCGCTGCTGGCGGCCCTGCGCGAGGAGACCGGCGCGGAGTTGGTCCCCGACCTGACGGCGGCGGTCAAGGCCGCGCGTTCGGACCGCCTGCTGGTGCTGCCGGCGACGATCCGGCTGAAGTCCGGCTGGCTGGAGGCCCTGGGCAGGCATCTGCGGGGCGGCGGCGGCGATGCGCTGGTGGTCGGCGAAGGCGGCCTCTTCGGCGACAAGCCGGTCGGGCTGCTGATCGGCCGGGCGCCGGCCGCAGCCGTGGCCAGTCCCGACCTGAAGCGCCTGCGTCGCCGGCTGACGCGCGGCGCCGCGCGGCTGACCTAACTCGGCCGCTCCGGGCGATCGAGCCGTTCGGTAAGCGTCAAGAGGTCGGTCCAGGCCTGCTTCTTCGCCGCGGGCTGACGCAGCAGGAAGGCCGGGTGCAGCGTCGGCAAGGCCGGCAGCGCGACCGCGCCGTCAGCCGAGCGCCAGTCGCGCCAGCGACCGCGCAGGGTGAGGATGCCTTCCTCGGTCTTCAGCAGGGCCTTGGCCGACGCCCCGCCGACCAGCAGCAACATCTTCGGCTGGGCCAGGGCGATGGCGCGCTCCACGAAGGGGGCGCAGACCGCCTGCTCGGCCGGCGTCGGCGTGCGGTTGCCGGGGGGCCGCCAGAAGACCGTGTTGGTGATCAGCACCCGCTCGCTCAGCCCGGCGGCGGCCAGCATCCGGTCGAGCATCTGGCCCGCACGGCCGACGAATGGCTGGCCCTGGTGATCCTCATCGGCGCCCGGCGCCTCGCCGATGACCAGCAGCGGCGCATGGGGATCGCCACGCCAGACCACGGCTTGCGACGCGCCCTCGAACTTCAGCGGACATCCGTCGAAGGCGGCGATGGCGGCGGCCAGGGCCTCCAGGCTGTCGGCCCCCGCCGCGAGCTCCCGCGCCAGGGCGACGGCGGCGGACACGTCCGGCTGGGCCGCCCGCCGCGGCCCGGGCGCCGCCGCCGAGGTCTTGCGCTCCACAGGCTTGGGCGGCGCGATCCGCCCCGCCGCGATCCGGTCGACCGGCTCGTCCAGAAGCATCGCGTCCACGCCCGCCTCCGCCCAGAAGGCGAGCAGGGATTCGGCGATGGCGTCGGGCGCGGCGGCGGGTGGCATCACTGAAACTCTTGGCGGTCCGCGCGCGCCTTGTCAGCAAGCCTTTGCGGCCGGTGCTTGCGCCGGGGCGCGGACAGGTCCTGAATGGCGATCATCCACGCGTCGCGGACGGGGTTGCCCGAATCGCGGCCGTGACCGGGAGGTCAGAGCAATGCACGACGGAGCCGTTGACCTGAAGGCCGAGGCGCGAGCGCGGATCTACGCCCAGCCCATCGAGATGCTGGATCCTGCTCAGCCGGAGCTGTTCGCCACCGACGCCATGTGGCCGATCTTCGAGCGGCTGCGCGCCGAGGATCCGGTGCACTGGGTCGAGGCCCCCGACTACGGCGGCTATTGGTCGATCACCGGCTGGAACGACATCATGGCGGTGGATTCCAACCACCAGACCTTCTCGTCGGCCGACGGCATCACCCTGCAGAGCCTGGAGTCCAAGGCCGAGACCGCGCGGCGCGGCGCCCGGCCCAGCTTCATCTCGATGGATCCGCCCCGCCACGATGAGCAGCGCAAGACCGTCAGCCCGGTGGTGGCGCCCTCGAACCTGACCGTCATGGCGCCGGTGATCCGCGAACGCGCCGGCCAGATCCTCGACGGCCTGCCGATCGGCGAGGAATTCGACTGGGTCGAGCATGTGTCGAAGGAACTGACGGCCATGACGCTGGCCACCCTGTTCGACTTTCCGCAGGAAGAGCGCCGCCTGCTGCCGCACTGGTCGGACATGATCACCAACGCGCCGGGCCACGGGCCGGTGGAAAGCTGGGAGCACAAGCGCCGCGAGATCGACGCCATGGTCGCCCGCTTCACCCAGATGTGGAACGACCGGGTCAACGCCCCGCCGGCCGGCGACCTGATCTCCATGCTGGCGCACGGCGAATCGACCCGCAACATGGACAAGGCCGAATACGCCGGCAACCTCGGCCTCTTGATCATCGGCGGCAACGACACCACCCGGAACACCATCTCCGGCTCGGTCTATGCGCTGAACAAGAACCCTGGCCAGTACCGCCGCCTGCGCGAGGACCCCTCGCTGATCCCGTCTATGGTGTCGGAAACCATCCGCTGGCAGACCCCGCTGGCGCACATGGCGCGCACGGCGACCGCCGACTGCGAGTTGGGCGGCAAGACCATCAAGGCCGGCGACCGGGTGGTCATGTGGTACGTCTCCGGCAACCGCGACGCCAGCATGGTCGAGGATCCGGACAGCTACCTGATCGAACGCGCCCGGCCACGCCAGCACATGTCCTTCGGCTTCGGCATCCACCGCTGCGTCGGCAATCGCCTGGCCGAACTGCAGCTGACGATCATCTGGGAAGAGATCATGAAACGCTTCCCCAGCATCGACCTGGTGGCCGAGCCCGACCGCACCCACTCGATCTTCGTCAAGGGTTACGAGTCCCTCCCGGTGATGATCCCCAGCCGCAACTGAGCCGCACGCCGCCTACTTGCTCGGATTGATCAGGTATTTCTCGCCGGTGGCGCGCTTGTTGTAGGCGGCGATCGTGTCCAGCTGCAGCGCCTCGGCCAGGCTGATCTCGGCGGTGTAGTGGCTGGCGAAGGTGGTCTTCAGCTCGGCGGCGACGCGCTCGCGCAGCTTCTGGCCCTCGGCCGCGCCGATCTTCATCAGGAAGGGCGTCAGCAGCCAGCCGCCGAGGCCCCACATCATGCCATAGCTGCGGGCGAGCTCGGTGGGGCCGGTGTTGAGGCCGCCATAGATATAGACCTGCTTGTGCACCGTTGAGCCGTAGCGGCTGTAGACCGTGGCCCGCTGATTGGCTGCGACCTCCATGCACGCCAGGATCTGGCTCGCCAGCTTGCCACCGCCGATGGCGTCAAAGGCCAGCGTCGCGCCGGTCTCGACCAGGGCCTTGGTAAGGTCGTCCATGAAGCTGGCCGAGGTGGAGTCCACGACATGGGTCGCGCCGATGTCGGTGAGGATGTGGGCCTGCTCGCGGCTGCGCACGATATTGACCAGCTGGACGCCGTCTTTCAGGCAGATACGGTTCAGCATCTGGCCGAGATTGGAGGCTGCGGCGGTATGCGCCAGCGCGGTATGGCCCTCGCGACGCATGGTCTCGACCATGCCTAGCGCGGTCAGCGGATTGACGAAGCAGGAAGCGCCGTCGGCCGACGTGGCGCCCGGGGGCAGCGGCAGGACGTCGGCGGCCTTCAGGGTGCGGTGCTGGGCGTACATGGCGCCGCCCAGCATGGCGACGGTCTTGCCCATCAGCGCCTGGGCGGCCGGGTCGGACCCCGCCGCGATGACCACGCCCGCGCCCTCGTTGCCCACCGGCATCGACTGGTCGAGCCGCCCGGCCATCATGCGCATCAGTTGCGGTGGCACGCTGGCGGTGACCACGCCGCCGCTCGCCTTGGCGGTGGACATGTCCGCGGCGCCCAGCAGCAGGCCCAGGTCGGAGGGATTGATCGGCGAGGCTTCGACGCGGACCAGCACTTCGTCCGGGCCCGGATCGGCGATCTCGACGGTGGCCAGCGAGAGTTCAAGTTCGCCGGACGCCTTGATCAGCGAGCGCAGTTGCAGGCTCGAACCCGGATTGCCGTTGGCCATGACGTCGTTTCCCATATCTGATTTTTTCAGCGGCACTGATGACCGGTTGCCGGGCTTACCGCAAGGCGCTGGGCCGCGGATTTGCCGGAGCCTCGCGGCCCGCTAGCTCTTCAGGTCCGGCCGCGAGGCCAGGAACGCCGCGCGCTCGGCGGGGCTGAGCACCTTGGCCTTCGTCTGGCGCGAGACCCTGGGCGTCGGCGGAGCATAGACGCCGGAGGAGGGCGAGCCGCCTTTGAGATCGGAGAGGCGCTTGGGCGGGGGTTTCATTGGCTCACCGCTTGCGGAACCGCTTGGCGTCGGCGGCCAGCGAGGCCGCCCAGGCGTCGGGCCGCGTATCTTCCGGCTGGAAGGGCAGCGACCCCGCCACGCCACGGATCGCCAGCCAGAGCTGCTGGTTGAAATGGGCCAGGGTGCGCAGCGGCCGGCGCTTGTCGTCGGTGACGTCCCAGCCCTCGGCCTCGAAGGCGTCCACCTGCCGCGCGATGGGAAGGGTCTCGGCGCTGTCCCAGCCGGCGGGCCGTGGATGGGCCTGCGCCTCGTCGGCGGTGAGGCCGAAGATCGCTTGCGAACAGGCGTCGATCTCGGGATGTTCGGCCCGCGCCTCGGGTTCGGCGAATTCGCGCTTGAGCAGCGCCCGGTACTCGAGGTCCGAGACGCCGGGCAGGTCGATCAGGCGGCGCAGGATTGCGGGGCGGTCCATGGGGCTGCCTATCGCGGATCGCCGGGCTAGGCTTGGAAAAAATCAGGCCGCTGTCGGAACAGTGCCTGGCGGCGCGTCCTTCGCCCGCGGAATTCACCCCGGAGACAGCCATGCCGAAGATCCATCCCTTCCTTTGGTTCGACACCCAGGCCGAGCAGGCCATCGCGTTCTACGTCTCGATCTTCCCCAACTCGAAGGTATTGGGCGTGATGCGCAACCCGCCCGGCGCGCCGGGGCCGGAAGGTGCGGCCCTGACCGTCGACGCCGAACTCGACGGCTTGCGGGTGACCGGTCTGAACGGCGGTCCCACCTACCGGTTCTCCGAGGCGGTCTCCTTCGTCATCGACTGCCAGGATCAGGCCGAGGTCGATCACTACTGGGACAGCCTCGTCGAAGGCGGCGAGGCCAGCATGTGCGGGTGGCTGAAGGACCGCTATGGCCTTTCATGGCAGGTCGTGCCGAAGCAGCTGTTCGAAACCATCGGCGGGGCGGACGCGGCGGGCCGCCAGCGGGCCATGGCGGCGATGATGCAGATGCGCAAGCTGGATGTCGCCAAGCTCCAGGCCGCCTACACAGGCTAGCCGACCAGCCCGATCCAGCTTCGACCCGCGGCAGTAGAGGGCGTTGGGCGGCGTCCTAACGGAACAGTGCCAGATCCACGGCCTCGCCCATCACCCGATAGCCGGCATCGTTAGGGTGCAGCCAGTCGCCCGATTGCAGCTCGGCGCGCAGGCGCTCAGGCTTGGCCGGGTCGCGGACCGCGGCGTCGAGGTCGGTGACCCCATCGAATTCGCGGCCGGTGCGGATCCAGGTGTTGATCGCCTGACGCTGCGCCTCGCCGGGCGCGCCGAAATAGCCCGCGCCGCCGTAGGGCAGAATGGTCGCGCCGATGATCTTCAGGCCGTGGGCGTGGGCGCGTGCGATCAGCTGGCGGTAGCCGGCGATCATCTCGGCGGCGGTCGGCGGCGCGGTGCGGCTGGAGCCCAGGTCGTTGACGCCTTCGAGCACGATGACGTGGGTCGCGCCGGGAACCGAGAGCACATCGCGGTCGAAGCGAGTGAGAGCGCTCTGGCCGAAGATGGCGATCACCCCTTCGCTCAGCACCCGGTTGCCGCCGATGCCGGCGTTGACCACCGCGACCGCGCGGCCGGGGAAGCGCGCGGTCAGGCGCTCGGCGAGCCGGTCCGGCCAGCGGCGGTTGGCCCCGGTCGTGGACAGGTAGCCGTCGGTGATGGAGTCGCCCAACGCCACGATGACGGGCGCTGGACCAGCGGTGGTTTCCACCTCCACGCCGGAGAGGAAGGCGCGGTACTGGGCTGGCCCCGTCGCGGGGGGCAGGGGCCTTTCGGTGAAGTCTCCGGGCGGGGAAATCTGCACCAGCTCCGAGCCGCTCATGTGGCAGGTGCAGCCACCGGTGTCCCCAACCAGGAACAGGCTGATGCGCAGACGGGACAGCGCCTTGGTTGGCAGAGCGACCGGATCGCTGAGCAGCGGCGCGCCGGGCGGCAGGGTGACGGTTGCGCCGCCGGAGAAGCTCACCGCGCGGTCGCTGCCAGGCAGGATCGCGCCGTCCGCGCCGACCAGGGCGACGCGCGCGGCGCCGATAGCCAGCGGCTTGGCGCCGTACTCGTTGGTCAGCCGCAGCCGCAGCCGCCCGCCGCCCGCGCTCAG
Source organism: Phenylobacterium sp. (assembly GCF_031360265.1). Taxonomy (GTDB): domain Bacteria; phylum Pseudomonadota; class Alphaproteobacteria; order Caulobacterales; family Caulobacteraceae; genus Phenylobacterium. Next base: position 13,463 of record NZ_JANMBF010000030.1, read on the forward strand.
GCGCACCACCTGCACCAGAGTCTGGTTGTTAAAGGTCGGCGTCGCGCGCGGACCGGCGCCCGACATCGGCGGGGCCGGCGAGGCGCCCCAGCTGCCCACCCACCGCGCCGCGGCCGCCTCAGCCTGTGAGGTCAGGAGCGAAAGGGCGCAGACAATTGTCAGCAGTCGCATGATCTTTCCCCCAGATCGAGGCGATACGGTTTGTCGTCGTAGCAGGGTTCCTGCTTGACCGCCGCTAGGTGACCTTCCGATAAGTTGCCCTGACGATCAACGGAGCACCGGGGCATGAGCGAAGACGCGAACCCAGCCGCCAGCGAAGCGGAAGCGCGCGAGGCGATGGACTATGACGTCGTCATCGTCGGCGCGGGCCCTTCAGGCCTGTCCGCCGCGATCCGGCTCAAGCAGCTGTCCGCGGCCGCCGGGACGGAGATCACCGTCGCGGTGCTGGAGAAAGGCTCCGAGGTCGGCGCGCACATCCTCTCCGGCGCCGTGATCGACCCCAGCGGCATCGATGAGCTGATCCCCAACTGGAAAGAGCTCGGGGTCCCCCTCGAGACCAAGGTCACTCGCGACAAGTTCGTGATGCTCGGCCCGCAGGGCGCGCTCGACATCAGCTTCCTGCCGTTCCCCAAGTGGATGCTGAACCACGGCAACTACATCGCCTCGCTGGCCAATGTCTGCCGCTGGCTGGCACAGCACGCCGAGGGCCTTGGCGTGGAAATCTATCCCGGCATGGCCGCCTCGGAAGTGGTGTTCAACGCCGACGGCGCGGTGAAGGGCGTGGTTGCGGGCGTGTTCGGCATCGGCAAGGACGGCCAGCCCACCGCCGACTATCAGCCGGGCATCGAGTTGCACGCCAAATATACGTTCGTCGGAGAAGGCGTGCGCGGGTCGCTGGCCAAGCAGCTTCAGGCTAGGTTCAGCCTGAACGCGGACTGTGAGCCACAAAAATTCGGCATCGGGATCAAGGAATTGTGGCAAATTCCTGATGCGGCGTTCGAGGCCGGCCTGACACAGCACACCTTTGGCTGGCCCCTCGACAACGCCACCGGCGGTGGTTCTTTCATGTACCACTTCGGGGACAACTACGTGTCCATCGGCTTCGTGCTGCACCTGAATTACAAGAACCCCTGGCTGTCGCCCTTCGACGAGTTCCAGCGCTTCAAGACCCACCCTTCGATCCGCCCTTATCTGGAGGGGGGCAAACGCATCGCATATGGCGCGCGCGCCATCACCGAGGGTGGGGCCCAGTCCCTGCCGCGGCTCTATTTCCCGGGCGGCGTCCTGCTCGGATGCTCAGCCGGGATGGTGAACGTCCCGCGCATCAAGGGCAGCCACAATGCCATGAAGAGTGGCATCCTTGCCGCCGAGGCCGCCTTTGCCGCCATTCAGGGCGGCCGCGCCGGCGACGACCTGACCGCCTACGCAGACGCCTACCAGAAATCGTCGATCGCCAAGGAGCTGTGGAGCGTCCGCAATTTCAAGCCCCTGTGGTCGAGGTTCGGCACCATTCCCGGTCTGGTGCTGGGCGCGATCGACGCGATGATCGCCACGATCTGCGGCGGTTGGTCGCCACTTGGCACGTTGAAGCACGGCAAGAGCGATGCCGAATCGACCGGCCTGGCCAAGGACTACAAGCCCATCGTCTATCCCAAACCGGACGGGGTTCTCTCCTTCGACAAACTGTCCAGCGTCTTCCTGTCGAACACCAATCACGACGAAAACCAGCCGGCGCACCTGAAGCTGCGCGATCCGGCCGTGCCGATCGATATCAACCTGCCGAAATTCGGCGAGCCGGCGCGCCTCTATTGTCCAGCCGGCGTCTACGAGGTGCTCTACGACGCGCAGGGCCAGAACCCGAAGTTCCAGATCAATTTCCAGAACTGCGTCCACTGCAAGACCTGCGACATCAAGGATCCGTCGCAGAACATCGTCTGGACGACGCCCCAGGGCGGGGACGGACCCAACTATCCGAACATGTGACGCCGCGAATCGAGGTCTCCAGGACCCGGCCCCCCGAAACGTGAACCGGGACGCCTTGCCCTGGCCATGCTTAGGTCCGAAGGTCCGTTATGCGCCTTCATCTGCTGACCGCCGTCGCTCCGCTCGTCCTGCTTGCCGCGTGCGCCAGCGCGGGAGGGGGCGATCGTAGCGATGCGTCGAACGACCCGGTCGCCGGGGCCTCGCCCTACGGCATGTTCCTGGCCGGCCAACTGGCGATGAGTTCCGGCAGGAGCAGCGATGCGGCGCGGTTCTTCGAACGGGCCCGCGCCGGGGCGGCGGGGGAGCCCCTGATCGCCGAGAAGGTCTTCGGCGCGGCGCTGCTGTCGGGCGACATTCCGCGCGCCGCGGTCCTGGCGCCGACAGGCGACGGCGCCTCGGAATCCGCCCGGCGGCTGGGACGGCTGGTGGTGGCGGTCGAGGCGATGGCGCAGGGCCGGGGCAAGGACGCCCAGGCCCGCTTGAACGCCGAGGCCATGGCCTTTCCGCACAGGCCGGCCGCGGCGCTGTTGGCGCCCTGGGCGGCGGCGATGGCCGGCGACGTCGAGGGTTCGCTGATCCGCCCGCAGGTGCGCGGCGACCATCAGGTCGACTATTTCGGCCAGCTCGGACAGGCTGCGCTCTTCGAACGCGCCCGGCGCTACGACGAAGCCGAGACGGATTTCAAGGCGCTCGCCGGGATCAATGGTCCGGCCGAGATGGCGGTCGTGGCCTATGGCGGCTTCCTCGAAAGGCGGGGCCGGCGGATCGACGCCGTGGCGCTCTACCAGTCCTATCTGGCGGGTGAGCCGGCGAGCCTGGCGGTCAAGGCGGCGATGGCGCGGGCATCGGCTGGAAAGCCGGCGCCGACCATGGTCGGCCTGCGCGAGGGGGCCGCCCAGGCTCTGCTCGCTCCGGCCGCCGGCATGATGGCCGCCAAGCAGGAAACCCTGGCGCTCGCCTATCTGCGTCTTGTGCTCCGGCTCGATCCGCAGCGGGACGAAGCCTGGGTGATGGTCGGCGACATCATGCAGGCGAACAATGATGTCGAGGCCGCCCGCGCCGCCTATGCCCATCCCAGGCCGGGTTCCCTGGAATACGGCGCCGCCCAGGCCAAGCTGGCCTGGACCTATCAGACCGCCGGCGACAAGGAGACCGCGCTCAAGCTCGCCCGCGCCGCCGCCGCGGCCGGCGGCGCCGACGCCCGGGTGAACCTGGCCGACATCCTGCGCGCCAACGAGCGCTTCGCCGAAGCCGTCGAAGTGCTGAGCGGGCTGATCGCGGAGGACAAGGCGCCGGACTGGCGCCTGATCTATGCCCGCGGCCAGGCCTATGAGCGGATCAATCGCTGGGCTGACGCCCAGGCCGATCTTCAAACCGCGCTCAAGGCCCATCCGGATGAGCCGGAGCTGTTGAACTATCTCGGCTACTCCTGGATCGACCGGGGCGAACATCTGCCGGAAGCCCTGGCCATGGTGCAGAAGGCCGTCGCCGCCAACCCGCGCTCCGGCGCCATGGTCGATTCGCTGGGCTGGGCCTTCTATCGGCTCGGCGACTACAGGCAGGCGGTCGAAAAGCTGGAGCAAGCCGTCGAGCTCGAGGCCGGAGACCCGGAGATCAACAACCACCTGGGCGACGCCTATTGGAAGGTCGGGCGCAAGGACGAGGCGCAGTTCCAATGGCGGCGCGTCCTGACGCTGAAGCCGGACGAGAAGGTCCGCGCCATGGCCGAGGCCAAGCTCGCGTCCGGCCTGGGCCCCGACGGCCCGGCGCCAAAGGTGGCGGACAAGACGCCGTGACCGGCGCGGCCTTCGCGCCCGCCAAGGTCAACCTCTACCTCCACGTCGGCGGTCCCGGCGCCGACGGCTATCACCCGCTCTGCAGCCTGATGGCCTTCGCCGATGTCGGTGACAGTCTCTCGACCCACGACGCCGAGGTGATGGGTCTGCAGGTGACCGGCCCCTTCGCCCGGGACTTGGCGGGGCAGGGCGACAACCTGGTCGTCCGTGCGGCGCGGGCGTTGATCGCCGAGGCGCGTCGGCCCCTGCCGCCGATCGGTCTGTCCCTGTACAAGCGTCTGCCGGTCGCCGCCGGCCTTGGTGGCGGCTCAAGCGACGCCGGCGCGACGCTGCGCCTGTTGCGCCAGGTGTTCGACCTGAGGATCGACGATTCGCGGCTGGAAGCCCTGGCTGCGTCGCTGGGCGCCGACGGCGCAGCCTGTCTGTGGGGTGCGCCGGTGATCGCACAGGGGCGTGGCGAGCGCCTCTCGCCGGCGCCTGGCCTGCCGCCGCTTGACTGCGTGCTGGTCAACCCGGGATGCGCGGTCTCGACCGTCGAGACCTACCGGCGGTTCGACGCTCTGGGGCGCTTCGCCGAGGTCACGCCGCCACACGCTCCGGACGCCTTCGAGGACGCCGTGGAGCTGGCCGCCTGGCTGGCCCGCCAGCGCAATGACCTGCAGGACGCGGCCATCTCAGTCGCGCCGGAGGTCGGCGCGGTGCTGGAGACCCTGGCCGGCGAGCCGGAGGCGCTGCTGGCGCGGGTGTCGGGGTCCGGCGGAACCTGCTTTGCTCTGTGCGCCAGCGACATCGAGGCCGAGAGCCTCGCCGAACGGATCGAGGCCATGGTCCCCTGCTGGTGGGTCCAGCGTTGCCGGCTGGGCGGACCCTGGCCCGATCCGGCCTAGCGCCAAACGAAAACGGGGGTCCCCAAGGACCCCCGTTCCCAACGCTTACTGAGTAGGGTCTATTCGTGCAGGGCTTCGCCGTGCAGCGCCATATCCAGGCCCTCCACTTCGCCCTCCTCGGAGACCCTGAGGCCCGTGGTGAACTTGCAGATGTAAAGGATCACCAGGGTCAGGATGCCCGACCAGGCCAGGGTGGCGCCGACGCCGATGGCCTGTTTCATCAGGCTGGCGTCCTTGCCAAGCGGGTTGATCGCCGGATCGGCCAGCACGCCGGTGAGGAGGGCGCCGGTGATGCCGGCGATACCGTGCACGCCGAAGGCGTCGAGGCTGTCGTCGTACTTGAAGATCTTCTTGATCCAGACCGCGCCGGCGTAGGCGGCGGCTGAACCGAGGACCCCAACGATCAGCGCGCCCTGGGCGTTGACGAAGCCGGACGCCGGGGTGATCGCCACCAGGCCCGCGACAGCGCCGGAGGCCAAGCCCAGCATGCCGGGCTTCTTGCGTTCAATCCACTCGATGACCATCCAGGTCAGGCCCGCGGCGGCTGTGGCCACCTGGGTATTCAGCATGGCCGCACCGGCCAGGGCGCCGGAGGTCACCGCCGAGCCGGCGTTGAAGCCGAACCAACCGACCCACAGGAGGCTGGCGCCGATCATCGTGAAGACCAGATTGTGCGGGGCCATGTTCTCAGTGCCCAGGCCCTTGCGCTTGCCGAGCACCAGCGCGCACATCAGGCCGGCGATGCCGGCGTTGATGTGAACCACAGTGCCGCCGGCGAAGTCGAGCACGCCGAGGCCGCCCAGGAATCCACCGCCCCAGACCATGTGGGCGAGCGGCGCATAGACCACCAGCGACCACAGGGTCATGAACAGCAGCATGCCGGAGAACTTCATCCGCTCGGCGAAGGCGCCGGCGATCAACGCCGGGGTGATGATCGCAAACGTCATCTGGAACATCATGAACACTGATTCAGGGATGGTCGCGGCGAGCGGGTTCGCCTGATCGACCTTGACGCCCTTCATCAGCGCTTCGCCGAAGCTGCCGATATATCTGTTCAGTGTGGCGTCGGTGTTGGTGGTGAAGGCCACCGTATAGCCCACCAGCATCCACAGCACCGTCACTAGGCAGGTGATCACGAACGACTGGGCGACGGTAGCGATGACGTTCTTGCGCCGCACCATGCCGCCATAGAACAAAGCCAGGCCGGGAATGGTCATCATCAGCACCAGGGCGGTGGAGGTGAGCATCCAGGCGGTGTCGCCGGTGTCGAGCTTGGGTGGCGGGGCAGGCGTCGCTGCGGCAGGTGCGGCGGCCGCGGGCGCCGAGGCCGGCGGTGTCACGGCGGCCGGCGCAGCGGCTTCCGGAGCCGGCGCTGCTGTCGTGGTTGCAGTCTGGGCGATCGCGCTCCCGGCGAATGGGGCCCCGATCACGGCGGCGGCGAGCGCAAGCCCCGCCAGCCTTTTCAATACGATGAGATTCATTGTCTTCATGTCCCCTTGATTTTGACCGCTAGAGCGCCGCGGCGCCGGTCTCGCCGGTCCGGATCCGCACGGCGTCCTCGACATTCAGGACAAAGATCTTGCCGTCGCCGATCTTGCCCGTGGCCGCGGCGGCCTTGACCGCCTCGACCGCCTTGCCGACAGCGGCGTCATCGACGACCGCCTCCAGCTTCACCTTGGGCAGGAAGTTCACCTGGTATTCGGCGCCCCGGTAGATTTCCGTCTGCCCCTTCTGCCGGCCGTAGCCCTTGACTTCCGAAACCGTCAGCCCTTCGACACCGGCCCCGACCAGCGCTTCGCGCACGTCGTCCAGCTTGAAGGGTTTGACGATCGCCATGATCAGTTTCATCCGTTCGCTCCCGCTCGATCCTTGAGGCTGGACCGGCCCTGCGTGTTGATCAGAAGCCGCAGCGATCTCGTCCCCATACATTTGGTTCGCCGTGGCCATTTGAACGCTATCGGTGCGGAGGGCGCGGAGGCCCAGCGCCGAGCGTTTGCAATTCATTAAGGCGCTTGACGCTCGCTTCTTGGGCGCCTGGCCGGTACGGCGCCCGTATTTTGGGCGAAAACAGGCTCCGGACCGTGAGACCCTCCTGCCGGCGCTGTCGTTATGCGGTCGCAAGCTCTGGAGGTCGGTCGACACGGCACGCCGTAGTCATGTCGAATTCCTCCGCTATAGGTTCAAATTCCAAAGCGCTTCGCTCGCTCCAATCCCGAGGACTTGATGACGACCACAAGACTGTTGTCCGCCGCCGCCGCGGTTTTCCTGATCGCCGGCGCCGCCCTGGCCCAGACGCCCGCGACGCCGGCTCCGGCGACGCCGGCCCCTGCGACCGCGGCCCCCATGGCGGCCCCCACGGCAAAATTGGTCGCCAGCGGCGACATCACCACCACGCTGCGGCTGTCGGGGCAGTTCACGACCTTCGTGAAAGCGCTGGACGCGACCAATCTGTCGGGTCTGCTGCAGAAGCAGCCGAACATCACCGTCTTCGCACCCACCGACGTGGCTTTTGCCGCCTTGCCGCCTGGTGAGCTCGACAAGCTGATGGCTGACAAGACGGGGCTGCAGAAGCTGCTGATCCACCACCTGATCAACGCCCCCGTGCCGGGTTCCCGAATCAAGGGCACCCGGGGTCCCTGGCCGACCGGCGCGGGCGACAAGATGGTTCTTGACGGCGGTTCGGACGGGGTCCTCAAGGCCGACAACGCGACGATCATCCAGGCCGACGTGCAAGCGTCCAACGGGCTTATCCACGTGGTCGATCACGTGCTGATCGCCGGCTCTGTTCCGGAAGTTCTGGCGCCTCCCGCCCCGCCGGAGGTGCTCTCGCCACCCCCGGAGCCCGCGCCCGCGGCCAAACCACCCGCCAGGGTGGGCGGCAAGCGGAAGAAATGAACCTTATGCGGGAGTCGCGCCTTTAGCTGTCGACAAGGCAACAACAGGAGCCCGCTATGAAGTTCACAAAGCTAGTCGCCGCCGTCGCCTCCGCGAGCGCCCTGATCGCCGGCGCGGCGTCCGCGCAGGACCCGGCGTCGCCGGCCACCACAGCCGTCGTCCTGAACAGCACCGCCGCCGATGCGACCGCCGCGGCTCAGGCCGCCGCCCCCACCGGCCAGTCGGTGACCACCTCGGCCACGACCGTCACGGACCCGTCCGGCGCCAGCCTGACCGCGTCCACCACCACCAACGGCCCGGTCGCTGATACGCCGCAGAACCGCGCCAGATATGGCCAGCCCATGTCGCACGCGGGCAAGCGCAGCCAGGCGCGCGGCAACTAGCCGGGTCCTTTCCGCGCTTCGCGGCGGCTTGAAGCCAAGGTCGGCGGGCCCTATGGTCCGCCGACTTTTTTTGCGCCTGCGAACAAGCCCCTCCGAACCTCAAAAAAAAGCCTCATGCCCGACAAGCCGCTATCGTTTCAGGGCCTGATCCTGAAGCTGCACGAGTATTGGAGCGCCCAGGGCTGCGTGATCCTGCAGGCCTATGACATGGAGGTGGGGGCGGGCACCCTTCATCCGGCCACCGTGCTGCGCGCGCTGGGGCCAAAGCCATGGAAGGTCGCCTATGTGCAGCCCTCGCGCCGCCCGGCCGATGGGCGCTATGGCGAAAACCCCAACCGGCTGCACCAGCACCACCAGTACCAGGTGATCCTGAAACCCAACCCGGCCAACCTGCAGCAGCTCTACCTCGGCGCGCTGGAGGCCATCGGCATCGATCCCAGGGTCCACGACATCCGCTTTGTCGAGGACGACTGGGAGAACCCCACCGTCGGGGCCTGGGGCCTGGGCTGGGAAGTCTGGTGCGACGGAATGGAGATCACCCAGTACACCTACTTCCAGCAGGTCGGCGGACTCGACGTGTTCCCGGCGGCGGGCGAGCTGACCATCGGCCTGGAGCGGCTGAGCCTCTATCTGCAGAACGTCGATAGCGTCTACGATCTGCGCTACAACGACGAGTTCAGCTATGGCGACGTGTTCCTCGCCAACGAGCAGCAGTTCTCGGCCTTCGAGCTGGAGGTCGCCGACGTCGAGGTGTTCAAGCGCCAGTTCGAGGACATGGAACGCCAGGTCCCGCGCATCCTGGAGGCCCGTGGCCGCCAGGGCGAACAGCTGGTGCTGCCCGCCTACGACCATGTGCTGAAGGCCAGCCACCTGTTCAATGTGATGGACGCCCGCGGCGCCATCGCCGTCGCCGAACGCCAGAGCTACATCGGCCGCATCCGCGACCTCTGCAAGATGTGCGCGGAGGTCTACGTGGCCCAGCAGGGCGCGAACGCCTAGCGATGCCGCAACTCCTGCTTGAACTGTTCTCCGAAGAGATCCCGGCGCGCATGCAGGCGCAGGCGGCGCGGGATCTTGAGCGGATGGCGCGCGAGAAGCTGGCGGCCGAGGGGTTGCTGCCGGAGGCGCTGACCGCCTTCGCGGGCCCCAGGCGCCTGACGCTGGTGGCCGAGGGGCTGGCGGGCGCCCAGGCCGAACGCCACGAGGAACGCAAAGGTCCGCGCGTCGGCTCGCCCGACCAGGCCATCGAAGGTTTCCTGCGCTCGACCGGCCTGACGCGTGACCAGCTGACCGAGCGCGACGGGCTCTACTTCGCCCACCTCCACAGGCCCGGCCGCCCGACGCCCGCGATCGTCGCCGAGATGGTCGAGGCCATCATCCGCACCTTCCCGTGGCCCAAGTCGATGGTCTCGGGGACCAGCAAGCTGCGCTGGGTGCGTCCGCTGCAACGCATCCTCTGTGTCTTCGACGGCGAGGTCGTGCCCTTTGCGATCGACGGCCACGTCAGCGGCGACGTCAGCGAAGGCCACCGTTTCATGGGCGCCGCCAAGCCGTTCCGGGCGCGCAATTTCGACGAATACGCCGACGAACTGCGCGATCATTTCGTGGTCATCGACGCTGAGGAACGCAAGGCGCGCATCCTCGACGCCGCCCGCACGCTCTGCTTCGCGCGCAACCTTGAGCTCGTCGAGGACCAGGGGCTGCTGGACGAGGTCGCCGGCCTCGTCGAATGGCCGACGCCGGTGATGGGCGACATGGACCCCGGGTTCCTCGCCCTGCCGCCGGAGGTGATCCGCACGTCTATGCGTGTGCACCAGCGGTTCTTCGCCGTGCGCGACCCCGCCACCGGCAAGCTGGCCCCGCATTTCATCACCGTGGCCAATATCGAGGCCACCGACGGCGGCAAGCTGATCGCCAGCGGCAATGCGCGCGTGCTGTCGGCCCGGCTGTCGGACGCGCGGTTCTTCTGGACCGAGGACCTGCGGACCCGACTGGAAGACCGGCTGGAGAAGCTCAAGGGTGTCACCTTCCACGCCCGGCTCGGGACGATGCACGCGCGGGTGGAGCGGATCACCGCCCTGGCCGGCGAACTGGCGGCCTATACCGGCGCGGACAAGGCGCTTGCACAACAGGCGGCGCGCCTCTGCAAGGCCGACCTCGGCACGGGGATGGTCGGCGAATTTCCCGAACTCCAGGGCGTCATGGGCGGCTATTACGCCGCCAAGGAGGGCCTCGATCCGCAGGTCGTCGAGGCGATCCGCAGCCACTACCGGCCGCAAGGCCCGAACGACGACGTGCCGACGCAGCCGGTGGCCGCCACGGTGGCCCTGGCCGACAAGCTCGACACCCTGGTGAGCTTCTTCGCCATCGACGAGAAGCCGACGGGCAGCCGCGATCCGTTCGCGCTGCGCCGGGCCGCGCTCGGGGTGATCCGGATTCTGCTCCAGACGCGGGTGCGCCTGCCGCTGGGGACGTTCGCGTCGAACGACATGCTGGCCTTCTTCGCCGACCGCCTGAAAGTCCTGCTGCGCGACCAGGGCCAACGCCATGACCTCGTGGACGCGGTGTTTGCGCTGGGCGACGACGACCTGGTGCGGATCGTCGCCAAGGTGACGGCGCTCTCCGAATTCCTCGGGACCGAGGACGGCAAGAACCTCCTGGCCGGCTACAAGCGCGCGGTGAACATACTCAAGGCCGAGGAAAAGAAGGGCGTTCTGCCCGTCGGCGATCCGGCTGAGGTCGCGGGCGCCTCGCCCGAGGAGACTGCGCTGGTGAAGGCCGTCGGGGCCATGGAGACCCAGATGGATACGGCGCTGGCCTCAGAGGACTTCGCCGCCGCCATGGGGGCGCTTGCCGCCCTGCGCGGCTCCTTGGACGCCTTCTTTGACAAGGTTTTAGTGAACTCTGAGGTAGTTTCGGAACGGGATAATCGGCTGCGGCTTCTCGCCAAAGTCCGCGACGCCATGGGCCGTGTCGCGGATTTCAGCCAGGTTACGGGATAAGGGAATTTCGATGCCGGCCGCGACGATGACCAAGACGCGTTGGGTCTATGCTTTCGGCGGCGGCGCCGCGGATGGCGACGCCTCGATGAAGGACTTGCTGGGCGGCAAGGGCGCGAACCTGGCCGAGATGTCGTCGCTGGGCCTGCCGGTGCCGCCCGGCTTCACCATCACCACCGAGGCCTGCGTCCACTACTACGCCAACGCCAGGCAATACCCCGCCGACCTGCGCGAACAGGTGGCCGCCGGCCTGAAGGTCGTCGAGCAGCAGACCGGCAAGAGCTTTGGCGACGCGGCCAATCCGCTGCTGGTCTCGGTGCGCTCGGGCGCGCGGGCCTCGATGCCGGGGATGATGGACACGGTTCTGAACCTTGGCCTCAACGACCAGACCGTCGAGGGCCTGGCGAAGCTGGCGGGCGACCGGCGCTTCGCCTTCGACAGCTACCGGCGCTTCATCCAGATGTATTCCGCCGTGGTCCTGGGCCTGGACCACCACATGTTCGAAGAGACGCTGGACGAGCACAAGGAACGGCTCGACGTCACCATCGACACGGCGCTGTCGGCCGACGACTGGGAAGCCGTGGTCCGCGACTACAAGCAGGTCGTCGAGACCGAGCTTGGCCACGCCTTCCCGCAGGATCCGCACGAACAGTTGTGGGGGGCGGTCGGCGCGGTGTTCGCCAGCTGGATGAACGACCGGGCGAAATTCTACCGCCGCATGCACGACATCCCGGAAAGCTGGGGCACGGCGGTGAACATCCAGTCGATGGTGTTCGGCAACATGGGCGAGACCTCGGCCACCGGCGTCGCCTTCACCCGCAATCCATCCACAGGTGAAAATCGCCTGTACGGGGAATTCCTGATCAATGCCCAGGGTGAGGACGTTGTCGCCGGGATTCGCACCCCCCAGGCCCTGACCAAGATCGCCCGAGAGGAAATGGGCGAGAAGAGCCCGTCCATGGAAGAGGCGCTGCCGGACGTTTTCGTGCAGTTCAAGGCCGTCGTCGAGCGGCTCGAGACCCACTACCGCGACATGCAGGACATCGAGTTCACGGTCGAAATGGGCCGGCTCTACATGCTGCAGACGCGCAACGGCAAGCGCACGGCCAAGGCTGCGCTGAAGGTCGCCGTCGACCTGGCGTCCGAGGGCCTGATCACCCGCGAGGAAGCGGTGATGCGGGTGGAGCCGGGCTCGCTCGACCAGCTGCTGCACCCGACCATCGACCCGACTTCGAATCGCGAGGTCATCGCCACCGGCCTGCCGGCCTCGCCCGGCGCGGCCACCGGCAAGATCGTCTTCACCGCCGCCGAGGCCGAGATCCAGGGTGGATCGGCCGGCGCGGTGATCCTGGTCCGCGAGGAAACCAGCCCTGAGGACATCCGCGGCATGGACGCGGCCCGCGGCATCGTCACGGCGCGCGGCGGCATGACCAGCCACGCCGCGGTGGTGGCGCGCGGCATGGGGCGGCCTTGCGTCTCCGGCGCCGGCGAGATCCATATCGACGCCAAGGCCGGCGAGATGCGCGCTCGCGGGCGGACCTTCCGCGCCGGTGACACGATCACCATCGACGGCTCCACCGGCGAGGTGCTGTCGGGGGTGGTCAAGATGATCGAGCCGGAGCTGTCCGGCGACTTTGCCACCCTGATGACCTGGGCCGACGGCTTCCGGCGGCTGAAGGTCCGCGCCAATGCCGAGACCGCCGTCGACGCGCGCGCCGCCCGCCAGTTCGGCGCCGAGGGCATCGGCCTTTGCCGCACCGAGCACATGTTCTTCGATCCCGCCCGCATCGCCGCCGTGCGCGAGATGATCCTGGCCGACGACGAGGCTGGCCGCCGCGCGGCGCTGGCCAAGATTTTGCCCATGCAGCGGGATGACTTCGTCGAGCTGTTCGGGATCATGGAGGGCCTGCCGGTGACCATCCGGCTGCTCGACCCGCCGCTGCACGAGTTCCTGCCGCACACCGAGGAGGACGTGGCCGCCGTGGCCGCCGCCACCGGCCTCGACGCCGCCAAGCTGTTGCGCCGCGCCCAGGAACTGCACGAGGTCAACCCGATGCTGGGCCACCGCGGCTGCCGGCTGGGCGTCAGCTATCCCGAGATCTATGAGATGCAGGTCCGCGCCATCATCGAGGCGGCCTGCCAAGTCGCCGCGGCCGGCCGCCCGGCTCCGATCCCGGAAATCATGCACCCGCTGGTCGCCAAGGGCGAGGAGATGGCCTTCCTGCGCCAACTCACCGACCGGGTCGCCAGACAGGTGATCGCCGAGCAGGGCCGCGAGATCGAATACCTGGTCGGCACGATGGTCGAACTGCCCCGCGCCGCCATCCGCGCCGGCGATCTGGCGCAAAACGCCGAGTTCTTCTCGTTCGGCACCAACGACCTGACCCAGACCACCTTTGGCATCAGTCGCGATGACTCCGGCCGGTTTCTCAACGCCTATATCGACAAGGGAATCTTCGAGAAGGACCCCTTCGTCAGTCTCGACCAGGAGGGTGTTGGCGACCTGATCCGCATCGCCGCCGAGCGGGGCCGGGCGGTGAAGCCCGACGTCAAGCTGGGCATCTGCGGCGAACACGGCGGCGATCCGGCCTCCATCGCCTTCTGCGAGAGCGTCGGCCTGGACTACGTCTCCTGCTCAGCCTACCGGGTGCCGATCGCCCGGCTGGCCGCGGCCCAGGCCGCCATCGGCGAGCGCGAGAAGGACCGCTAGGCGCTCACCACCTCCAGGCCTTGGCGCTCGCCCGGCAGCCGCCGTCCTTCCAGCCCGTCCAGGCGCGTCCGCGGACCACCCGGCCGGCGCTCACGCCGGTCGCCTCGCCGTCCCGCAAGACCTGCTGGCCGTTGACCAGCACGCCGGAGACGCCGGTGGCCAGTTGTTGGGGCTTCACGAAGGTCGCGTGGTCGGTGACCGTCTTCGGATCGAACACCACGACGTCGGCGAAGTAGCCCACCATCAGCATCCCGCGCTGATGAAACCCCAGGTTGTGAGTGGGCAGGGCGGTGAGGCGGCTGTGGCGAAACGGTTCATCGGCGACTCCGAGCTTGGCTATTTCTAGCCCGCTTTGGGGCCTGACAAGCGCGACAATGTCTGGCCTCCTGCGGCCACAGGAAAATGGGGAGGCCCAGATGGTGCAAGGATTCGACCCGGCCGCGGCGACAGCGGCCTATCTCGCGCAACTGCCTCCGGAGGCTCACGCCAGGGCCACGGCCTATACGCAGGGCGGCCACTGGCTGTTGCTCTGGGGGACGCTGGTTTCGATCCTGGTCTCCTGGATCGTCATCCGCAGCGGGGTGCTGGTGCGCGTCCGGAGCGGTGTCGAAAAGACCCGGCCGCATCCCTGGCTGGCGGTCGCCGCGATTGTCGTCGTGGACACGGTCATCGAGAGCGTCCTGTCCTTGCCCTGGGACAGCTACGCGCACTGGTGGCGGGAGAAGGGTTATGGCCTGACCAGCCAGGCCTATGTCGGCTGGTTCACCGAGCGGCTGATCTCGCTATGCGTCGGCGCGGTGATCAGCGTGATCCTGTTCTCGCTGCTCTATTGGATCATCCGTCGCGCGCCGCGGACCTGGTGGATCTGGAGTTCGGTGGGCGTCGTCTTCGCCTTCATGGCCTTGATGCTGGTGCAGCCGGCGTTGATCGAACCGCTGTTCAATAGCTACAAGCCCGCACCGTCAGGCGCGATGCGCGACGAGGTGGTCGCCATGGCCAAGCAGGTCGGCGTGCCGTCCGACAAGATCCTGATCTACGATGGCTCCAAGCAATCCAACCGCTACTCCGCCAATGTGGCCGGCCTGGTCGGGACAGCGCGGGTGGCGATGAGCGACGTCATGTTCAAGAAGAACGCGGACCTGGCCGAGGTGCGCGGCGTGGTCGGCCACGAGATGGGCCACTATGTCCGCGGCCATATCCTGTGGGACGCCTTCGCCTATGGCGCTCTGGCCCTGGTCGGCTTCTACCTGGTCGGACGGCTGTTCCCGTGGGCGGCGAGCGTGTTGGGGGCCACGGGGGTGACCGGCCTTGCGGATCCCGCCGGGCTGCCGGTGATCAGCGTGATCATCTCGGTTCTGGCGCTCGTCGCGACGCCGCTGACCAGTTCGATCACCCGGTTGAGCGAGGCCGACGCCGATCACTTCTCGCTTGAGCATTTCAACGAGCCCGACGGCTTGGCCAAGGCCCTGGTCAAGACCATCGAATACCGCGCGGCGACGCCGTCCAGGCTGGAGGAGGTGATCTTCTATGACCACCCGGCCGTCGGAAACCGCATCCGCAGCGCCATGGACTGGAAGGCGGCGCATCCGAAGGCCGACGCGCCCGCCCCCGACACCCAGGCGCCCGCGCCACCGCCGCCCTAGTGTCCCGATTCCGAAGTTCGCGGGCGCCTGAGGCCGGTGCGGACGAACTTCGGGATCGATGAGGACACTAGCAAGCCTTTGTTTCCTAGTGTGCTTCTTGGATCTGAAGTTCGCTCAGAGCCTGATCCCTCAAGAA
>NZ_JANMBF010000139.1:0-57616 GCF_031360265.1 Phenylobacterium sp.
GGGGTTGGGGTGGGGGTGCGGACTCGGCGGCGCGCATTGGCTCACTGGTCTTCAGTGCGACGGCTCCGAGGCAGAGCTGACACCCCCACAACCAACCCTCTCCCCGCAAGGGGGAGAGGGCTTTTGGCGCGTCCGGCCCGGATAGGTAGGTGACAGAACGACACTGGCTGATCTGAAGGCCGATACGCCCCTTACGCCGGCGTGGCGCCCGGCGAGCCGCACTTGGCGAACTTGCCCTTGGCGTTCTTGCAGCGTGCGGCCTTGGCGGGGGGCGCCTTGGCGCTCATCGCGGCGGCCGGGGCGGCCTTGGCGCTCATGGCGGCGGCGGGGGCGGCGCCGCACTTCATGAAGTGGCCCTTGTCGTCGCGGCATTTCTCGGCCTTCGCGGCCTTGGCCGGCGTCGCCGACAGCGCGGCCATCGCCGGGGCCGCCTTGGCGGACTTTGTCGCCTTCAGGCTGGAGGCTCCGCCGCAGACCTCGGCCTTTGCGAACTGGCCGCTGGCGCTGTGGCAGCGGCCGTTGGCGTCGAGCTTCTGGGCGCTCACGGTTCCCGCGCTGAGCAGGAAGGCGATGGCGGCCGCGGTGGTCAGTAGGGTCCTGGTCATGAACGGTGCTCCGATTACGATGGCCGGACGTCCGGCGGCCCACACGGTCGTGAGTTAACCCGATTGTTCCGCTCTTCGCGACCCGACGCCATAGGAAATGTCAGCCGGCCGGCGTGGTCCCGCGTGCGAACCGTGGCCAGAGGGTGTTCAGCGCCAGGCCGCTCAGCACCAGGGCGGCGGCGGTGATCTTCCATGCCGCCAGCGGCTCGCCCAGGAATATCGCCGAGCCGGCCATGCCGAACACCGGCACCAGCAGCGACAGCGGCGATACCGTCGCGGTGGAATAGCGCGACAGCAGCCACCCCCAGGCGGCGTAGCCAAACAGCGTATTGCCCAGGGACTGCCACAGAACCGCCGCCCAGGTCCCCGCCGTGGCCTGGGTCAGGCCCCGCGCGATCGCCGGCCAGCCGTCGAACCCCAAGGCCAGGGCCGCCAGCGGTGGGATGGCGAACAGGCTCGACCAGACCACGAACCCCAGCATGTCCTGCGGCCCCGCCGCCCGCTGCACCGTGTTGCCCAGCGCCCAGCTCATGGCGGCGACCAGCACCAGGCCCAGGCCGAGCCCCGTCACCTCCGTCCCCGCCACCGTTGCGGCGTGAACCATCAGCCAGCCCAGCCCCGCCGCGGCCAGGGCGAACGCCGCGACCTGGAACCCTCGCAACCGCTCTCCCGTGAACGCCATCGACAGGGCGATGGTGAAGAACGCCTGGGTCTGCACCACCAGCGACGCCAGGCCCGGCGAGATCAGGCCCCGCATGGCGATATAGAGCAGGCCGAACTGGCCCACGCCGATCAGCACCCCATAGGCCGCCAGGATCCGCCAGGGGGCGGCGGGGCGCTTGATGAAGGCGATCGCCGGGACCACGGCGAAAGTGAACCGCAACGCAGCGAAGGTCAGCGGCGGCAGGTGCGCCAGCGCCAGCTTGATGACCACGAAATTGGTCCCCCAGACCGCCATCACCACCAACGCCAGGACGAGGTGCGGCGCGGTGAGGGTGGTCCGAGGCATCCCCCCTTGTGCCGGCGCCCGGCGACGATGTCACTTCAGCCCGCCCGCGCGCATGACCTTATGTTCACGGGCATGAACCTTGCTCATGGTCTATCCAGCGCGTAGCAACGGCCGGTTCGCGCGCGCGGGCGTCTTTTGGAACGATGGATGAGCGACACGATGCAGGCTGCGGCGCCGCCCGAGAAAACCACCGCCCAGGGATCCGGCCCCCTGAACGAGCTGGTCGAGGTCATCAAGACGGTGGTCTACGCCCTGCTGATCGCCCTGTTTCTGCGGGTGATCTTCTTCCAGCCCTACACCATACCCTCGGCCTCGATGGAGCCCAACCTGTTCGAGGGCGACTACATCATCGTCTCGAAGTGGAGCTACGGGTGGTCGAAGCACTCGATCCCGTTCAGCCCGCCGCTGTTCTCCGGTCGCATCCTGGAAAAGCCGCCGCATCGCGGCGACATCGTGGTGTTCAAGCTGACCCGCGACAATTCCACCGACTACATCAAGCGCCTGATCGGCCTGCCGGGCGACCGCATCCAGATGAAGCAGGGCCTGCTCTACCTCAACAGCGTGCAGGTGCCGCGGGTGTTTGCCGGGACGGTCCGCGAGGACATCGGCGATGGCCAGATCGCCAGCGTCACCCGCTATCGCGAGACCCTGCCGGGCGGCAAGACCTACCTCACCAACGATTTCGGCCCCGACGGCCCGCTCGACAACACCGACGTCTTCGTGGTGCCAGAGCACCATTATTTCATGATGGGCGACAATCGTGACAACTCCTCCGACAGCCGCGACCCCGACGGCGGGGTGGGCTTTGTCCCGGCCGAGAACCTGGAGGGCAAGGCTCAGATCATTCTCCTGTCCTGGTCCAAAGGCGCCTCGATCTTCAAGCCGTGGACCTGGGTGATGAACATCCAGCCGGGTCGGTTCTTCACCCTCCTGCAATGACCGCGCGCCCTCGATGAATACCCCCCGTCCATGAACGCCCCCCGTCTATGAATACAAGGGTCGCCGCGGTCGCCGAGCTCGAACGCCGCATCGGCCACAGCTTTGCCGACCGCGATCTCCTCGAACGCGCGCTCACCCACGCCAGCGTCGGCGAGGGGGGGGCGAAGCTACGCCACAACGAACGCCTGGAATTCCTCGGCGACCGCGTGCTCAACCTGATCGTCGCCGACGAGCTGATCGCCCGCATGCCGCAGGCGGCGGAGGGCGACCTGACGCGCGCCTTCCATCAGCTGGTCAACTATCAGGCGTGCGCCGTCGTGGCCCGCGCGGTGGGCCTTGGCGAGGCCCTGCGGCTGGGCGGCGGGGCGGCCAAGCTCGGGATGCGCGACCATGACAAGGTGCTGGGCGACGCCTGCGAGGCGCTGATCGCGGCGCTCTATGTCGAGGCGGGCATGGCCGCGGCCACGGCGTTCATCGTCACCTTCTGGGCCGACCAGTTCAACGATCTCAAGGCCACGACCCAGGATCCCAAGACCGCGCTGCAGCACTGGGCGCTCGCCCGCGGCCTGCCATTGCCGAGGTACGATCAGGTCAGCCGCAGCGGGTCGGCCCACAAGCCGAGCTTCGTCATCGAAGTCACCGTCGAGGGTCAGCCTCCGGAACGGGCGGCGGCCGGCAACAAACAAGAGGCCGGGCGGCTCGCCGCCGAGCGCCTGCTCGCAAAACTCGCGGACCTCCCGCAGAAGGCAGAGACATGACCACCCGCCCCACCACGACGAGGGCCGGCTTCGCCGCGATCATCGGCGCCCCCAACGCGGGCAAGTCGACCCTGACCAACCGGCTGGTCGGGGCCAAGGTCTCGATCGTCACGCAAAAGGTCCAGACCACCCGCTTTCCGGTGCGCGGCGTGGCCATGGCCGGCGAGGCGCAGATCGTGCTGGTCGACACCCCCGGCATCTTCCAGCCCCGCCGCAAGCTCGACCGGGCCATGGTCCGCGCCGCCTGGGGCGGGGCTCGCGACGCCGACGTCATCGTCCACCTGGTCGACTCCGTCGCCGAACTCGCCGCCGCCGAACCGGGCGGCCCCCAGAATCGAGTACGGGCCGCCGACAAGCGCGCCGCCATCGATGTGGAATCCATCGTCGAGGGGCTGAAGACCGCCGGCAAGACCGCGATCCTGGCGCTCAACAAGATCGACGGGATGCGCCGCGACACCCTGCTGGCCCTGTCGAAAACTCTATTCGATACGGGCGTCTATTCGGAAGTGTTCATGATTTCCGCGGCCGACGGCGCCGGCGTCGATGACCTCAAGGCCCGGCTCGCCGCCCTGGTCCCGGAAGGTCCCTGGTTCTATCCGGCCGAACAGACCGCCGACATTCCCGCCCGCCTGCTGGCCGCCGAGATCACGCGCGAGAAGATCTACCTGCGGGTCCACGAGGAGCTGCCCTACGCCGCCGCCGTCGAGACCACCGCCTTCGAGGAACGCGCCGATGGCTCGGCCCGCATCGAACAGACCATCTATGTGGAACGCGACAGCCAGCGGCCGATCATCCTGGGCAAGGGGGGCCAGACCCTGAAATGGATCGGCCAGAAATCGCGTGAGGAACTGACCCAGTTGCTCGACCGCCCGGTCCACCTGTTCCTGCACGTCAAGGTCGACGACAAATGGGCCGACAAGCGCGAATTCTACGGCGACGTGGGCCTGGATTTCGACGCATAGCCCTACCTCCCGCCGCTTCGCGGGGGAGGTTGGGTCTGCTAGCTGAATCCCATGGAATTCGAAGACGACGCCTTCGTGCTTTCGGCCCGCGCGTTCGGCGAGGCGGGCGCGATTGTCGAGCTGCTGACCGCGCGCCACGGCAAGTACGCCGCCCACGTGGCCGGCGGGGCGTCGCGGCGGATGAAGCCGTTCCTGCAGGCCGGCGCCGCGGTCACCGTGCGCTATCGCGCGCGGGTCTCCGAACAGCTGGGCGCGGCCAGCCTGGAGCCGGTGGGCGAGGGGCCCTCGGCCCTCTTCGATGACGCGCTCGCGCTGGCCGGGCTCTCCGCCGCCGCGGCGATCGCCGCCGGGGCGCTCCCCGAACGCGAGCCACATCCCGGCGCCTACCTGGCGTTCCAGGCGCTCAGCCAGGCCCTGGCCGGCACCGATCTGTGGCCCGCCGTCTTCGTGCGCTTCGAGGCCGGCCTGCTGGCCGAGCTGGGCTTCGGCCTCGACCTCTCCCGCTGCGCCGCCACCGGGGTCACCGACGACCTCGTCTACGTCAGCCCCCGCACCGGTCGCGCCGTCAGCCGCGCCGCCGGCGATCCCTACAAGGACCGCATGCTGGCGCTCCCGCCCTTCCTGCTCTCAGCCCAGTCGCGGCTGGAAGCCGGCGACGTCGGCGCGGGCCTGACGCTCACCGCCCACTTCCTCGAAGCCTTCATCTACAACCCGCTGAACCGCCCCCTGCCGCCGGCGAGGCTCTGGCTCGTCGACCGCCTCAGCGACGCGGGGCGGCTGTAGCTACCTCCTCCTTTTTGGTCGTCATCCCCCGGACAAGCCGGGCCATGACGATCAAGATTGTTGTGGGCGCGAGCGCTAGGTCGCGGGACGCCGCTACGGCATCGGATTATCAGTCAACGCTCACTGCCTCTGTGATTCCCATGACCGACACCCTGACCACGCCGCCGCCGCCGTCCGACCGGATCATCGATGAGCCGCTGACCGAGGCGCTCAGCCGGCGCTACCTCGCCTATGCGCTCAGCGTCATCACCGACCGCGCGCTGCCCGACGTGCGCGATGGGCTGAAGCCTGTGCAGCGCCGCGTGCTCTACGCCATGCGCGAGATGCGCCTGAACCCCGACGCCGCCGCCCGCAAGTGCGCCAAGGTGGTGGGCGAGGTGATGGGCGGCTATCACCCGCACGGCGACCAGTCGATCTACGACACCCTGGTCCGCATGGCCCAGGACTTCGCCCAGCGCTATCCGCTGGTCGACGGCCAGGGCAATTTCGGCAACATCGACGGCGATAACCCCGCCGCCATGCGCTACACCGAAGCCAAGCTTACCCAGGCCGCCACCCTGCTGCTCGACGGCATCGACGAGGACGCCGTCGATTTCAAGCCCACCTACGACGGCCAGGACACCGAGCCCGTCGTCCTGCCCACCGGCTTTCCCAACCTGCTCGCCAACGGCACGACCGGCATCGCCGTGGGCATGGCGACATCCATTCCGCCGCACAACGCCGCCGAGCTGATCGGCGCGTGCCTGGCCCTGCTCGACAACCCCCGCGCTGCCACGGCCGAGCTGATGGTCCACGTCCAGGGCCCGGACTTCCCCACCGGCGGCGTCATCGTCGAGCCCCACGCCAGCCTGCTGGAGACCTACGAAACCGGCCGGGGCGGCGTGCGCCTGCGCAGCCTCTGGACGAAGGAAGACCTGGGCCACGGAACCTACCAGATCGTCGTCACCCAGGTGCCCTATCAGGTGAAGAAGGCCGACCTGGTCGAACAGCTGGCCCAGCTCATCGAGGACAAGCGCGCGCCCCTGCTGGGCGATGTCCGCGACGAGAGCGCCGAGGACGTGCGGCTGGTCCTCGAGCCCAAGTCCCGCAACGTCGAGCCCGAAGTGCTGATGGAGAGCCTCTTCAAGCTCTCCGACCTGGAGAACCGCTTCAGCGTCAATCTCAATGTCCTGGACGCCCGCGGCACCCCCGGCGTCATGGGCCTGCGCCAGGTGCTGCAGGCCTTCCTCGACCACCGGCGCGAGGTCATCGTCCGCCGCGCCCGCCACCGCCTGGGCAAGATCGAGGCGCGCCTGCACATCCTCGACGGCCTGCTGGTCGCCTACCTCAACCTCGACGAGGTGATCCGCATCGTCCGCTATGAGGACGAGCCCCGCGCCCGGCTGATCGAGGCGTTCGCCCTGACCGAGATCCAGGCCGACGCCATCCTCAACACCCGCCTGCGCCAGCTCGCCAGGCTGGAGGAGTTGGAGCTGCGCCGCGAACACGCCGACCTCTCCCTGGAGCGCGACGGCATCGCCGGCATGCTGGCCAACGACCGCGCCCAGTGGAAACTGGTGGGCGCGGGCTTGAAGCACACGCTCGCCACCCTGGGCGCCGACACCCCGCTCGGCCGCCGCCGCTCGATCTTCGCCGACGCCCCCCAGGTCGATACCGAAGCCGCCCTGGAAGCCATGATCGTGCGCGAGCCGATCACCGTGATCCTGTCGGACCGCGGCTGGATCCGCGCCGCCAGGGGCCGTGTGGACGATCCGTCGGAACTCAAGTTCAAGGAGGGCGACAAGCTGGCCTTCCTGGTCCCCGCCGAGACCACCGACAAACTGCTGATCTTCGCCTCCGACGGCCGCTTCTTCACGCTCGCCTGCGACAAGCTCCCCGGCGCCAGAGGCCACGGCGAGCCGCTCCGCCTGATGATCGACCTCGACGACCGCGTCGGCATAGTTGACGTGTTCGTCCACAAGCCCGGCGCCAGGCGCATCCTGGCCAGCCAGGAAGGCTACGGCTTCATCCTGCCGGAAGAAGAGGCCATCGCCTTCCGCCGCGCCGGCAAACAGGTCCTGAACCCCGGCCCGAAGGGCGCCCTGGTCAGTCTGCTTCTAGGCAGCGCGGACCAGCTCGCCGTCATCGGCGACAACGGCAAGATCCTGATCTTCCCCACCGCCGAACTCCCCGAAATGCCCCGAGGCAAGGGCGTCAAACTCCAGACCTACCGAGAAGGCGGCCTCCGCGACGCCACGGCCTTCGCCGAAGCTGAAGGCGCCGCCTGGATCGACGCGGGCGGCCGCAACCGCGCCTGGCCGGACTGGCGCAACTGGCTGGGCCGGCGCGCCGGGGCGGGCAAGCTGGCGCCGAAGGGCTTCCCGGCGGGCAAGCGGTTTCGGCCCCGCTGATCCAGATCCTCCCCCGCTGGGGGAGGTGGATCGCCGCGCAGCGGCGAGACGGAGGGGGCTTCATCCCAGGATTTACAGGTGTCACCGTAACTCCTGCGCAAGCCGTTCTGGTGCAAGCTGGACAAAACTCAAAAAATGCGTAATTTGCACAGGTAATACGCAGGTAATACGTCGACACGATACCCAATTACCGGCTGCGCGGATGGTCACGTTCCGCGTCAGGCCTAGTTGGTCACTCGACTACCGGAATTGAGGGCACGCACGACTTCGCGCCGAGCCTCAACCGGCGCTTAGGGTCGCGCGCCAGTCCTGCCCGCCGTAGAACAGCCGCAGGATCACCACGCGCTCCTCTTCCACCGCGAACGCCGGCGTCACTCGGCGCTCGAACCCGATGGTGCGCAGGCCAGGCTGCAAGTCGTCGCGCACCGTCCCGCGCTCGGCGGCGATGTCGAACGTCGCCAGCCAGGCTTCAATCCGCTGGGTGTAGGCGCGCGCGACGCGTTGCGAGACCTCGGCGGCGATATGGTCATAGACGGCCGTCAGGTCGGACCGCGCGGCGCGCGTCACGACAACCGTCCGGCGGATCACTTGACGTGGATCATTGGGCGGATCGCGCCGCGTGATGCGCGTCCAGGGCTTGCTGCAGATCGTCGAGGCTGAGCACATCGTCGGGATCGGCCTTATAGGCGTCATAGGTCGGCGCGACCTCCTCGACCAGCCACCGTTCAATGGCCGCATCGCGCTCTTTCAGCGCGCGCAGGCCGGCCCGGACGACTTCGCTGGCGGAGGCATAGTCGCCGCCCGCCACCTTGGCGTCGATATAGGCCGCCTGTTCGGCGGGCAGACTGACAGTGCGCTTGGTGACGGCGGCCATGGAGTCTCCAGTTCGCCCGAGCGGACGGTATGAAACTATCACACCACGCGGCTGGAGACCAATCCGCCTACGATAAACTCATCATCGCCGACCGATCGAAGTCCATCAGCTCCCCCGTCCGCCCCTCATGCACCTTCACCGCCCACTGCGGGTCCTGGAGGAGGGCGCGGCCGACGCCGACCAGGTCGAAGTCGCCGCGGTCGAGGCGGCGCAGCAGCTCGTCCAGCGAGGCGGGCTTGGAGGCCTCGCCGCCGTAGGAGGCGATGAACTCGCCGGTCAGGCCGACCGAGCCCACCGCGATGGTCGGGACGCCGGTCAGCTTCTTGGCCCAGCCGGCGAAGTTGAGGTCCGAGCCCTCGAACTCGGGCTCCCAGAACCGGCGCTGCGAGCAGTGGATGATGTCGGCGCCGGCGTCGGTCAGGGTGGTGAGCCAGGTCTCCATCTCCTTGGGCGTGGTCGCCACGCGGACGGCGAAATCCTGCTGCTTCCACTGCGAGATGCGGATGATCAGCGGATAGTCGGGGCCGACCGCGGCGCGCACGGCGGCGATGATCGCCGCGGCGAATTTCGAGCGTTCGGCGATGGTCGGGCCGCCGAAGCCGTCGCCGCGCTGGTTGGTCCCTTCCCAGAAGAACTGGTCGATCAGATAGCCGTGGGCGCCGTGCAGCTCGACGGCGTGGAAGCCCAGGCGCTTGGCGTCCGCCGCGGCGGTGGCGAAGGCGGCAATCGTGTCGGCCACGTCGGCGTCGCTCATCGGCGCGCCGTGGGCGACGCCCGGCGCGCGCAGGCCAGACGGGCTGTCGTGCGCGTCCGGGTCCGCCTGGTCGTCGCCGCGCCCGGGCACCGCGCCCACGTGCCACAGCTGCGGGGCCATCTTGCCGCCGGCCGCGTGCACGCCGTCGATCACGGCCTTCCAGCCGGCCAGCGCCGCCTCGCCGTGGAAGCGCGGGATGCTCGGGCTGTTCACACTGACCGCGCGCTCGACGCCGACGCCCTCGGAGACGATCAGCCCCACCTGCGCGCCCGCGCGCCGGGCGTAATAGCCGGCCACGTCGGCCGTCGGCACGCCGCCCGGCGACATGCTGCGCGTCATCGGCGCCATGACGATGCGGTTCGGCAGATGGAGCCCCTTGAAGGTGAAGGGCTGAAACAGGGCGTCGGCCGGCATGAGGACTCCGTGGTGAGGCAGGGGCGGCAGGGTGGCCCCGCAACTGCCACCGATCAGACCCTGCCAGCAAGCCCCAGCAGCCGCACCGGGTCCAGCACCGTGCCGGGCGGGTAGTGGTCGCCGAGCAGGAACATGCCGTCGAGGGTTATGGCGGCCGGGAGGACCAGGCCCCCGCTCGTCGTCAAGGCGCCCGTCGTCAGGGCCTCCGTCGTCATGGCGTTTGCGTCCAGCTTGGCGAAGGGCAGGCGGCGCGTCGCCGCGGGGCTGTCGGCTACCGTCAGGATCAGGCCGGCCTCGCTCGCCTCGATCCACGGATCGACCAGCACGACCGACAGCATCCCGCCGTGGGCGTTGAAGCTGACTTCGCCCTGGAACCGGCCCGCGCCCCGCAGCCGCCCGTCCGCCCCTTGGGCCAGCGTGCTCTGCGGGCCTTCGGGAAACAGGAACCCGCCGTCCGGCGCCCGCTCGGCCCCGCCGGTTGTCGCGACGGTCCCGCCGGCGGCCTCCACATAGCTGCGGAAACTCTGCTTCACGCCCCAGGATAAGGTCGCCATCCTCACACTCCTCGCCCACCGCCCGGCGCGCCGCCGAGGTTAGCGTCTCTCCGGGCCTTGCGCCTCATCCATCCGCGCCTTTACCGCCACGTCCTTCCCTTCGACGTTCGCACCGCCCGGCAGGACGCGGGCGCGGACCCAACGCGGAGGCGGTCAGGTGGGCCTTTGAGAACAGGCGCCGTGGACGGTGAGGTGGCAGGGCAACGAAATCGGGTTAATTTGTCAGGCACACCCCTAAATTCTGTCATCCCGGACGGCCTGAAGGGCCGCGCCGGGACCCAGAACGGCCTGTGCGGGGACTCTGGGTCCCGGCGCTTCAGCCTGCGTGCGCAGGCTTACGGCCGGGATGACAGAGAATATTTGTAGTCTGTTAATCTGAGTTCGGCGCCCTGGGTGAGGTGGCGATCGGACTTGACGGTCATGCGCTGATGTTCTATCTTTGTTCTCAAATGAACACCCCCGACCTCCGCATTGCCAGGTTGTCCGAGCTGAGCGCCTGCGCCTGCCGGCTGGGCCTGGCGTTCGGAGAGGCGGCGGAGCGGGCGCCGGACGCGGCGGGGATGGCCGAATATTTCCGGCTGTTCGACCGATGCTTCTTTTCGGTGCGGGTGGCCACGGCGCTTGAACGGCGGCTGGCCCATGCCCCGGCTGAGCCGCGGCCGCAGGCGTCTCGGCAAGACCCGGGCGACCGGGAAGACCTGGCCGATCGCGGCGATCCGTCCGACGCCGAACGGCCCGAACGCAATGAGGATTTCCGCGAACGGGACCGCGACCGGGAGCGTGAAACCGAGCCTGCCAGCCTGCCGCTGCTGCTGCGCACGCTGGGCAAGGTCGTGGCCGACGCCGCGATGCTGCCCGGGCCCGAGCCCGCGGCCCTGCCCACCTTGCGGGAATTGCTGGCCCACGTGGCGCCGAATTCGCCGGAAAATCCGCCCGCGAGGCCGCCGCGACCAAAGGTTGGCCTTCGGGCCAGGCTCGCCGGGTCCGGCGCGGTCTCGGCGCTCACGTTGCCGCCCGCGCTCGGCGGCGCCTCGCCCCTGCGCCGCGCCACCGGCCCCCCGCGCCGCTGACTCTTCAGTTGCCGCCCCGGCCGGATCACCGTTCTATCGACGGCGTGGGGACGTTCACGACACGACATAGGCTCAGAGCCGCCCTGACCGGCCTCGTCGCCGCGCTGATCTGCGCCGGGCTCGCGGCCGGCGTTCAGGCGCGGCCCTACCATGCCCCGCGCACC
Organism: Phenylobacterium sp.; assembly: GCF_031360265.1. GTDB lineage: Bacteria > Pseudomonadota > Alphaproteobacteria > Caulobacterales > Caulobacteraceae > Phenylobacterium. Next base: position 11,277 of record NZ_JANMBF010000139.1, read on the forward strand.
GCCGTTGGCCAGCCGGACCTGCAGGGGTTCTGGACCAATGTCTCGCTGACCCGCCTTGAACGCGATCCCGACACGCCGCTGACCTTCGCCACCCGCGCCGAGGAGGCGGCGTTCGAGCAGCGCTCGGCCCAGGCGCGCGCACGGGCCGAGGCCGACGGCCTGGGCCAGGGCGTCTCCGAATGGCATCCGGCGTTCACCATGGCGCGCATCGCCGGGCGGCTGCGCACCTCCTTCATCGTCAGCCCGGCCGACGGCCGGCTGCCCTATCGGCCGGGGCTGCGCGACCGCTACAAGGCCATCGACGCCGCGGCCCTGTTGCAGACCGCGGCGGGACCCGAGGCGCGCACGCCTGGCGACCGCTGCCTGATGGGCGGCTTCGCCTCCTCCGGTCCGCCCTATCTCAACCCCGCCGTGGCCGGGGTGAAACAGATCGTCCAGACCCCCACCGAGATCGCCATCCTGACGGAAATGAACCACGACGTTCGCATCGTGCGGCTGGGCGCCAAGGGGTCGCCTCCACGTCACCCGCCGGCCGGCGTGCGCGTCTGGATGGGCGATTCCATCGGCCATTGGCAGGGCGACACCCTGGTGGTCGAGACCACCAACTTCCATCCGCAGGAGCAGTTTCGGGCGATGTTCCTGATGTCGCCCGACGCCCGCGTCACCGAACGCTTCACCCGCGTCGGCCCGACCGAGATCCTCTACGCCTGGGAGATCGACGATCCCGCCACCTTCACCACGCCCTGGCGCGCCGAGATGCCGTTCCACGCCGACACCGGCCCGATCTACGAGTTCGCCTGCCACGAGGGCAATTACGGCATGACCGACATGCTCGCCGCCGCGCGGCGCCAGGACGCGCGGCCGTAAAGCGCCGCGGGGCCGCGGCCAGGCATACCCGTCATTTCAGCCGGCCCTCCGCCCGCCGCGCGCCCAGCAGGATATCCGGCAGGCCATAGTTGCCCTCATGGCAGGCGTATTCATAGAGCGGCCCCGGCGCGGGCGAAAACAGCATCTCCCCCCGCCACGGGCGCGTGTAGAGGCTGGGGTCCTCGACGGTGAAGCCATAGGTGATCTCCGCGCGCCCGGTGCGCGTGAAGGTCTCCGTCACCCGCGTCGCCGCGCTCACCGCCAGCTTGCGCTGCACCAGGCGGGGGCCAAAGCCCGTCGTTTCGACCACCAGGGTGTCGCCCGCCCAGCGTCCCACCGACTCGCCCAGCCAGGAGGGCAGGGGATGCGGCTCGGCCACGGCGCCCAGGCGCACGATCCGCGCGTCGTGGAACTTCTCCGCGACGATCGCCAGGGCTTCGCGGGTCTGCACGAAGCGATAGACGTTGGTGTCCGGCCCGGGGATCAGCGGCGCGGTGGTGGCCGAGGTCACCAGGCAGCGCTCGTAGGCAGGCCGGTCTTCCGGATTGTCCAGGAACACAGTCCGGGCTTCGGGCTCGAGGTCGACCTCAAGCTTGGCGCGGATCGCCTTCAGATAGGGGATCTGGCCGTCGGCCGGGTCGGTGATCAGCGACGACCGGATCTCGCCGCGGATGTGCAGCAGGCCGGCGCCGCGGTCATTGAACTCGCTCTCCGACTGGCCAACCTCGCCCGCCTTGGCCGCCGGCATGCCGTGCAACGCGCGCAACGGCTGTTCGTAGGCCTCCGCCTCCGCCGGGCTCAGCACCAGCCGGCTGAGCTCCTTCGGCCGCTGCAGGTCGGTATAGGTGGCGTTGGTCCAGGTCCCGCCCAGGTCGCGCGGATCGAAGGCCCTGGCGGCCGCGCCGGATCGCGCCAGGACCGGCCCGGCGCCGATCGCCAGGCCCCCCAACGCGGCGCTGGCCGCCAACAGTCCCCGTCGATCGATCATGCTCGTCCCACGCCCCACACCCACCAGACTGCACGCCCCGCGTCAGACCTTGCGCCCGGCGATCACCGCGCCCAGCGCGGCGATCCAGCCGGTCATGAACACCATCCAGGCGCCGGCCAGGCCCATCCGCGCCAGGGTGAGCGAGCCCCGGGTCCACAGCTTCACCGCCTCCCACTCCGCCCCGGCCAGCGCCTCGCGCGGCAGGTCTGGGCAGGCGTCGCCATAGACCTTCACCGCGTCGGCGGTGCAGACAAAGCCGCGCACCACCCGCATGTGCGCGCCGGGCGCGGGCTCGACGAACAGCGAATAGAGCGTCAGGTAGCTCCCCAGCCCGATCACCGTCAGCACGGCGGCAGCTATGATCCAGGTCCGGCGCGACCGCACCTTGCTCCGTCGCGTCCACTCCCAGACGATCAGCCCGGCCAGCATCACCAGCCCGGCCGAGACGTAGCCGATGGCCGGCGGCCAGGGCGGCTGCAGGTCGGCGAAGGCGGCGATCAGCGGCAGGGCGGCGAAGGCGGCGGCGAACCCCAGCACCTTCAGCAGGTTCTTCAGATAGTCGCCGATCATCGCTGGCGGATCCACACGACCTGCGCCGGGCCGGTATCGTCCAGCGACGGGGTCACCGAGGTCTGGCCCCGGGTCTTCACCCCGCCCGCCCACTGGGCCTGGTAGACATAGGATCCCGACAGATAGGTCTTGCGGTCGAGCGCCACCTCGCCCCAGCGCCCGCAGGCGCCGCGGTCCCAGGGGTCCAGCCCCTTGGCCTTGCAGACGTCGAAGGAGAACTGGGTGATCAGCCACACCGTCGCCCGCGCCGGGCTGGCGCGCAGCAGCACCGCCGTCTCGCCGGCGCCGCAGCCGCCCTGCACCACCACCGGCGGCAGGCGGGGCTGCAGCCGCGCCCGGGCCGCCTCCACCGCGCGGCCCATCGACGCCAGGCTGGCCTCCTGCGCCGCGTCGTCGGCGTCGGTCGCCCAGGGATCGTCGGAGCCACGCCGGCGGGGATGGGCCGTCCGCGCCGCGATCCGCGCCAGCGCCTGTTGCTCATAGAGCCGCAGCGGACCCGCGAATACCGCCGCCGAATAGCCGCCGCGCGTCAGACCCGCCTCCATCTCGGAGACTTTGAGCGCCAGGTCCTCCAGGGCCATGGTTCGACCCTCGGTCGCGCCGCCGACCTCGGGGTCGCGCTCGGTGCAGAATTCCAGGTCGAAGACCTTGCGGCCCGGGTGGGCCTCGCTGTCGGTGAAATTGGCTTGCGTCGTCCGGCTCAGGGCGCGCGCCGCCGTGCGAGCGGCGCGATAGTCGGCGGGATCGGCGCTCGGCGCGGACGCGGCGGTGGTCGCCGCCAGCGCGATGGCGACGCACCCCGCGATCAACCGTGATTGCCCAGCCATTGCCTGCTCCGCGCCCGCCGGTCAGTGGCGATGCAGGCCGCCGCCGCACATCCGGTGCGTGGCTCCGTCCATCCACATCAGCTGGACGCCAGGACTCCAGGTCAGGGTGCGCCGCCCGTCGGTCCAGGTCATCCGCGCCGGGCCGCCGGTCCACGGTACGATGGCCAGGGCGTGCGGGCCGTCCCCCGAATCGACGATGGCATAGAGGCGCGCGTCCTTGCTGGCGAACCTGGCGACAAGGTTCTGGCCGTCCTGACAGCGGAACGTCGAATGCGCCGCCGCCGCGCGGTCGGCCTCGGCCTCGCTATCGACGGTCTGGGCGTGCGCCAGGGCCGGCAAGGCCCCCACCAGGATCAGGCCGATGAGCGCTATCGCAGGATTTGCCATGCTGTCCGATCCTCCAGTCCGCCACACCGTCGTCGGATCACGACGGTGTGGCAAGTCCCGGATTGGCCAGTCCTCCGCGGTGCGGGATTTCGGGGGCGACCGGCTCAGCTCTAGCCTTCGACGGCCAACCGATAGGTGTCCCCGTCACGCACCACATGGCCCGCCGTGGGCGCCGCGAAGTGGGTGCCGATCACCAGCACCTGCGTCCCCGCCAGCGTGTCGAACACCCGCTCCCGAGTCTGCGTCGAGGCGGTCTTGTCGAAGTCGGCGCTGCTGGCCCATTCGGGATGGTTGAACTGGCACGGGTGGTGGATGAAGTCGCCGGTGATCAGCGCCTCCTGGCCGCGCGAGCGGATCCGCACGCTGACGTGCCCCGGCGTGTGTCCCAGGGTCGGCTCGAAGCTCACTTCCTCGCAGATGGCGTGATCGGTCCCGACAAGGTCGATCAGGCCTGCGTCCCACACCGGCTTGACGCTGTCGTGGAAAGGCGAGCGCTCGGGATGGGCGTTGCCGTCCTCCTCACCGCGCCAGTAGTCGTACTCCGCCCGGCCGATCAGGTAGCGGGCGTTGGGAAAGGTGGGGACCCACTTGCCGTCGACCAGCATGGTGTTCCAACCCACGTGATCGACATGCAGATGCGTGCACAGCACCACGTCGATGGTTTCCTGGGGGAACCCGGCGGCTGCCAGGTCGGCCAGGAAGTTGGTCTGCAGGCCGCTCCAATTGGGGATCTCGCGCTGCTTGTCGTTGCCGATACAGGTGTCGACGATGATCCGCCGGGTCGGCGTCTGGACCGCCAGGGCGTGGACGCTCATCCGCAGCCGCCCGGTCTCGTCGGCGAAGTGCGGGGCGAGCCACGGCATTCCCAGCACCACATCCGGCGTGGCCTGCGGCAGGATGAACCGGGTCCCGCCGGTCATCTCCAGTTCCAGGATCCGGGTCACCGTCACGTCGCCGATGCGCCAGCTCAGCATGCCCGTTCCTCCGCCGCCAGTCTTGCGCCGGGGCCGTGGCACTTTGCGGGCGGACGAGGGGCCCTGGCAACCGCTTCGGCGCATTGCAGTCGTGAAACGCAACCCGACTTGCACCGGGGGCGGCGGTCCCTAAGCTACCGGCGATAACAAAAGGGGGATTCAAGATGCATCGTCGCGCCTATTTCGCCGCGGCCCTGAGCGCGGCTCTGCTGCTGCAGGCTCCGTTCGCCAGCGCCCAGACCGCCGCGCAGGCCCCGGTCAAGGCGAAGGCCGCCGCCACGCCACGCGCCGCGCTCAGCGGCTCGTTGACGCCGGAGGCCGCCGGCTTCGATCCCGCCCGGCTGAAGCGGCTCGACGACTACATGGCCAAGGTGGTCACCGACGGCCGCGTGCCTGGCATGACCACCCTGCTGGCTCGGCACGGCAAGGTCGTGGAATACAAGACCTACGGCAAGGTTGGCTTCGGCTCCGGCCAGGCCATGCCGAAGGACGAGATCTTCCGTATCTATTCGATGTCCAAGCCGCTCACCGGCGTGGCGATGATGATCCTGTTCGAACAGGGCAAGTGGCGCCTCGACGATCCGGTCACCCGCTATGTGCCGGAATTCAAGAATCTGAAGGTGATGGTCAGCGCCGACGCGGACGGCAAGATCACCAAGGTCGAGGACATGAAGCGTCCCCCGACCATGCGCGAAATCATGAGCCACACCGCCGGCTTCGGCTATGGCCTCGGCGACGAGCACCCGGTCGACAAGCTCTATCGCGAGAAGAAGGTGCTGGGCGCGGGCAGCCTGCACGAGATGATCGAGCGCACCGCCGAGATCCCGCTGATGTTCCAGCCGGGAACCAACTGGTCCTATTCCAGCGCCGTCGATATCCAGGGCTATATCGTCGAAAAGCTCTCCGGCAAGCCGTTCGGCCAGTTCCTCCAGGAGAACGTCTTCGGGCCGCTGAAGATGGTCGACACCGGCTTTTCCACCGGCCCGGCCAAGGCCGCCCGCCTGGCGCCGGTCTACGCCTACGACAAGAAGCAGGACAAGGTGGTCGAGGCCAAGACGATCTTCAGCTCCGACATGCCTGACTATTCCAAGCCGCCACGCATGGAGAGCGGCGGCGGCGGCCTGGTCTCGACCACCTGGGACTATGCCCGCTTCTGCCAGATGATCCTCAACAAGGGCCAGCTGGACGGCGTGCGCATCCTCTCGCCGGCCTCGGTCGAGCTGATGGACACCAACGTCATCCCGCGCAATGTGCTGGTCAATTCCAACGGCTCCGTCGGCCTGCGCTTCAATGAGGCCGTGGGCTTTGGCCTGGACTTCATGGTCGACAACGACCCGCGCAAGGCCGGGTCGCTGGAGGGCAAGAACACCATGAGCTGGGGCGGCGCGGCCGGCACCTGGTTCTGGATCGACCCGACCAACGACCTGTTCTTCGTCGGCATGATCCAGCGCCTGGGCGGCACCGGCGGCGACGACCTGGGAACCATGGCGCGGACGCTGACGTACCAGGCCCTGCTGCACCCGGAGAAGTAGCCGACGACGAGGCGGAGGCTCGGCTTCGGCCGACCACCCGGTCCAGCTTGCCCTGAGAGCGTTCACGTGAAGGCTGCGCGCCCCGCCGCGATGACATGTTTCTTCATGCTGTTCGCCGGCCTGTCGTTGGCCAGCGTCGCGCTGGGCTGCTGGGCCGCTGCGACCAGCGGGGCGCCGTCGGGTGTCTGGACCCGGAACCTACTTGCGTGGGCAATTGGCGCGCTCTGTGCCGGGGCGCTCGCGCGGTGGACAGGACGCCGAACTCTGCTTGGGGTCTTGCTCCTGGCGCCAGCAGGGCTGATCGCGAGCCTGGCGAATACCGGCCAGCTTGGCGTCCACCGGTGGGTCGATATCGGGCCGCTTCATATGAATGCGGCGGAGGTAGTTCTTCCATCGGCGGTGGTCGCGTGCGCGGCCCTGGCGGCCGGCAAGGACCGGCTGTGGCTCTCGGCGGCAATCGCTATGGCGCTGCTCGCGGTTCAGCCGGACGCCTCGCAGGCGAGTGCTCTCGGCGCTGCGTGGCTCGTCATCATCGCGCTGGCGCCGATGGGTGGCGCTCAGCGTGGCGCCGCGGCGGTGTTCGCCGTGGCGGCCATGGCTTGGTCGTGGCTCCGGGCGGATCCGCTCGCCCCCGTAGCGGACGTCGAAGGCATCATGGAATTGGCCTGGCGGCTCTCACCGCTTGCGGGTATCGCGGCCTGGGCTGTGCTTATCGGCGCGGTGTCGACGCCGCTGATCCACAGCCGCTCGGAGGCGCCCGCCCTGCGAGCGGCGGCTGTCGCACTCGCCCTCTATGGATTGTTCTCCGTGCTGACAACTCGGGTTGGCGCTTTCCCGGTGCCGCTGGTCGGAATGGGGATGAGCTCGATCCTTGGCCTCTGGCTTGGCGTCGGGCTGCTGGCGGCCTTGCCGAGAGCGCCGCGGTGGGCGGCTTCGCCTTGACTTTCGCCCCCCTACATGCGCCCTTCCGCGCCTCGTAAAACAGCCGAATTTCCCAGGTAAATGCACGCCTACCGCACCCACACCTGCGGCGCGCTTCGCGCCGCCGACACCGGCCGGACGGTCCGGCTTTCGGGCTGGATCCACCGCAAGCGCGACCACGGCGGGCTGGTGTTCGTCGACCTGCGCGACCACTACGGCCTGACCCAGCTGGTGCTGCACCCGGAGACGCCGGGCTTTGCCCTGGTCGAGCGGCTGCGCGCCGAAAGCGTCATCCGCATCGACGGCGAGGTTGTGGCGCGCGCGCCCGAGGTGGTGAACCCGGGCCTGCCGACCGGCGAGATCGAGATCCGGGTGACCGAGGTGACCCTGCTGTCGGAAGCCGCCGAACTGCCGCTGCCGGTGTTCGGCGAGCCGGACTATCCTGAGGAAATCCGGTTGAAGAACCGCCACCTGGACCTGCGGCGCGAGACCCTGCATCGCAACATCGTCCTGCGCTCCAAGGTCATCCAGTCGATCCGCAACCGGATGATCGGCCAGGGTTTCCTGGAATTTCAGACGCCGATCCTGACGGCCTCGTCGCCGGAGGGCGCGCGCGACTTCCTGGTGCCGTCGCGCCTGCACCCAACGAAATTCTATGCGCTTCCCCAGGCGCCGCAGCAGTTCAAGCAGCTGCTGATGGTCTCGGGCTTCGACCGCTATTTCCAGATCGCCCCCTGTTTCCGCGACGAGGACCTGCGCGCCGACCGATCCCTGGAATTCTACCAGCTCGACGTCGAGATGAGCTTCGTCACGCAGGAGGACGTGTTCGCCGCCATCGAGCCGGTCATGCACGGCGTGTTCGAGGAATTCGCCGACGGCAAGCCGGTGACGCCGTACCCGTTCCCGCGCATCCCCTATCTCGAATGCATGGCCAGGTACGGGACCGACAAGCCCGACCTGCGCAATCCCATCCGTATGCAGGACGTCTCCGATCCGTTCCGCGGCGCCGGCTTCGGCCTCTTCGCGCGCATCCTGGAGGATGGAAAGAACGCGGTGTGGGGCATCCCCGCGCCCAAGGGGGGCAGCCGCGCCTTCTGTGACCGGATGAACAGCTGGGCGCAGGGCGAGGGCCAGCCGGGGCTGGGCTACATCTTCTGGAGCGAGGACCAGGGCGGCTGGGGCGGTCCCATCGCCAAGAACCTGGGACCCGATCAGACGGCCGCGGTGATGGGCCAGCTGGGCATGGGTCCGGGCGACGCGGCCTTCTTCGTCGCCGGCGATCCCAAGACCTTCGCCAAGTTCGCCGGCGGCGCGCGCACCAAGGTCGGAACCGACCTGAAGCTGGTGGACGAGAACCGCTTCGAGTTCGTCTGGATCGTCGACTTCCCGATGTTCGAGATGAACGCGGAGACCAACCACGTCGACTTCAGCCACAACCCCTTCTCGATGCCGCAGGGCGAGCTGGCGGCGCTGAACAGCCAGGATCCGCTCGACGTCCTGGCCTACCAGTACGACATCGTCTGCAACGGCTACGAGCTGTGCTCCGGCGCCGTCCGCAACCATCTGCCGGAAATCATGCTCCGGGCCTTCGAGATCGCCGGCTATGGGCCAAGCGTCGTCGAGGAACAGTTCGGCGGCATGCTCAACGCCTTCCGCCATGGCGCGCCGCCGCACGGGGGCCTGGCGCCCGGCATCGACCGCATCGTCATGCTGCTGGCCGGCGAGACCGCCATCCGCGAGGTCATCGCCTTCCCGCTGAACCAGCAGGGCCAGGACCTGATGATGAACGCGCCGTCAGACGTCAGCGACAAGCAACTGAAAGAGCTCAGTATCCGGCTCGCTCCGCCCCTCAAGGCCTGACCGTCGCGCGCGTCCGCGGGGCGCCAGTCCCGCAGGCGCGTGGCGTCAGCCCGCTGGGCAGCCGGGTCCTGGCGTCCCCGCACGCCTCGTCCACCTGGTCCTGGGTCAGGCCACGGGCGCGCGACAGATCGACGCCGGCGATCAGCGTGTGGGCCAGCTCGGCGTCTCGAAAGTCGGCCCCGTCGAACCCGCCGCCGGTCAGCACCGCCAGGGTCAGGTCCGCCGAGCGGAACGACGCGCGCTCGAAATGCCCGCCTGTCAGCACCGCCGCGGTCAGAGTGGTGTCGCGGAAGTCGGCGCCGCGGGCCGCGACCCGGCTCAGGTTGGCGGCCTGCATCCCGGCCGAGCGGAACCCCGCCTCGGTGAGGATCGCCCGGCTGAAATCGGCCCCGGTGAGCGAGGAATCGCTGAGGTCGGCCTTGCTCAGGTTGGTTCCCGCGAACACCGCGCCCCTGGCCTCGATGGATCGCAGGCGGGCGTGCGACAGGTTGGCGTTGGTAAAGGTCGCGGCCAGCATCTCGGCGTTGGTCAGGTCGGCATGGGAGAGGTCGGCGCCGGTGAAATTCGACTTCAGGAACCGGGCGTCGCGCAGGTCGGAACCGACCAGGGCCGTGCCCGAGAAGTCCGCGCCGATGAAGTGCGCGCCGGTCATCTTGCGGCCCGACAGCTCGCACTTGGGGCAGGCGCCGCCAAACGCGGTGAAGCGCGGAATTTCCCTGTCCCCGCCCGCGGCCAACGCGCCGGAGGCGCAGGACGCGGTCATCACCAGGGCGGTGAGCGCGATCAGGGCTTGGAAGGCTTTGGTCGGCACGCGGTGGAATTCCTCGATCCTTGCGCCTTGCCTCTGCGCTTGGACGTCGCGGTGCGCCACTTAATTCGCGGTAATTCTTAAGGGGTTACGGGATTTTTCAGGCCCCGAGATCCTCTCCGAAGCGGCCTGCGCGGGCGCCGCAGGTCTCGCAGATCAGCGAGGCGCCTTTGCGCACCACCGCCACGTCGCCACAGGCGGCGCAGACATCGGCGGCCTCCGGTCTGGTTGCGCCGATGACGCGGCTCGCCACCGGCAGGAACACCAGATTGTCGGGCGCCGCGCCCCGGGAAAACCCCCGCGAGATGAACCGGGACGCCGGCTGCGGCGCGCCTTCCTCGAACGGCGCCGCCTCCAGCGCGTCGGCCTTGCCGCGCCCCAGGCCATCGGCGTTCAATTCACCCGGATCGGCGCTGGAGAGGTCCTCGCGGCCAAGATAGGATACCCCCAGCTCGCGGAAGATGTAGTCCAGGATCGAGGTCGCCGAACGGACCGTGTCGTTGCCGGTCACCGGCCCGGCGGGCTCGAACCGGGTGAACACGAAGGCGTCGACGAACTCCTCCAGCGGCACGCCGTACTGCAGGCCAATCGAGATCGCGATGGCGAAATTGTTCATCAGCGAGCGGACGGCGGCGCCGTGCTGGTGCATGTCGATGAAGATCTCGCCCAGCTCGCCGTCGTCGTATTCGCCGGTGTGCAGATAGACCTTGTGACCGCCGACCGCCGCCTTCTGGATATAGCCCTTGCGCCGGTCCGGCAGCTTGCGCCGGGTGCGATCGCGCTCCACCACCCGTTCGACGATGCGCTCTTCGGGCGGGGCATCCCGGGTGACGCGAGGCTCTGTCAGGCTGGGAATTTCCAGCTTCAGATCGGCCGGCGGGGCGGCGCGACGCAGACGAACGGCCCCGTCGATGCCGCTCAGCGCCGCCAGCGCCTGGTCGGGCGTGGCGTCCCACGGCAGGGTGACCTCCACCACCGGCGGAACCGAAAGCGCCGGCTCCAGCGCCCGCAGCATCGCCAGCGCGGCCCCCGCACCCAGGTCGTTGGCCGAGCGGAAGATGTGGCGGGTCGGTCCGGCGAGGAACGCCGCGGCGCTCAGGCTGCCGACTCCCAGGACATGGGCCTCGGCGGCGGCCACCTCGGCGGCGGAGAATCCCAGCAGGCCGAGGATGTCCAGCGCCGGATCGGCCAACTCGGCGTCGCTTGCGCCCAGGACGTCGCGGATGAAGCCGTCGCCGATCACCGCGGGCGTGAAGGCGTCGCGCAGTCGCCGCGCGCCGGGCAGGGCGGCCTCCACCGCATCGAGTTCGTGGTCGGTGAAGCCCCGGGCCAGCAGGGCGGCGGGGTTGACCCCCGGCGCGTCGGCCAGATCCCTGCGCCCCAGCAGCCAGGCTTGGGCCTCGGCCGCATCGGCGCCGGCCAGCGCCAGCCCGCGCACGGCGGCGTCGGACAGCACCCGCACCAGTTCACCGTCGGCGGTTTCGGCGACGGTCACCGGACCGCACCAGGCATCGCCCGACAGCCGTCCTCCGCCCAGGCGCAGTTCCAGCGCCGCGTCCTGGAGAAGCGCCAGGCCGCCTGGCAGGCCGACGCCCTCGATGGCCCGCGCCGCGGCCAGATAGAGTGCGAGCGCGGTCTCGCGGCCCGCGTCGCTGTCGTAGTCGAGGCCGTGGGCCACCAGCCAGTCGCCAAGGCCGGCCAGGCCGATCACGGCTGGTCCCTCCGACGCCGCGAGCGCCATCGCCAGCAGGGCGACGGTCGCCTCGAAACCCTCCACATCGAACCCGTCGGCGGTCCAGAAGCCCATCAGGTCGACCCCGCCGCGCGCCGCACCCGCGGCGCTGGCGATCCCCTCGGCGGTCGTCCGCCGCGAGGCCAGTACGACGGCCCCGGTCGCCCACGCGGCCCGCGCGACACCTGCGTCGGCGACCCCCGCGACCACCAGCCGGACACCGCCGTCGGTCGAGGGCAGCGGCGCGACGGCCCAGGTGTCCTCTCCGCCGCGCGCCAGGGCTATGGCCTCAAGGATCAGGCTGTCCGGCGCGCCGGCCGCGCGAGCGGTCTCGGCGGCGCGCGCCAGGCCGGGATTCTGGCCAGGGTCGGCGCAGGCTCGTGGATCGCCCTCGCACCTCAGGACCGCGTCCATCACCGCCTGCAGGCGGCGGCCGAATTCCGCGGCGGCGAAGGCCGCGGCCTCGCGGCCCCGGTGCGCGGCGACCAGGTCGGAAAGCGCCGCGCCGATGTCCGGCGCCGCGCTGTCGATCACCGGGCTGGCCTGACCGGCGGGCGCGGGACCGATGGCGATCACGCCTTGCAGCAGGGCCTCGGTCAGATCGTCGCGGAATCGCGTGCGCGCCCGGACGTCCTTCACCAGCCCCCGGGCCTGGGCCTTGACCGTCAGGCCCTCCACGATTTCGCCGATGGCGGCGGGGAGGTCGCTCGCCCCGCCCGCCCAGTCGATCCAGGCGTCCAGCCGCGCGGTCGTCCAATGGCTCGGGGCTCTGGCCTCCGTGAGCCGACCCCCGACCTCCACCCTCCGCGCCTCGATCCTCGTCCGCGATGTTTCGCGACCCATCAACCGACTCCCTGGCCGCCAGGGTAGGCGTCTGGCGTCGCGCCGATCAATAGATGTTGTGGTCAGCCGTCACTTCATCCCCAATATCTTGCCGAAAATTCCGTCCGGCGCGACGCTGGACGCTCCAAATCCGCCCGCCTATAGTCCGCGCGCGCTCCCGCCCCGCCAGCCTGGCCCTGAGAGACGAAGCCCCCCGTGCTCAACGTTCTGAAGTCGATCTTCACCTGGTGGAACGGCGCCACGATCGGCGCGCGGTTTCACATCGGCCGCCGCGGCGTGTTCATCGGCCAGGATGAGCGGGGCAATCGCTATTTCGAGGCGAAGGACAATTCCGACAGCTTCGACGGCCGCCTGCGGCGCTGGGTGATCTACCAGGGCTATGCCGACGCCTCCAAGGTCTCGCCGGACTGGCACGGCTGGCTGCACCACACCTTCGCCCTGCCGCCGACTGTCGAGCCCTTCGTCATCAAGCCCTGGGAGAAGGCGCACCTGCCCAACCTCACCGGCACCATCCACGCGCGCCGTCCGCAAGGCTCGCTGGCCCGCGGCGGCGAGCGCCAGAAGGCCACCGGCGACTACGAGGCCTGGACCCCGGAATAGGCCGCTGCTCGTGTCCTACAAAGCGTTCCTCAAGCCCTATCGCAAACTCGCCCTTGGGCTCACGGCCCTGGCCCTCCTCGCCACGACGAGCCTGGTTCGCGCGCAACCCGGTCCGACGGAGGAGCCCGCCGGCCCGCCGCCCGCTGAGGAGGCGCCGCCGGCCAGCGTGCCGACGCCCGCGCCTATCGCCGTACCGGCCATCTCCGAAAAGGAGGTCGCCGCGGCGCCGCCGGTCGAGACACAGGACAAGCCCACCGGCGTCCCGGTTCGCCGCGCGCGCTATGACGTCGCGGTCCTGCAGGCGCTGGACAAGGTGACCGCCGAGAGCGTCCGATTCGAGGCCGCGGTGGGTCACCCGGTGCGCTTCGGAAGTCTGGTGTTCACGGTCAAGGCCTGCGAACGCTCGGCGCCCGACGAGGCCATCGACGACTCCATCGCCTATCTGACGGTGGACTCCCAGCCCCGGCCGCAACCCGGCAAGCCGTCGCTGGCGCCGCGCCAGGTCTTCAAGGGCTGGATGTACGCTTCATCGCCCGGCCTGCACCCCTTGGAACACCCGGTCTACGACGCCTGGCTGATCATCTGCAGGGCCACCGCGCCGCCCATCGCCGCGCCCGCGCGCTGAAAGTTCGCCTGGACGGTCAGGGCTGTGGCCAGGCGCCGCCGATAGTCGGCCCGTGAGATCTCCCGCGCCCCGAACTGGGTCAGGTGCGCGGTCATGAACTGGGCGTCGAGCAGCCGGTAGCCGCCGGCGATCAGGCGCGCCACCAGGTGAACCAGCGCCACCTTCGAGGCGTCACGCTGCCGGGAGAACATGCTTTCGCCGAAGAACGCGCCGTGCAGCGCAACCCCATAGAGGCCGCCGACCAGCTCACCATCCTGCCAGCATTCGACGCTATGGGCGAACCCTTCGGCGTGGAGGCCGACATAGAGGGCCTCGATCGGGCGATTGATCCAGGTCTCCATCCGCCCCGGTCCGGCCTCGGCGCAGCGCCGCACGACCTCTCGGAACGCCGTGTCGATGCGCACCTCGAACGGCTCCGTCCGCACCGTCCGCGCCAGCCTGCGCGACACATGCAGCCCCTCCAACGGGATCACGCCGCGGCGCTCGGGGTCGATCAGGAAGACCCGCTCGTCCTCCCGCGCGTCGGCCATCGGGAACACGCCGCGGGCGTAGCAGTCGAGCAGGTCGCGGGCGTCGAACTGCGCCATGCCGCCCGTCCGTCGCTAAGCGGCCGCCGCCGCCTGGGCCTTCATCCAGGTCTCCAGCCAGTGGATATTGTAGCGCCCGGCGATGATGTCCGGCTGCTGGATCAGCTCCTGGAACAGCGGGATGTTGGTGTCGATGCCGGCCACCACGATCTCGCCGAGGCAACGGTTGAGGCGCGCGATACATTCGTCGCGGTCGCGGCCGTGGACGATCAGCTTGCCGATCAGCGAGTCGTAATAGGGCGGGATCGTGTAGCCGGCGTAGAGCGCGCTATCCAGCCGCACGCCCAGGCCGCCAGGCGCGTGGAAGTCGGTGACCAGGCCGGGGGAGGGGGCGAAGGTCTTCGGGTTCTCGGCATTGATCCGGCACTCGATGGCGTGGCCCTCGAACACCACGTCCTTCTGACTGAACGACAGCGGCAGGCCGGCGGCGATGCGGATCTGCTCGCGCACCAGGTCGATGCCGGTGATCGCCTCGGTGACCGGGTGCTCCACCTGCAGACGGGTGTTCATCTCGATGAAGAAGAACTCGCCGTTCTCGTAGAGGAACTCGATGGTGCCGACGCCCAGATAGCCGATGGCCTTCACCGCATCGACCACCACCTTGCCGATGCGCGCGCGGGTCGCCGCGTCGATGGCCGGCGAGGGGGCTTCCTCCAGCACCTTCTGGTGGCGCCGCTGCAGCGAACAGTCGCGTTCCCCCAGGTGGCAGACGTTGCCGAAGGAATCCGCGATCACCTGCAGCTCGATATGCCGGGGGGTCTGCAGATAGCGTTCCATATAGACCGCGTCGTCGCCGAACGCGGCCTTGGCCTCGCTGCGCGCCGTCGAGACCGCCTCGTACAGGTCGGCCTCGCTCTGAGCCACCTTCATTCCCCGTCCGCCGCCGCCGGCCGCGGCCTTGATCAGCACGGGAAAGCCGATTTCCAGCGCCGCCGCCATGGCCTCGTCCTCGGTGGTCACCGCGCCGTCGGAGCCGGGCACCACGGGAATGCCGGCGGCCTTGACCGCCTGCTTGGCGGTGATCTTGTCGCCCATCAGCTTGATGTGCTCGGGCCTGGGCCCGATGAAGGTGAAGCCGTGGGCCTCGACGATCTCGGCGAAGCGGGCGTTTTCCGACAGAAATCCATAGCCTGGATGGATCGCCTGAGCCCCGGTGATCTCGGCCGCGGCGATGATCGCCGGGATGTTCAGATAGCTCTTGGCCGCCGCCGGCGGGCCGATGCAGACGCTCTCGTCGGCCAGTCTCACCCACATGGCGCCGCTGTCGGCCTCGGAGTGCACGGCGACGGTGGAGATGCCCATTTCCTTGCACGCGCGGTGCACGCGAAGGGCGATCTCGCCGCGGTTGGCGATGAGGATCTTGTCGAACATGGCGCTCGCCCTAGCCGATGACCGCGAGCGGCTCGCCGAACTCCACGGGCTGGCCATCCTCCACCAGGATCGCCACGATCCTGCCGGCCTTGGGGGCGGGGATCGGGTTCATGGTCTTCATGGCTTCGATGATCATCAGGGTCTGGCCGGCCTCGACGGTGTCGCCGATGCTGACAAAGCTCGGCGCGCCGGGCTCGGGTTGCAGATAGACGCTGCCGACCATCGGCGACTTGACCTCGTCGCCGCTGGCGCGCGCCGGGGCGTCAGTCGCGGCGACTCCAGGGGCGACCGCCACGGGCGCGGGCGCCGCCATCGGCGCGGCGTGCATCATCTGCATCGGCGCCGCGGTCAGGGTCTTGGCGACCCGGATCTTCAGGCCGGCGTGTTCGACCTCGATCTCCGAAAGGCCGGTCTCCGTCAGGATGTCGGCCAGTCGGCGCACCAGGCGCGCGTCGATCGGGTCGTCGGCGGGGGCCTTGGGGGGGCTAGCCATGGAAATACCTTCGCTTCTTGGTCTTCAGGCCTGGCGGCAAAGGCCGGCGGCGGCCTCGACCGCCAGTTCATAACTCGCGGCGCCGAAGCCGGAGACGACGCCGGTCGCCGCCAGCGACACATAGGTCTTACGGCGAAACGTCTCGCGGGATGCAGGGTTCGACAGGTGACACTCGATGACCGGCACCCCGACCATCTTCAACGCGTCCAGCAGCGCCACCGAGGTGTGGCCATAGCCGGCGGGATTGATCACCACGGCGGCGGCCTTGTCTCGGGCTTCCTGGATCCAGTCGATCAGCTCGCCCTCATGGTTCGACTGCCGGAAGACGATCGTCCAGCCGAGCGCCGCCGCGCGCGCCTCGCAGAGCCTGCGCACGTCGTCCAGGGTCTGTTGGCCATAAATCTCCGGCTCGCGGACGCCCAGGAGGTTGAGATTGGGCCCGCTCAGCACATAGATCGGTTTCGACATTGCGCTCCGCCGTCGATTCCGCCGACTTGTACCGGTCAGGGCAGCGGGTCACAAGCTTGGCGACCTGGAGGCCCGCGTTCATGAACCTGACCGTCAACGGAGAGCCACGCGCGTTTCCGCCGCTGGCCGATCTGGCGGCGCTGGTCGTGGCGTTGGGCCTTGACGCTCGCAAGGTGGCGGTCGAGCGCAATCTGGAGATCGTGCCGCGCTCGGCCTATGGAAGGACCCCGCTCGCCGACGGCGACCGGATCGAGATCGTGCACTTCATCGGAGGCGGCTGACATGGACGGGTCTGCACCTGGGACCGACACCTGGAGCGTCGCCGGCCGCACCTTCACCTCGCGCCTGATCGTCGGCACCGGCAAATACAAGGACTACGCCCAGAACGCCGCGGCCGCCGAGGCCGCCGGCGCGGAGATCGTCACCGTGGCGCTGCGCCGGGTGAACCTGTCCGATCCCAGCCAGCCGATGCTGGTCGACCATGTGAAACCCGACCGCTTCACCTTCCTGCCCAACACCGCGGGCTGCTTCACTGGCGAGGACGCGGTCCGCACCCTGCGGCTGGCCCGCGAGGCCGGCGGCTGGGACCTGGTGAAGCTGGAGGTGCTGTCCAACACCAAACACCTGCTGCCCGACATGGAAGAGACGCTGCGGGCGCTGAAGCTGCTGATCGCCGAGGGGTTCCAGGTGATGGTCTACTGCACCGACGACCCGGTCTATGCGAGCAAGCTGGAGGACGCCGGGGCCGCGGCGATCATGCCGGCCGCCGCGCCCATCGGGTCCGGGCGGGGCATCCAGAATTTCCTCAACCTCGGCCTGATCATCGAACAGTCGAGTGTGCCCGTGCTGGTTGACGCCGGCGTCGGCACGGCGTCGGACGCCGTGCTGGCCATGGAACTGGGTTGCGACGCCGTCCTGATGAACACCGCCATCGCCGAGGCCCGCGATCCGATTCGCATGGCGCGCGCCATGAAACACGCGGTCATCGCCGGCCGGCAAGCCTACCTCGCCGGCAGGATGCCCAGACGGATGTACGCCGACCCGTCCTCGCCGCTCGCGGGCCTGATCTAACGCCTCCGGCCCTCAAGTTGCCCCCCCTAAAGCTCGTCCTGGCCCGGCTCGTGAGCCTGCCCCGGGCGGGTCGCGTAGCGACGCGACCCGGGGGGCCACCCATGATCGCCGCGGCCACCACGCGATCCACGCCGCCGCCGCCACCCTCCCGCCATGACGGTGATCATGGGTCCCCCGGACAAGCCGGGGGAAGACGATCAAGAAGGAGAGGCGGTTGCGCCAGCGCAGCCGCCGAATGCGCTAGTGTCCCGATTCCGAAATTCGCGGGCGCCTATGGCCTGCGCGGTCGAACTTCGGAATCGATGAGGTCGCCCGTCGCCCGCGTCGGGCGGGCAATGCAGCCTCGCCAACTAGCAGACGTTCCGAAGGGCTCAGAAGGGTGGTGAGTCGCCGTTGGCTTGCCGCCCCTGAAGCGGCGTTGGTTGCCACCGGCTTTACAGCTCCTAACTGCAGGCGCAGCTTGCCAACCTGAGCCGAGTGGGGGCGAGACATGGAGAACCCGGGGGTCGGCCTTTCACGCCGCGGACTGCTGGCCAGCGTCGCGGCCGGATCAACGATGGCGGTCGGAGCTGGGTCGGTCGCGACGGCTGCAGACACCTGTGCAACAGCCGAGGACGCACAGGCCGCCCTGGTGGCGCAAGTGCGGGCCGCCTTACAGGCCGCCCAAGGGACCAAGCTGGTTCTGCTGGGCACGGGCGCCGGCCCCGCGCCCGGTCAGCTGCGGCGCATGACCTCGCACCTTATGGTCAGTAACGGCGCGGCCTATGTGCTGGACTGCGGGCTTGGGCTGACGAACCAGTTCGCCCGCACCGGCACGGCCTTCAAGGCCGTGCGCGGCATCTTCATCACCCACCACCATCCCGACCACAACATCGAGTACGGCCCGTTCTTGGAGATCGGCTGGGTCCGCGGCATGCTGCAGAGCGTGCGCGCCTTTGGCCCGCCGCCGCTGGCGCAAATGACCGAGGACTTCTTGCGGTCTCAGAAGGCGACGATCGATTTCTGGGCCGAGGACTTCCAGAGGCCGCCGCTGCAGATGATCGAAGTCCGTGACCTTCCAACCGCGGGACCGGTGATGCAGGACGAGAACGTCAAGGTGACTTCGGTGCTGGTGCAGCATCCGCCCGTGACGCCGGCCTACGGCTATCGCTTCGATTTCCACGACCGCTCGATCGCCTTCTCGGGCGACACCGTCCCGCTGGAGGCGGTGGCGCAGATGGCCAAGGGTGCGGACGTGCTGGTCCACGAGGCGATCAACTTCGCGGCGGTCGAGGCGTTGCAGCTCCGCCTGCAGCATCAGGGCCTCCTCCCCACCTCGATCGAGACCGCCATGCTTCACATGCACGCGGACCACTCGCCGGCGGAGGAAGTTGGGCGGATAGCCCAGGAGGCCGGCGTCAGGACCCTGGTGATCTCGCACCTTGCCCCAGGTGATGCGAGCGTCAGTGACGCCGCTTGGCGCGCTGCAGCCGCGCGAATCTTCAAAGGAGAGATCATCGTCGGTCACGATCTGATGGTGATCTAGGGACCGTCAGAGCAGACGCGAGGAACGGCTGAGAAGGGTCGAACCCCGCCTTGGGTTGCCCACCGGAGGGCGGACATCCGGCGCGGCGGCCGGCACGCATCGGGCAGACTCGCACGACGCACGCCCTGGGGAATCCCGGCCAGGACTCTTACGTCCCCATCAATCCACTAGGTCTTCGGCTTGTACTTGGTGTGACAGGCCGTGCAGGTATCGGCCAGGGCGTTGGCCGCTGTCGAAAAGCCGGCGCCGTCCTTGGCCTGGGCGGCTGTTTCCGCCGCTGCCGCCAGTCTGGCGAAGTCGCCCGCGGCCTGCGTCCATTCCGGTCCGGCCTTTCGCTGCGCGCCGTTGAGGTGAGCGGCGACCTTCGTCAGCGTCTGGGCGGCTATCAGTCCCTCCTGCCAGCGGGCCTCGGTGACCTTGGCGGCGTCAGGGCCGTTGGCCGGGTCCACATCGCCGCCAACGGCAAACAGCGCGTTCGAGGCCGGCTCAACGACCCTTTTCATCTCGTGCTTCAGGCTCACGCCGGCCGCGACCGCCGCCCCCGCGATCGACAGGCTAAGCAAGCCGGCCAGCAGCGGCGTCCGCATCAGCGAACTCCGCCCGCCAGCACACGCTCGACATCGAGCTCCGGCGACAATCCCAGGCCGCGCAGCATGTCGGCGCGTTCCGGCCCGCCCTTGGGCCGATAGGCCGCCGCGTTGGCCTTGCGGCCGCGCGCCCAGTAGCCCAGCACCTTGGAGATGTTGGCCGGACGCTTCAGCCAGGCCTGCGGGTCCTCCAGCATGTGGAACCCGCGCAGCGCCGCGCGCAACAGGTCGGTGTCGGAGCGCACGGCCACCGCCACGCCATCCTCGATGAACCGCCGGGCGATGCGGCTCTTCAGGCTCGGCCGATGGCCTGGGGTCAGCGCCTGCCGGGCGCGCCGGATCGCCGAACGGTCAGCGTCGCGCATCACCGAATAGTAGGGCCGAAGCTCGGCTTCGACGCGGCGCTGGTAGGCGTCCAGCCGCGCCGCCGGGTCGCTGAACAGGTTCAGCGCGTCGCGCAGCAGATGCGCGCTCACCGCGGCGAACGAACAGCCCCGGCCGTAGAGGGGGTTGGTGCGCACATGGCTGTCGCCCACCGGAAAGAAGCCCAGCACCGCGGCCTTGCCGCCCGGCGCCATGTCGCGCCAGCGGCTGTGCAGGTCGCCCATGCCGAACACCTTGCTGATCGCCGTCGACGTCGTCGGATCAACCCAGGGCGCCAGGCCCGGCAACGCGGTGCAGACCGCGTCGAACACCGCCGGACCGACGATCGTCTTGCGAAGTTCTTCCTCGATGTCCGGCACGCAGAGGGTGATCGAGAAACAGCCGTTGTCGCCCGGAAACACCCCGAATTTGAGGTATTCCAGGTCGCCGGTCAGCGGCGCCTTGCCCCGCTCGGGTTCCGGCGCGCCGGGGTTCAGCCGATAGTGCCGGGTGTAGTAGAGGATGCCGCAGTCCTCGGACTCCTCGGGGATCGCAACGCCGGCCTCGCGCAGTTGTTCGACGGCGCTGGAGGTCCGGCCACCAGCGTCGACGACGATGTCGGCGCTCAGCGTGTGCAGGCCGTCGACATCCTCGATGATCACCCCGGTGACCGTCGGAACGGTGCCCGGCGTGACCTGCAGCTCCTTCACGAAGACGCCCGAGCGGATACTGAGGTTGGCCTGCCGTTCGACATAGCGTCGCATGACCAGTTCAAAGGTTGTCCGCCGGCTGGTCAGCACCGCCAGATCGGCGTCGATCGGCAGGGGGACATAGGTGCGTTTCTGACTCTCGCTCAGCCCGCCCTCGAACCCCAGGTCCCGGCAGCCCGCCGCAAGCAATTCGGCCAGCAGCTGCGGGTGCTGGTCGCGGATCAGCAGGCGCAGGCGCGCCAGGAACGCATGGCTGTGGCGCAGGTGGCCAACGCCGCGCCGGTTCCAGGTCTCGAAGGCCTCGTCCGGCCCGCCCTGCGGCGGGGGCGGATCGCGCTCCAGCAGCACCACCTCGCGGTCGCCGGGCGCGAGCGCGAGCGCCGTCCACAGGCCGGCCATGCCCGCGCCGATCACCAGAACCTTCTCAGCCATCTGCTAGCTCCGCGTCTTCGCCGGACCGGCCTTGGCCGCAGCGATGGCGGCTCGAAGCGCCGCCATGTCAGCCCCTGGAATCATGGTCTCCCCGACGATGAAGGCCGGGGTGCCCTCGATCTTCAACGCGCTGGCGAGGGTACGGGTGTCGAGGAGTTGGCGGGCGATCTGCGGGGCCTGGGCGGCGGCGCGCGTGGCGACCGGATCGATGCCGAGGGCGGTCATCCGGCGATCCAGCGCCGCGTCATCGAGCGCCTTCTCGGTCATCCAGCCGCGGTAGAGATCCAGCCCCTTGGCCTTGGCCGCCGGGGTCAGCGCCAGCTTCGCGGCCGTGTCGGAGACCGCGCCGAAGATCGGGAATTCCTTGAACACGAACCGCACGTCGGGGTTCTCTTCGATCAGCTTCAACACCTCGGGCGCCGCGAGCTTGCAGTAGCCGCAGCGGTAATCGAAGAACTCCACCACCGTGATCCGGCCCCCCGGATTGGCCACGAAGTCGCGCGGATCGCGCTCCAGCTGCTGGCGATATCTGTCGAGGGATTCGGTGGAGGCCTTCTGCGCCGCCAGCCGGTCGCGCTCGTTCAGCTTCACCGCCGCCTCGCGGATCACCTCCGGGTGGGCCATCAGATAGGCGCGCACCTTCTGGCCAAAGGCGGCGTCCGGCGTCTTCTGGCAGGCGCACAGGGTCAGCGCGGCGGCCAGGCCGGCCAGGATGCGGAACGCTGGGGTCATGCCAGGGACATAGCCGCGCGCGGTCGCCTTGCGAAGCCTCAGTGAAGCTGGCTCCCGCCGATGGAGCCCTCCTTGGCCAGGTCGCGCAGGTCTTCGCGGCTTGGCTTGGAGACCAGCACGATGTCGGTGGCGCGGCGCCACTCCGGCGTGTCCTTCACCAGCCGCTCGCGGGCGCGCATGGCGAACACCCGGGCCTGTTTCATATCGCCGATATTGTAGCGGTATTCGGCTGTGGCCAGCCGGGCGAGCCCGTCCTCGCCGCGCTTGTCATAGGCCTCCGCCAACAGCCGCCAGGCGACCGCGTTGTCCTCTTCCTGGATGAGCGCCTTGCGCAACTCTCCGATACCCTCGACCACCTTCTTGTTGTCGTCGAGGGCGATCAGCGTCTGGCCCAGGTTGATCCTCAGCAGGGGCGCGTCGGGCTTCAGCGCCACCGACCGGCGTTGCGGCGCCTCCGCCTCGGCCTGACGCCCGAACTCGAAGAGGATCTGGCCCTTGAGCTCCCAGAGGTAGGGATTGTCCGGCTGGTCCGCCAACAGGGCGTCCACCCGTTTCAGCGCCTTGTCCGGCTCTTTCAGCTGATAGTAGGCGATCGCCCGGGCGTAGCGGGCGGGATAGCCCTTGTCGTCCTCCGCATATTTCGTGATCGCGAGCTGCGGATTGATGAAGCCGTCGAGCTTGGCTTTCATCACCTCGTGCTCGGCCAGCGCCTGGGGGCTGTCGACCTCCTTGAAATGCGGCAGGGCCGCGACCCGCAGCTGCAGGGCCTCGATCCGGTCCGACGAAAGCGGGTGGTCGATGAAATATTTGTAGCGGCGGTATTCGGCGAACACCTCCTGATAGCGGAAGTTGTCGAAGAACTCCGCCAGACCGCGCCCTGAGAGGCCCGCGCGTTCCAGCAGGGTGGCGCCCGCCTGGTCCGCGCGGCTTTCCTGTTCGCGGGTGTAGCCGATGGCCCCCAGCGTACCGAAATAGGGGGCGCTGATCACGAGACCCGCCGCCGCGTCGCCGGACCCGGCCAGCGCGGCCAGCACGCCGAGGCCCATGGTCAGGATCATCGGCACCATCCCGGCGCGCTGCATGTCGCCCGAGCGGAAACTGTGGCCGGCGGCCAGGTGACCCACCTCGTGGGCCATGACGCCCTGCAGTTCGTTGGGGGTTTTGGTCCGCAGGATCAGGCCGGTATAGACCGCCATCACCTTCGGGGCGGCGAAGGCGTTGAGCTCCGTCGAGCCGATGATGATCACCTGAACGCCCTTGGGGTCGATCCCCGCGGCGCGGAAGATCGGCTCGGCGTCCTTGTGCAGAATCTCCTCGATCTCGGTGTCGCGAATCAGGGATTCGCCCGGCTGGCTCTGGGCGGCGACGATTCCTGGCCGCAGCACGAGGCTGAGAGCCAGGGTCGCGGCGAGCGTGATGCGGGAAACCGGACGGGCAGGGGACGCCATGTTCAAGCCTCTAAACCGCGCCCCCCGGATCGTCTTGAGCCTAACCCGTCACCCGCGCCGCCACCAGCCTTTGCGCGGGGCGGCGGGCGGGGTGGAGATTTCCGCCGGATCCGGCTCGCGCGCGGCGACGACGGGGATGGGGACGGGAACAGGCGCCGGAGCCGGAGCCGGCTCGGCCGGGACCACCGCCACGGCCGGCGCTTCGGGCTCGACCGCCTCGACGGCCGGCTTGGCCTTTGCCCGGCTGGCGCGCGGCTTCTTGGCCGGCGGCGCGTCGGCCATGGCGGGTTCAACAGCCTCGACACGCTCGATCACCGGTTCGGGCGTCACGATCGGCGCCTCGATTTGCAGCTCGCGAGCAACCTCGGCGACCGGCGCATCTCCCCCTCGGCCGCGACCGCGTCCGCGACGGGCGCGCTTGGGGCGATCCTCGCTGGCGGGAAGTTCGACCCAGATCTCGTCGGTGGAACCGCCGTCCGCCGCTCTGGCGTCCGGCGCCGGCGCGACGACCTGAGCCGCGGCGCGCGGCGTCTCGCGCCCGTCGTTGGCAAGGGCGGGGCTGGGGGCGGGCGGCGCCTTGATGTCTTCCGACGGGTCGAACCAGACGAAGGGATCATCCCCATACGGCACCCAGGGCCGCGTCCAGGCGAAGGGGTCGGTGGGCCGCCCGTCGTCGCGCATCCGCCGGCCACCTCGGCGACCACGCCGCCGGCGGCGGCCATCGCCATCCAGGTCATCGTTGCGCGGCGCGTCGGCGGCGCGGGGCGCGGCGGCCTGAGCGTCAGTGGCCTCGCGCGGCTCGCGCGGCTCGCCGTCGCGGCGCCCGCGCCGGCGGCGTCGGCGACCCCGGTTGCGGCCATCGCCGTCCTCGCGGCTCTCCTCCTCATCCCGGGGCGCGCGGGCGGCGGCCCGCGGCGCGTCATCGTCGGTGTCTTCCCGCTCGATGGCAATCTCGTCTTCTGCGTCTTCCTCGTCCTCGTCCTCGAAGGCTTCGTCGTCATAGCCGTCATCGACCATCGGCTCGTAGGCCACCGCGGGGGCGGCCACCGCAACATGGTCCGGCCGGGTCTCCATCGACGTGCGTTCGATCTGGCAGTCGGCGTGGGCGATCTCGTCATCGATCATCACGGTGACGAACAGGCCCAGCGTCTGCTGCAGGCGCGCCAGGTGCGCGCGCTTCTCGTTGAGGATGTACAGGCCCACGGCGCGGGGCGTCTTCAGCGTGACCTCGCCGCCACCCTTCAGCGCCTCGAGCTCCAGGGTCCGCAGCGCCGCCAGGGCGCTGGATTCCACCGAGCGCACCCGGCCGGTTCCCGCGCAGTGCTCGCAGACGTGGGTGGTGCCTTCCAGCACCCCGGTCCGGCGGCGCTGGCGGCTGATCTCCATCAGGCCGAAGGGCGAGATCTTGCCCATCTGCACGCGCGCCCGGTCGTCCTTCAGGCAGTCCTTGAGGATCTTCTCGACCGTGCGGTTGTTCTTCGACTCGTCCATGTCGATGAAGTCGATGACGATCAGGCCGGCCAGGTCGCGCAGCCGCAGCTGCCGGGCGGTTTCCTCGGCGGCCTCCATATTGGTCTTGAGCGCCGTGGCCTCGATGTTTCGCTCGCGGGTGGACTTGCCGGAGTTCACATCCACCGCGACCAGGGCCTCGGTCTGGTTGATCACCAGATAGCCGCCCGAGCGCAGCGGCACGACCGGCGAATAGATCTGGCTCAGGTGGTCCTCGACCCGGTGCTTGACGAAAAGCGGGGTCGGCTCGGTGTAGAGCTGCACCTTCTTGGCTTGGCTGGGCATCAGCATGCGCATGAAATCGCGCGCTTCCTTGAAGCCCGCCGCGCCCTCGACGAACACCCCGTCGATGTCCTTGTCGTAGAGGTCGCGGATCGCCCGCTTGACCAGATCCTCTTCCTCGTAGATCCGCGCCGGGGCGATCGAGTGCAGGGTGGTCTCGCGGATGTTCTCCCACAGCCGCAGCAGATAGTCATAGTCCCGCTTCAGCTCGGCCTTGGTGCGCTTGGCGCCGGCAGTCCGCACGATCAGGCCCATGCCCTGCGGCACGTCCAGGCTCTGGACCACGCCCTTCAGGCGCCGGCGATCGGTGGCGGCTTCGATCTTGCGGCTGATGCCGCCGCCGCGCGCGGTGTTGGGCATCAACACGCCATAGCGGCCGGCCAGCGACAGATAGGTGGTGAGCGCCGCGCCCTTGTTGCCGCGCTCTTCCTTGACGACCTGCACCAGCATGATCTGCCGGCGGCGGATCACTTCCTGGATCTTGTACTTGCGCATCAGGCGCCGGCGACGCCGCGCGACCTCTTCTTCCATCACGTCGTCGTCGTCCTCGGAGGCGACTTCGGGGTCCTCGTCCTCGTCCTCGGAGGTCGCCTCGGCGCCGGCCGCGCCGCGGCGGCCGCGGGGCTCGTGATGTTCGTCCTCGTCGTCAGCCTCTTCGCGCATCAGCGCTTCGCGGTCGGCGACCGGGATCTGATAGTAGTCGGGGTGGATTTCGTTGAAGGCCAGGAAGCCATGGCGGTTGCCGCCATACTCGATGAAGGCCGCCTGCAGCGACGGCTCAACGCGCGTCACCTTCGCCAGGTAGATATTGCCTCTCAGCTGCTTGCGGTTGGCGCTTTCGAAGTCGAACTCTTCAACGCGCGATCCGTCGACCACCACCACACGCGTCTCTTCGGCGTGGGCTGCATCGATCAACATGTTCTTGGGCATTGGATCTGTCTCCGCGGCGCGCCCTGGACGCTAGGTCCAGGCGCAGCCGGTTGTTTGTGGGACGGGCGCGCGCGCCACCCGCGGGAGCGCCACGCATGGCGTCTCGGGAGGCTTGGGGCCGTGACGTGGCCCGCGAATGATTTTGAGCAGCGCTGCCCATCGGGTGTGTTCCCAGGCGCGTCGAGTGACGCGGATCGGATAGAGCGTCGCTTGCCGGGAATACGGTCAGCTGACGCGGGTTTGGTTCGCGCGAACCCTTGCCCTCGCTTGACGCGGGAGGCGGATTGGCGCGCGGCGGGACTTTGCAACAGCGGACCGCAAAAGGAAAGCCGTACCCGGAATGTGCGGGCGGCAAGATCCGGTTAACCGTTTGTCTACCCCGGCCGCGCGTATATGGGTCTTGGGCGGTGTCGGCCATAGCGACCGGCGCGGGGTTTAGAGGCGTCATGCAGGCCGGGGTGCGGAGCTGGATGCGGAGTCGAAGGGGCGCGGCCGTTGCCGCGGCCGTTCTGGCTTGCGCCCTCACCGCCGTCTCGATGACCCGGGCCGCGGCCTCCGCCGCCGGACTGCTCAAGGTCCGGCTGGGTGGCGACTCCCAGGCGACCCGCATCGTCATGGACCTCGACCAGGCCGCCAGCGGTAAGCTGGTGTCCGACGGTTCCGACGGCCACGCCGTGGTGATCCTGGCCGGCGTCTCCGCCCTGGGCGGCCTGCAGGGCGCGGGCCAGGGGCTGGTGCGGTCCTGGAGCGTCGACCAGACCACCGGCGGCGCGCGACTGGTGCTCGAGCTGACCGCCGAGGCCAAGGTGCGCGGCCGGTTCCTGTTGCCGCCGGCCGACGGCATCGACCACTACCGCTATGTGATCGACGTGGCCGCCCTGCCCACCGCCGGCCTGAAGCTTGCCTCGTCGACCGCGCCGATGCCGATAGCGCTCAAGCTTCGGCCAAAGATCGCGCCCGTGCGGGCGACACGCGTGTCGCTGAAAAAAATCATCGTCATCGACCCCGGCCATGGCGGCCACGATCCCGGCGCCAGCGGCGCCCTGGGCTTCGAGAAAGACGTCAACCTCGCCGCCGCCCTGGCGCTCAAGTCCCGGCTGGAACGCGCGTCCCGCTATCGCGTGGTGCTGACCCGCGACGACGACAGCTATGTGCCGCTGGACCGCCGCGTCCGCATCGCCCAGAGCGCCGGCGCCGACCTGTTCATCTCGCTGCACTCCGACTCAGGCCCTGACGCCAGCCTACGCGGGGCCTCGGTCTACACCCTGTCAGACAAGGCTTCGAACCGCGCCGTGCGCTTCGTCAAACAGGACGACTGGTTCATGAAGGCCAGCCTGACCGGCGACCGCGGCGTGCAGGACATCCTGTTCGACCTGACCCAGCGGACCACCAAGAACCGCTCGGCCGCCTTCGCCCAGACCCTGGTCACCCGCATTGAGGCGGAAGCCAGGACGCCGCTGCTGCGCCGCAGCCACCGCGACGCCGGTTTCATGGTTCTGCTGGCGCCCGACGTGCCGGCCGTGCTGCTGGAGATGGGCTTCGTCTCCAACCCCGACGACGAGGAGCTGCTGCGCGATCCCGTCCGCCGCACCCGCCTGATGAACGCCGTCGGCGATTCCATCGACGACTATTTCGCCGAAGCGACCCGGTTGGCCTCGCGGTAGCTCAAAGCTCCTCCCCAGCGTGGAGCGCGATCCGCCTCCGACGCCGTCGTCCCGCCGTTCAGCGAACCGTTTCCGTCTCCTTGGGCGCCGAAACGCGGCGCGTTCTGGTCTGGGCCTTGGGCTTTGGCAGGAGACGGAAGCGCGTCTGGCACCACGCGAAGTCGACGCCCACGTCGAGCAGGGCGTCGGAACGTCCGCAGGGGCAGGCAAAGTCCATGACGCCGATGACCCGGTAGGTCTCTCCGGCCTGGAGGGGCACCGGCCTTCCCGTGACATGGTTTGGGGCGGCGTTGACACAGAGAACCAGATCGCCAGGGCCGACAGCGTCGCTCATCGCGTTCATCCACAATCCAGCGGGAACACTAGGCCCTGACCCGCGAGGGGCAAGTCCCCCAACCGGGGCGAACCCGCGCGGCCGCCATGGTTTCCGGCTGTGGCGTCATCCTGGGGGCCGGCAGCCTCGTCTTGCTTTGCCGCTCGGGTTGATTGCGACGGCGAGCTACCGTTGGCGCCGCATCCGAAGCCGGTTAGACCCAAGACCATTGGGGCGGGGCGCCTCTGGAGGCCGTGAGTCCGTTGGATCTACCCCGCGAAAGATGGGTCGCGATGGCCGGGGTGGCGGTGCTTGGCCTGATCGCGGCCGCGGGGTTCGCGGTGGCCATCTGGGCCGCCTGGCTGTTCCACGACATGCCCGACGCCGGCGACTTGGCCGACTATCACCCCCCGACGGCGACCCGGGCCTATGCCTGGGACGGCACCCTGATCGGCGAGTTCTCCCGGGAGCGGCGGATCTTCGTGCCTTACGATTCGATCCCGCCGCAGTTGGCCGAGGCGTTCCTGGCCGCCGAGGATCATAACTTCTTCAAGCACGGTGGCGTCGATGTCATGGGCCTCGTCCGGGCCATGGCCAAGAACGTCATCAACCTGGCCCATGGCAAGCGCATGGAGGGTGGTTCGACCATCACCCAGCAGGTGGCCAAGAACGTGCTGCTCACCAACGACGCCACCCTCGGTCGCAAGCTGAAGGAGGCGATGCTGGCCGGGCGGCTGGAACAGACCCTGTCGAAGGAGCGGATCCTCGAACTCTATCTGAACGAGATCTGGCTGGGCTACCGCTCCTACGGCGTCGGCGCGGCGGCCTACAACTATTTCGGCAAGTCGATCACCGAACTGGACCTGGCCGAGTGCGCCT
The DNA here is from genome assembly GCF_031360265.1 of Phenylobacterium sp. Taxonomy (GTDB): domain Bacteria; phylum Pseudomonadota; class Alphaproteobacteria; order Caulobacterales; family Caulobacteraceae; genus Phenylobacterium. The sequence continues at coordinate 40,175 of NZ_JANMBF010000139.1, forward strand.
ACCTGGCGGCCCTGCCCAAGGGACCCGACAACTACCACCCGATCCGCCGGCGGAAGTATGCGCTGGACCGGCGCAACTTCATCCTCGACCAGATGGCCGACCTGGGCTGGGCCAGCCGCGCGCAGGTGGAGGCCGCCAAGCTGGAGGACCTGAAGGTCCAGCCCGAACCCAGCCGCGCCAAGTACCGCGACGCCGATTATTTCGTCGAGGAGGTCCGCCGTCGAGGGATGGCGACGCTTGGGCCCCGGATCAACGAGGGCGGCTACTACATGCGCACCACCCTGGACCCGCGGTTGCAGACCGCGGCCAAGGCGGCGCTGATGAAAGGGCTGGAGGCCTATGATCGCCGCCACGGCTGGCGCGGCGCCTGGGGCCATGTCGCCACACTGGCGGGCTGGGAGGCGCTGGCCAGGTCGCAGGCCCGCCCGGCGGAGCGGCCGGACTGGCGCGAGGCGGTGATCACCGATGTCGGCGGCGGCGTGCATGTCCGCACCGTCGAGGGCAAGGCCGGGGTGCTGGCGCCCGAGGACGTCGCCTGGGCGCGGGCCGGCAAGGGGCTGGGTTCCGGCGACCTGATCTTCGTGGCCCCCTCCGACAAGGGCTCGGCCTTCCGGCTGAAACAGATCCCGGCGGTCAACGGCGCCCTGGTGGCCATGGAGCCGAACTCGGGTCGGGTGCTGGCGATGGTCGGCGGCTATTCCTTCTCGTTGTCCAGCTTCAACCGCGCCACCCAGGCGCTGCGCCAGCCGGGCTCGGCATTCAAGCCGATCGTCTACGCCACCGCGCTGGAGAACGGCTACACGCCCGCCAGCATCGTCATGGACGCCCCGATCACGCTCACCGGGGCCAACGGCCAGGCCTGGACGCCGGAAAATTATGAGCACGACTATTTCGGCCCGCTGCAGCTGCGCAAGGGCCTGGAGCTGTCGCGCAACGCCATGACCGTGCGCCTGGCGCAAGGGGTCGGCATGACCAAGATCGCCGCCGCCGCCGAACGGCTGGGTGTGGTCAAGAGCATGGAAAAAGTGCTGGCCATGGCGCTGGGCGCCGGCGAGACAACGGTTTTCAAGCTGTCGGGGGCCTACGCGGCCTTCGTCAACGGCGGCAAGAAGGTCGAGCCGCACCTGATCGAGATGGTGCAGGATCGCGAGGGCAAGACCATCTTCCGGGCCGACCTGCGCGACTGCAACCGCTGCACGGCCGGCTTCAATGGCGACGAGAGCCCGCGGATCCCCGCCGCCGGCGCCCAGGTCTGGGATCCGATCACCGCCTACCAGATCACCTCCATGCTGCAGGGCGTGGTCCAGCGCGGCACGGCCGCCGCCGCCTCGGTGCTAGGCCGGCCCACCGGGGGCAAGACCGGCACCACCAATGAGTTCCGCTCCGCCTGGTTTGTCGGCTTCACCCCGCAACTGGTCGCCGGCATCTACATCGGCTTCGACGACAACCGCAGCCTTGGCCACGGCGAGACCGGGGCGGTCGCCGCCGTGCCGATCTTCATCGACTTCATGACCGAGGCCAACAAGGGCTATCCGCCCGATGACTTCAAGCCGCCGGCCAATGCCAAGTTCGCCATGGTCCGCGGCATCCGCGAAGCCTTCCGCCCGGGCACCGAACCGCATGTCGCCGAGGACGTCGTCGCGCCTGACGGGCCGCAGCCCTACGCCACGGTGTTCAAGAACGGCCTAACCGGCGCCCCCAGCGCCGCGGCCGCCGTCGCCCCGCCACCCCCGCCGAAGAAACCGCCCGAGGATGTCAGCGGCTTGTACTAACCGAAGGCGGGCGCTATCTCGCGGCCCGCGAACTGCACCAGGAATTGTCCCATGAGATTGGATGTCGAGGCCGCCAAGGCTGACATCGAGCAGTCGATCGACCTGCTCAGGAGGCGTCTTTGACTGGGAACCGGCGCTTCGCAAGCTCGACGAACTGAACGCCCGCGTCGAGGACCCGACACTGTGGGATGACGCCGCCGCCGCTCAGGCTCTGACGCGGGAACGCTCGCGGCTGGCCGGTCAGGTCGAGGCCGTCAAGGGTCTGGAACGCGATCTCGCCGACGCCCTGGGCTATGCCGAAATGGCCGACGAGGAGGGCGACGAAGCCTCGCTGGAGGAAGCCCGCGTCCAGCTGCGCGGCCTGAAGGACCGCGCCGGTCGCGCCGAGCTTGAGGCGCTGCTGTCCGGAGAGGCCGACGGCAACGACGCCTTTGTCGAGATCAACTCCGGGGCCGGCGGCACCGAGTCCTGCGACTGGGCCGGCATGCTGATGCGGATGTATACCCGCTGGGCCAACGCCCACGGGATGAGCGTCGATTTCCTGGAGGAAACCTCCGGCGACCAGGCCGGCATCAAGTCGGCGACCCTGCAGATCAAGGGGCCCAATGCCTATGGCTGGCTGAAGACCGAGGGCGGGGTCCACCGGCTGGTCCGCATCTCACCATTCGATTCAGCCGCCAAGCGGCACACCAGCTTCGCCTCGGTCTGGGTCTATCCGGTGGTGGACGACGCCATCGTCATCGACATCAATCCGGCCGACGTGCGCACCGACACCTACCGGGCCTCCGGTGCCGGCGGCCAGCACATCAACAAGACCGATAGCGCCGTGCGCCTGACCCACATCCCCACCGGCGTCGCGGTCGCCTGCCAGGCCGGCCGCTCCCAGCACCAGAACCGCGACGAGGCGTGGAAGATGCTCCGCGCGCGGCTCTATGAACTCGAGTTGCAGAAGCGCGAGGCGGCGCAGCAGGCGCTGGAAGACCAGAAGACCGACATCGGCTGGGGTCACCAGATTCGCAGCTACGTCCTGCAGCCCTACCAGATGGTCAAGGACCTGCGCACCGACGTGGAGACCTCAGACACCCAGGGCGTCCTCGACGGCGACCTCGACGCCTTCATGGGCGCCGCGCTGGCCCAACGGGTCGGCGTGACGGGGGATGCCGGCGCGGCGGACTGACGCCTACTCCGCCGCCGTCGCCAGGCTCAAAGATTCCTGAACGGGGAGGGCGAGTTTCACGCTGCGGCCGGCGAAATGGGCGCCCGCATCGATGGCGATCTGGGCGTGGGTGATGTCGCCGTCCACCCGCGCGGTGGCGTAGAGCCGCACGGCCTTGGCGCTGATCGTGCCGGTGACGCGACCGCGCACCTCGACCGCCTCGGCGACGATGGAGCCCTCGACCAGCCCGGTCTCGCCAAGCGTCAGATGCGCCACATGCAGGTCGCCGCGCACCGCCCCGTCGAGCTGCACATCGCCGTCGCTCTTCAGGTCGCCATCCAGGCTGACGTTCTCGGCGATCAGCGAGCAGGCGATGGCTTTGCGCGCCGGCGCTTCGGCGTTATCCGGTCCCTTGGCGAGGGTCCTAGCCGGCTTTGAGAACATAGGCGCCTGCCCTGACAAAACGATCCGGATTCTGCGCCCGGCCGTTGACCCACACCTCATAGTGCAGATGCGTGCCGGTGGAGCGGCCGGTGGAGCCCATGCCGCCCAGCCGCTGGCCCACGGCCACCCGCTGGCCCACCGTCACGGCGATGCTGGCCAAGTGGGCGTAGCGGGTCTTGAAGCCGCGGCCGTGGTCGATCTCAACCGTCTGGCCGTAGCCTGAGCGGAGGCCGGTAAACGAGATCACGCCCGGCGCCGTCGCATGGATCGGGGTCATCATCCCGCCGGGGAAATCCAGGCCGGAGTGGAACGCCGGCCGGCTGGTGAACGGATCGTAGCGGACGCCGAAGCCGCTGGACTGCGGCGTCGTCGATGTCGGCCGGGCGAGCGGCAGGCTCTGGGCGGCCTGTTCCAGGGCATGGGCCTCGCCCATGTCGGTGGCGGCGTGCTGGATGCGGTCGGCGAAATCCTCATCGACGTCGAGCACGGCGGCGAGCGCGCGCGGGTCCTTGGAGTCGATCAGCGGGCCGCCTAAGGATCCGCCTTTGGGCATGTAGGCCGCCGGCGTCAGCCCGGCCAGCCGGAACGCCAGTCGCACCCGGTCCGCGCGGCTCTTGGCGAAGCTGTCGGCCGCGTCGAGAATCTGGTCCTGGCTGGCGCGCACCCGGTCGATTCGGTGGGCCGGGTTCTTGTCGGTCGAGGCGAGCACCTTGCCCATCGCCGGAGCCAGGGCCTCGGCCGCGCCGGGCGCGCCCTTCATGTCGGTGAGCAGCATGGCCAGCGCGGCGTGCCGCTTCTCCATGCTGGAGGCCAGGCTCTCGTTGGTCGCCCCGCCGGCGTTCAGCTCGGCCACCGCGGAGTTCAGCCGCGCCTGGCGGTCGGCGATCCAGCGTTCGTACTTGGCCTGGGTCCTGGCGATCTCGCGGTCGGCCGAGGACGCCGACAGCACGTCCACCAGCACGGCGGCGCTGGAAATGCCCATCCAAAGAGCCGCGGCCGACACGCAGGCGGCGACCGCCATCTGCTTGCGGGGCGTCAGGACATAGCCCCTCATCTCCCCGCCCGAGCGGACGTAGAGATGGCGTTCCGGGAAGAACTCTTCGATTGAGCGGCGAAGGCGCGCCAGCCGTGTCATGCGTCGCGTGGCCCCCAGCCCCATGGACAGGCGGGATATGCAATGAGAATTGCGGGCGGCGCAAGGCGCATTGCGCCGCAGGTCTATGCAACTGTAACGTGTATAAATCCGCTCCCCAGTCTATTGACGAAACCTGAACGCCGATCAGGTTGCGCGCAGGGGTGCGGACGGCCTAAGGCGCCCTGGCGGCGTCCAGCACGGCCTGGGCATGGCCGGCCACCTTCACCTTGCGCCAGATGCGCCGGATCACCCCATCGGCGATCAGGAAGGTCGAGCGATCGATGCCCATATAGCGGCGGCCATAGAGGCTCTTCTCGACCCAGCTCTCGAACGCCTCGACCATCGCCCCGGAGGGATCGGAGCCCAGCTGGACGGTCAGGCCGTGTTTGGCGGCGAACTTCTCGTGGCTCCTGAGGCTGTCCTTGGAGACGCCGACAACCGCGATCCCCGCCTTGGCGAATTCGCCCGCCAGCGCGCTGAAGTCCTTGGCCTCGGTGGTGCAGCCGGTGGTGTCGTCCTTCGGATAGAAAAAGACCACCAAGGTCCGGCCCGCGAAATCCCCAAGCCGGATCGGCCCGCCCGCGCTCTCCAGCTCAAAATCCGGCGCCGGGGCGCCCTCGGTGATCTTGCTCATCGACTTCTCCTCAGACCGGTTTCACCAGGACGATCTTCTTTTTGCCAGCGGCAAGCTTGATGACCCCGTCGGTCAGGTCGGCGTCGCTGACGGTGCGGTTGGCGTCGAGCTCGGCCTTGTCGTTCAGCCGCAGGCCGCCGCCCTGGGCCAGGCGACGCGCCTCGCCGCGCGATCCGGCCAGGCCGGCGTCCACCGCCAACGCCGCCAGGACAATCCCCGCGGCCAGGTCCGACGACGGGACCTCGTAGGTCGGCAGGTCGTCTGACAAGGCGCCCTGAACAAAGGCAGCCTCGGCGGCGCCCGCCGCCCTCGCGGCCGCCTCGGGTCCGTGCAGCAGGGTCGTCGCCGCGTTGGCCAGCACCTTCTTCGCCTGGTTGATCGCCGCGCCGGGCAGCGCTTCCAGCCGCGCGATCTCGTCCAGCGCCAGATCGGTGAACAGCTGCAGGAAGCGCCCGACATCGGCGTCCTCGGTGTTGCGCCAGAACTGCCAGTAGTCGTAGGGGCTGCGCAGGTCGGCGTTCAGCCAAACCGCTCCGCCCATTGTCTTGCCCATCTTGGCGCCCGAGGCGGTCGACAGCAGCGGTGTGGTCAGGCCGAACGCCGGCTTGCCGTCGACCCGGCGGATCAGCTCGACCCCGTTGACGATGTTGCCCCACTGGTCCGAGCCGCCCATCTGCAACACGCAGCCCAGCCGCCGCTCCAGCTCCAGGAAATCCACTGACTGCATCAGCATGTAGTTGAATTCGAGGAACGTCATCGGCTGCTCGCGCTCGAGCCGCGCCTTGACGCTGTCGAACGCCAGCATCCGGTTGATGGTGAAATGCACGCCGAACTCGCGCAGGAATTCCACATAGCCGAACTTCGACAGCCAGCTGTCGTTGTCGATCATCACCGCCTCGGTCGGCCCGTCGCCGAAGGTCAGGAACCGCTCAAAGGTCCCCTTGATGGTGGCGATGTTGGCCTGGATCTGGGCGTCGGTGAGCAGGGGACGCGAGGCGTCCTTGTCGGTCGGATCGCCCACTTTGGTGGTGCCCCCGCCCATCACCACGATCGGCCTGTGCCCGGCCTGCTGCAACCGTCGCAGCATCATGATCTGGATCAGGTGGCCCACGTGCAGGCTGGGCGCGGTGGCGTCGAAACCGATGTAGCCCGTCACCGGGCCGCCCGCGCAGGCCGCGTCCAGCTCCACCGGGTGGGTGATCTGGTGAATGAACCCGCGCGCCTGCATGGTCTGCAGGAACTCGGACTTGAATACCGGGTCGGACATTCGGGGAATCTCGGGAAATCGCTGGCCGGGCTCTAGCACGGCTGCGTCGGCAAGTTCGAGAGACATGGCAGGCTCCTTGGGGATCAGGAGGCCGGCGCGGGAGATTTCGAGCGGCGCGCCGGCCGGGGTGGGCAGGCGCGAAGGATCGGCGGCCTGCGGCTAGGGCAGGCGGTAATAGGCGCGCGTGAGGGCGGTCTTGCCGAACATGGCGGGCTGACTACGGGGCCGGCGCATGGCAGTCAAGCGCGATGCGCGTGCTGGGATTCATGACCGGGACCTCCCTCGACGCCGTCGACATGGCGGTGCTGGAGACCGAGGGCGAGGCGATTTCCGCCTTCGGGCCGGCCGGCGAGCGCCGCCTGAGCGAGGCGACCCGCGACATCATGCTGGAGGCGACGAAACAGGCGCTGGCCTGGCCGCGCGGCGCGCCGCCGCCGGCGATCTTCGCCGAGGCCGCCCGCGCCGGCGCCGAGGAGCACCTCGCCGCGGCGCGGGAGTTCCTCGCCGCCAACGACCTTGCCTGGTCCGACATCGACCTGATCGGCATGCATGGCCAGACGGTGCTGCATGAACGGCCAGGGAACGGCCTCGTCGGCCGCACGGTCCAGCTGGGCGACGCGGCGCTGCTGGCCCGCAAGTCCGGCGTTCCGGTGGCCCACGACTTCCGCTCAGCCGACGTGGCGGCCGGAGGGGAGGGCGCGCCCCTGGCCCCGATCTACCACTTGGCGCGCGCGCAGGCATCGGGTCTGGAGACCCCTCTGGCGGTGCTCAACATCGGCGGCGTCGCCAACGTCACCTTCATCTCGCGGGAGGGCGGGATCTCCGCCTTCGACACCGGACCCGGCAACGGCATGATCGACCTGCTGGTCCAGGCCCGGGGCGCCGGCCGCTTCGACGACCAGGGGCGCTACGCCAGCGTCGGCCGGGTCAATGAGGGCGTCCTGGCCGGCCTGCTGGGCCACCCCTATTTCCGGGCGCCGCCGCCCAAGTCCCTCGACCGCTTCGATTTCTCCCTCGAACCGCTGGACGCCTGCGAGTTGGAGGACGCGGCCGCCACCCTGGTCGCCTTCATGGCCGAGGCCGTCCGGCTGGGATTCGAGATGCTGGGCGAGGCGCCGCGCGAGGTCGTGGTCTGCGGCGGTGGGCGGCACAATCCCAGGATCATGCAGGCTCTGGGCGACCGCCTCCCGGCGCCGGTGAAGGCCGCCGAGCACCACGGCTGGCGCGGTGACGCCATCGAAGCCGAGGCCTTCGCCTACCTGGCCGCCCGCTGCGCGCGGGGCCTGCCGATCAGCTTCCCCAGGACCACCGGTGTCCGCTGGCCGATCACCGGCGGGCGGATCGTCAAACCTTAGGCCCGGTCGCAGCCTCAGCCCAGGATCAGGTTGTCGATAAGGCGGGTGGCGCCCAGCCTTGCCGCCACCGACGCCAGCGCCTGCTGTTGCACGGTGGGCAACGCCCGCAGGGTCTCGGGATCGGCGACGCTCACATAGTCGACCTTGAGGTCGGGCTGCGCTGCGATGACCGCTCGGATCGCCTGGCGGAGGATCTCGCCGTCGCGCTCGCCAGCGTCAAACAGGCGCTGGGCCGCCGACAGTCCTTGGAAGATCGCCGGCGCCACTGCCCGCTGTGGCGGGGTCAGATAGCGGTTGCGGCTGGAGAGCGCCAAACCGTCGGCTTCCCGCACGGTCGGGGCGATCACCACGTCGACGGGCAGGTCCAGGTCGCGCGCGAGCTTGCGGATCACCACGCACTGCTGGGCGTCCTTCTGGCCGAAATAGGCCAGCGTCGGCTGGATGATGTTGAGCAGCTTGACGACCACGGTGGCGACGCCGGAGAAATGGCCGGGCCGCGCCGCGCCCTCCAGCACCTCGGTGATCCCGCCGACCCGGACCTGGGTGTCGAACCCCGGTGGGTACATTTCCGAAGGCTCGGGCGCGAACACCAGGTCGACACCGGCCGCCTCCAGCAGTTCGAGGTCGCGCGGCAGATCGCGCGGATAGCGGCTGAGGTCCTCGTTGGGGCCGAACTGGGTGGGATTGACGAAGATGCTGGCCGCCACCGCGGGGCACTCCGCCCTGGCGCGGGCGACCAGGCTCAGGTGGCCCGCGTGCAGGTAGCCCATGGTCGGCACGAGGCCAAGACGCCCCATGTTCTGGCGCGCCGCCCGCATCTCGGCGATGGTGTGGAGGACCTGCATGGCCCGGGCTCTAGGCGAGCGCGCGGGCCAGTTCGCCGGCGTCCATGCCGGCGCTCTGGGCGGGGATCGGGAAGGCGCCGGCCTCCACGTCGGCGGCGTAGGCGCGGATCGCCGCCTCGATGGCCACGCCGATCTCGGCGTAGCGGCGGGCATGCCGAGGCGAGGTCTCCAGCAGTCCCAGGATATCGTGCCAAACCTGCACCTGGCCGTCGCAACCGGCGCCGGCGCCGATGCCGATCGTCGGGATCCGCAGCTTCTGGGTGACGGCCTCGGCGAGCGGGGCAGGGACCAGTTCCAGTACGACAGCGAAGGCCCCGGCGGCCTCAAGCGCCAGCGCATCCTCGATCAGCCGTCGGGCGCAGGACGCGGTCTTGGCCTGCACCCGCACTCCGAGCGTGTGCTGCGACTGCGGAGTGAAGCCCAGATGGCCCATCACCGGCACGCCCCACGCCGTCAGGTGCCGGACGATCGGCGCGACGTGCGCGCCGCCCTCCAGCTTGACCGCCTGGACGTGGGCCTCCTGCATCAGTCGCCGCGCCGCATGCGTGGCGTCCTCGACGCTGGCGTAGGTCAGGAATGGCAGGTCGGCGACCACTAGGGCGTGCTGGCTCCCCCGGACGACCGCCGCGGCGTGGCGGACCATGTCGTCCAGGCTGACCGGCAGGGTCGTGTCGTGCCCCTGCATGACCATGCCCAGCGAGTCGCCCACCAGCAGCATCGGCAGGCCTGAGCGATCGGCGATCATCGCCGAGGTGGCGTCATAGGCGGTCAGCATGGCGATCCGCCGTCCCGCCGCCTTCATGCGCCGCAGGTCGAGCAGGGTGGTCCGCATGGGAAAACTCCGAAGGCTTTGGGCCGGCCGCCGCAGAGAGCGTCCGATGTGGCCTTATTTGGGGCCGTCGCCCGCTGTCCGCCAGAGCCCTGGGGCCCGGCCGGGCCGCCGCTAGTGTGCTGGATCTGAAGTTCGCCTTCTTGAGGGATCAGGCTCTGAGCGAACTTCAGATCCAAGAAGCACACTAGGAAACAAAGGCTTGCTAGTGTCCTCGTCGATTCCGAAGTTCGTCCGCACCGGCCTCAGGCGCCCGCGAACTTCGGAATCGGGACACTAGTCCTTGGCGCGCTCGTGGTAGGAAAAGTCCTCGGTCAGCACCACGACGCGGGTGCCGGCGGCGATATAGGGCGGCACCATGATCCGCGCGCCGTTGGTCAGGATGGCGGGCTTGTAGGACGAGGACGCCGTCTGGTTCTTCACCGCCGGCTCGGTATCGGTGATCTCCAGGGTCAGGAGCCGCGGCAACTCCAGCGCAATGGGAACCTCGTCATGGGTCGAGAGCATCACGGTCATGCCGTCCTGCAACCACGGCTCGGCGTCGCCGACCACGTCGGCCGTGCAGACCACCTGGTCGTAGTTTTCCGGGTTCATGAAGTGGAACCCCTCGGCGTCGGCATAGAGGAAGGTGAAGTTGCGGTCGTCGACGAAGGCGCGCTCGACCTGTTCGGTGGTCCGCCAGCGTTCCGACACCTTCACGCCATCGGAGATGCGGCGCATGTTCAGCTGGGTCACCGGGGTGCCCTTGCCGGGATGGATGTTCTCGGCGGTGAGCACCACATAGAGCTTGCCCTCCATGTCGACGACGGCGCCCTTGCGCAGTGAGCTGGCGGCTACTTTCAAGCGGATATTCCCCGATAACGGCGGCCGCGCTGTCAGGGCGCGCGATTCCGCTGATGAATTTCTTGTCGCGCCCCTATAGCGATTGACGCCGAATCCGCCAGCCCCCTACCGGTTCTCCAGGTGCCAGGACAGACCCCTTCCCCGTGGTGGACGCCGGACCGGCACGCCGACCGCCGGCCGTTCCTGCTGGCCCGCAACCGGATCACCGCCGCCCTCCGCGCCGACTTCGCCGCCCGCGACTTCGTCGAGGTCGAGACGCCAGCCTTGCAGGTATCGCCGGGCAACGAGGCCCACCTGCAAGCCTTCGCCACCGAGGCGGTCGACATCGCCGGAGGTCGCGAGCCCCTCTACCTGCGCACCTCCCCTGAATTCGCCGCCAAGAAACTGCTGGCGGCGGGCGAGGCGCGGTTGTTCGAGCTGGCCCGGGTGTGGCGCAACCGCGAGCGCGGCCCGCTGCATCACCCTGAGTTCACCATGCTGGAGTGGTATCGCGCGGGCGAGCCCTACGAGGTGCTGATGGCCGATTGCGCGCGCCTGCTGGCGGTCGCCGCCGAGGCGGCCGACGCCAGCGTCCTGACCTGGCGCGGCCACAGCATTGATCCTCACGCCCAACCCGAGCGGCTGACGGTGGCCGAGGCGTTCGCGCGCCACGCGGGAATCGATGTCCTGGCGATGCTTGAAGATCGCGACGCCCTGGCCGCCGCGGCAGGCGGGCAGGGGATCCGCACCGCCCCCGACGACACCTGGGCCGATATCTTCAGCCGCGTCCTGGTGGAAAAGATCGAGCCGCACATGGGCCGCGACCGGGCGACCATTCTCTGCGACTACCCGGTCAGCGAGGCCGCGCTCGCCCGGCCCAAAGCGTCCGACCCCCGCGTCGCCGAACGCTTTGAACTCTATGCCTGCGGCGTCGAGCTCGCCAACTGCTTCGGCGAACTCACCGACCCGGCCGAACAGCGCCGCCGGTTCGAGATCGAGATGGACGAAAAGGCCCGCGTCTACGGCGAACGCTATCCCGTCGACGAGGATTTCCTGGCCGCCCTGGCGACGATGCCACAGGCCAGCGGCGGCGCGCTGGGCCTCGACCGGCTGGTGATGCTGGCGACCGGCGCCAGCCACATCGAGCAGGTGCTCTGGGCGCCGGTGGTCGGGACAGGCTGACGCGCCCACGTTGCCGCGCGCGGGCCATTGCGCCATACCGCCAGCCGCATGACGACCGCCCAGACCCTCCGCAGCCCCAAGGCCCTGGACGCCGCCGGCCTCGTCGCGCCCGAGCGGCTCCCGGCGCTTGAGCGGGTGGCGGCGCAATACGCCGTGGCGATCACCCCGGCGATGGCCGACCTGATCGACGCCGCCGATCCCGACGATCCGATCGCCCGCCAGTTCGTCCCCACCGAGGCCGAGTTCGACGTCTTGCCGGAGGAGTCCGCCGATCCCGTCGGCGACTTCGCCCACAGTCCCGTCGAGGGGATCGTCCATCGCTATCCCGACCGCTGCCTGCTGAAGGTCAACCATGCCTGCGCGGTCTATTGCCGGTTCTGCTTCCGGCGCGAGATGGTGGGGCCCGACGGCCTGCGCCCGTTGTCGCCGGGCGCCCTCGACGCGGCCATGGCCTACATCGCCGCTCGCCCTGACATCTGGGAAGTGATCGTCACCGGCGGCGATCCGTTCATCCTGTCGCCGCGTCGCCTGGCCGATGTGATGCGCCGCCTGGGCGAGATCGTCCACGTCAAGGTCGTCCGCTTCCACACCCGCGTTCCCGCCGTGGCGCCGGAAACCGTCACCGACGCGCTGGTCTCAGCTCTTCAGGCGCCCGGCAAGGCGGTCTATGTGGCGCTCCACGCCAACCATGCCCGCGAACTGACGCCGCCCGCCCGCGCGGCCTGCGCCAGGATCGTCGATGCGGGCATTCCCATGCTCGGCCAGACAGTCCTGCTGAAGGGCGTCAACGACGACCCGGAAACCCTCACCGCCCTGATGCGGGCCTTCGTCGAGACCCGGATCAAGCCCTACTACCTGCACCACGCCGATCTCGCACCGGGCACCTCGCACCTGCGCACCTCGCTGGAGGACGGCCAGCGGCTGATGAAGGCGTTGCGCGGCGCCGTCTCCGGTCTCTGCCAGCCGACCTACGTCCTCGACATCCCCGGCGGCCACGGGAAGGTCCCGGTCGGCCCGGGCTATCTCTCGCCGGACGCCGTCGAGGACCCGGCGGGCCGCCGCCACGCCTACCCGCCGAAGCCCGCCTGATGGCCTGGACGGGTCGATATGAGGCGGCGGAGCCGCAGCGGGTCAACAAATGGCTGGGCCAGAGCGGGGTCTGTTCCCGCCGCGAGGCCGAGGACTTCATCGCCCGCGGCCTGGTGTCCATCGACGGCGAGACCGTCACCGACACCGGCCGCAAGATCCTGCCCGGCCAGACCCTGACCCTGGCCGATGGCGGCGGCCCCGCCGCGCTCAGCGTCGTGCTGCACAAGCCGATGGGCGTCGTCTCCGCCCAGCCCGAGTCCGGCCAGATCCCGGCCGTGCGGCTCCTGACCCGGCCGGCTCTGGTCGGCGACAGCCCCGCCATCCCCGACCGCGACACCCGCCTCGCCCCGCTCGGACGCCTGGACATGGACAGTCGCGGCCTGCTGCTGCTCTCCGACGACGGGGTGCTGGCCAAGGCGATCATCGGGCCGGAGTCCGACCTCGAGAAGGAATACCTGGTCCGCGTCACCGGCAGGATCACGCCGGAAAAGATCGCCCGGCTCTGCCACGGCCTGAGCATGGATGGCCGCCAGCTCAAACCGGCGAGCGTCAGCGTCGTCGAGGGCCAGGAGCTGCGCTTCATCCTCAAGGAAGGCCGCAACCGCCAGATCCGCCGCATGTGCGAACTGGTCGGCCTGCACGTCATGGACCTGGTGCGCATCCGCATCGGGACCTTGCGCCTTGGGGATCTCGAAGAGGGCAGGTGGCGGGTGCTCGGCGACCACGAACGCGCGATGCTGGTCAGCCCGCCAGTGTAACGTAGAGCTCGCTCTCGATCACCCACTGGCCGGTGACCTTGCGCCAGACCGCCAGGTAGGCGCCCGACATCGCGCCCCCGGTCCAGCGCCCCATCTCGGCCGCCCGGTCTCCGGCCTGATCGAGCTCAATCGTCCCCGGCGTCCGCACATAGCCGGTGAACCCGGGCTCGCGGAATTGGGCGGCGAAGGTCTCGACGATGGCGTCGGCCCCCAGGATCAGCCCGCCGTCGCCGGCGATCAGGCGGGCGTCAACCGTGAAGAACGGCCGCAGGCGCGCGGCCTTCCGCGCGGCGATCAGCTTGTTGGTCAGACGCCGCCGCGCCCGGATGGCGTCTTCCGGGGGGATCATCGGGTTTTGGTTGAACCCGAATTTATATTACTGAATTTGTTAAATAACGTCATGGCCCGGCTTGTCCGGGCCACCCATGATCTCCTTGCCGGAAGATGGGGTTCGACGGCGCCGCTGCACTTCATCCTTCATCGCGGCGATCATGGGTCGCCCGGACAAGCCGGACGATGACGAGCAAAGAGGAAATGATTGAGTCAGCAACCTACGCCGGTTCGGCCGCCAGGCGCTTGTCGAGATAGGCGCCGACGCGGCGCTCCACCTCCGGCAGGTTCTCCATCCAGAAGTGCGAGCCGCCGTCGACGACGTCGTAGTCGATGACGATGCCCTTCTGCGTGCGCAGCTTGGAGACCACGCGCTCGACCTCGATGGGCGGCACCACGGTGTCGGCGCCGCCGTGCAGGATCAGACCCGAGGCCGGGCAGGGGGCCAGGAACGAGAAATCGTAGGCGTTGGTCGGCGGCGACACCGAGATGAAGCCGTCGGTCTCCGGGCGCCGCATCAACAGCTGCATGCCCACCCAGGCGCCGAACGAATAGCCGGCCACCCAGCACTGCGACGCCGCCGGATTGGTGGTCTGCAGCCAGTCCAGCGCGGTGGCCGCGTCGGCCAGCTCGCCAATGCCCGAATCGAACTCACCCTGGCTCCTGCCGACGCCCCGGAAATTGAACCGCAGGACCGAGAAGCCGCGCTTCATGAACAGGTGAAACAGCTGCACCGTCACCGGATTGTTCATCTGGCCGCCCGCCTTGGGGTGCGGGTGCAGGATCAGCGCCACCGGGGCCGTCTCGCTCTTGCCCGGCGTGTAACGGCCTTCGATCCGCCCAGAGGCGCCGGTCAGAACAACTTCTGGCATCGAAATCCTTTCATCTCGGCCCTTCAAAACGGGGCCGGAATACTTGACTACTGCGCTGGGTCTTCCTAAGTCGCAACCCGCCGGCTGGACCGGTCCCGCGCAAGGCGGCGGCTTGTAGCATAGCGCCCGGCCAAAACGCGAGGAAACTGAACACCAGGCCGCCGCGCGCGGCTTGAACCGGAACGGACGGCATCGAATGCGTCTCTCCACCAAAGGCCGCTACGCCGTGATGGCCATGGCCGACCTGGCGCGCCGCCAGGCCGATCCGTGCCGCGCCGTGGCCCTGGCCGAGATCGCCACGCGCCAGGAAATCTCCCTGTCCTACCTGGAGCAACTGTTTGCCCGCCTGCGCCGCAAGGGTCTGGTGCAGAGCGCGCGCGGCCCGGGCGGCGGCTATCGGCTGACCCGCACGGCGGCCGAGACCTCCATCGCCGAGATCGTCCACGCCGTCGATGAGCCATTGCGCGCCACCCGCTGCGCGGACAAGGGACAGGGCTGCATGCTGAAGGGCGAACGCTGCCTGACCCACGACCTGTGGGAAAATCTCGGAGACCGGATCGAGGACTATCTGGCCTCGGTCAGCCTCGCCGACGTGGTCTCCGGTCGTCTGCGGAAGGCCGCATGAGCAACGCCGTCTATCTTGACCATAACGCCACCGCCGTTGTGCGGCCGCAAGCCCGCGCGGCCATTGCGCAGGCCCTGGAGGCCGGCGGCAACCCGTCTTCGATCCACGCCGCTGGCCGGTCCGCCCGCGCCAGGGTCGAGCACGCGCGCGATCAGGTCGCCGCGCTGATCGCCGCCCCGGCCTCGACGGTCGTTTTCACCAGCGGCGGCACCGAAGCCAACGCCATCACCATCGAAAGCGCCGTCGCCGCCGGCGCGCGCCGGCTGATCGTCTCGGCGATCGAGCACGACAGCGTCCAGGAGACCGCCCGCGTGCAGGGCGTCGCCGTGGAAGTGCTGCCGGTGGACGCCGACGGCCGGGCCGATCTCGCCTGGCTGAGGGGCCGGCTGGCGACCTGGGATGTCGCCGACGGCAAGCCCTTCGTCGCCCTGATGCTGGCCAACAACGAGACCGGGGTGATCCAGCCCGTGGCCGAAGCCGCCGCCCTGGTGCGCGCCGCCGACGGCTGGCTGCACGTCGACGCCATCCAGGCCGCCGGCAAGATCGCCGTCGACAGCCGCGCCCTGGGCGCCGACACCCTCAGCATTTCCGCCCACAAGATCGGCGGACCCCAGGGCGTCGGCGCCTTGACCTTCGGCCCCCGCGCCACCCTCTCGCGCCGCCAGCACGGCGGAGGCCAGGAACGCGGCCGGCGTGGGGGAACGGAAAATTGCCCTGGAATCAGCGGCTTCGGAGCCGCGGCGAACGCCTGCTCGGATCTTCTGGACCAGGCCGCCTGGCGAGACGCCGCGGCGGACCGGCTGAAAGCGGTCGGCGCCTTGGTGATGGGCGAGGCCGCGCCGCGCCTGCCCAACACCCTGTGCATCGCCACCCCCGGCTTTCCCGCCGATGTGCAGGTGATGGCGCTGGATCTCGCCGGCGTGATGGTCAGCGCCGGCGCGGCCTGTTCCTCCGGCAAGGTCAAGGCCTCGCCGGTGCTGGAGGCCATGGGCCAGGGCGAGCTTTCCGGCTGCGCCATCCGGGTCAGCGGCGGATGGAACACGACCGAAGCCGACTGGAACCGGTTCGTCGAAGCCTGGTTCGAGGCCCACGCCCGCCATGCCGCCCGTCACCGCCAACCCGCCGTCGTGGGAGCCTGAGAACCATGGCCGCCGTCACCCAGACCGTCGAACACGTCGCCAGCCTTGAGAAATACAAGCACGGCTTCGTCACCGACATCGAGCAGGACTTCGCGCCCAAGGGGCTCAACGCCGATATCGTCCGCTTCATCTCGGCCAAGAAGAATGAGCCGCAGTGGATGCTGGACTGGCGGCTCGACGCCTTCGAGCGCTGGCTGGCCATGGACGAACCCGACTGGGCCAAGGTCGAGTTTCCCAAGATCGACTACCAGGACAGCTTCTACTACGCCGCGCCTAAGGAGAAGGTGGGGATCGCCAGCCTCGATGAGGTCGATCCCGACATCCTGGAAACCTACAAGAAGCTGGGCATCCCCTTGCGCGAACAGGAGGTTCTGGCCGGCGTGATCGGCTCGCCCCGCTACGCGGTGGACGCGGTGTTCGACTCGGTCAGCGTGGTCACCACCTTCAAGAAGGAACTGGCCCAGGTCGGGGTGATCTTCTGCTCCATGAGCGAAGCGATCCGCGAGCACCCGGAGCTGGTGAAGAAATATCTCGGCTCAGTCGTGCCGGTTTCCGACAACTACTATGCCTGCCTCAACGCCGCGGTGTTCTCCGACGGCAGCTTCGTCTATGTGCCGCCGGGCGTACGCTGCCCGATGGAACTGTCGACCTATTTCCGCATCAACGCCGAGAATTCCGGCCAGTTCGAACGCACCCTGATCATCGCCGACAAGGGGGCTTACGTCTCCTACCTGGAGGGCTGCACCGCCCCCATGCGCGACGAGAACCAGCTGCACGCCGCCGTGGTCGAGCTGGTGACGATGGACGACGCCGAGATCAAATATTCCACCGTCCAGAACTGGTATCCGGGCGATCCGGTGACCGGCAAGGGCGGCATCTACAATTTCGTCACCAAGCGCGCTGACTGTCGCGGTGACCGCTCCAAGGTCTCCTGGACCCAGGTCGAGACCGGCTCGGCGATCACCTGGAAGTACCCCAGCGTGATCCTCCAGGGCGACGACAGCGTCGGCGAGTTCTACTCCGTGGCGCTGACCAAGGCCCGCCAGCAGGCCGACACCGGCACGAAGATGATCCACATCGGCAAGAACACGAGCAGCACCATCGTCAGCAAGGGCATCAGCGCCGGCCAGGGGCAGAACACCTACAGGGGCCTTGTGAAGATCCTCAAGGGGGCCACCAACGCCCGCA
>NZ_JANMBF010000152.1:0-13610 GCF_031360265.1 Phenylobacterium sp.
TGGCCAAGGCTGAGCACCACCATGGACAGGTTCCCGGCGATCCCCACGCGGTTGGTCAGGAAGGCGTCGGCCATCACGAAATAGCCGTTGTGGATCACGCTATCGATAAACGTGACCGCGAACAGGACGGCGACGAACGGCACGCCCAGCAGCTTGATCGCCTCACGCCAGGCGAGCGGATCGGCGCCGGCGGCGTCGGTCTTCGGCGGGGTGTGCGGCAGGGTCAGGCTGTAGCCGGCGAGCACGAAGGAGACGATGGCCGCCACCACGAAGATCGAGCGCACCTGATCGGGTCCGGCCTTCGCGCCCAGCAGGAAGATGAACGGCCAGGAGACCGCGATCCAGCCCACCGTGCCGCCCATGCGGATGGCCCCGAAATCCCTGGCCGGGTCCTTCAGGTTGGCGAAGGCGATGGCGTTGGAAACCGACAGCGTCGGCACATAGACCAGGCTGAACACCAGGTAGCCCGCGAAGAAGGGCCAGAAACTCGTCGTCAGGGCGCACGAGATGAGCGCCAGGCCGCCGATCAGGTGGCTGGCCGCCATGAACCGCTCGGCGGAGAAGTAGCGGTCGGCGAACTGGTTGGAGAAGAAGATGCCGAGCAACGCTGCGACGCCCCAGGACGAGCCCACCAGCGACTGCTGCCAGGGCGAAAAATGCAGCATGCCCATGTAGGGGAACAGTTTCGGCGCCCAGGCGCCCCAGACCGCCAGCTGCAGCACCATCATCAGAAAAAGCCGCGTCTGGACCGTCATCTTCGCCTCCCCTGGCAGGGGTCTCAAGGCCCCGCTTGGCCTATCGATTACACAGATGTCGGCCCAGCGCACCTGTGACGATCAGCCCCGCGGACGCCTCGCCTCCGGCGCGGTTTGACCTCTCCCGCCGCCGGCGCCAAGTTCGCGGCCGGTTGGTGGTTCGCGGGAAGGAAATCGGGCATGGTGCGAGCAGGCGAGGGGCCGCCGCCTCTGCGGATCGGCTTCATCGGTTCCGGCTTCATCGCCAAGTTCCACCTGAAAGCCTTCGAGAGTGTCCGTCACGCCCAGATCACCGGCGTGTTCAGCCCCACGGCGGCCAACCGCGACGCGCTCACAGCCGCGGTCAACGCCGCCGAGCTTGGCCCCTGCCGGGCGCACGCCAGCCTGGAAAGCCTGCTGGCCGCCGACGACGTGGACGCCATCTGGCTGCTGGCCCCGAACGACCGCCGCCTGGAGGTGATGCGGGCGCTCAGCGCCGCCGTGAAGGCCGGCAAGTCCCGGGTGCGCGCCATCGCCTGCGAAAAACCCCTGGGCCGCACGCTGGCGGAAGCCCGCGAGGTCTTGCGGCTGGCCGAGGACGCGGGCCTGGCCCACGGCTATCTGGAGAACCAGGTGTTCTCGAGCGCCGTCGAGCGCGGCAAGGACATCATCTGGCGGCGCGCCGTCCCGGCGTCGGGCCGCCCCTACCTCGCCCGCGCCGCCGAGGAACATTCCGGCCCGCACGAGCCGTGGTTCTGGCAGGGCGCGCGCCAGGGCGGCGGGGTGATGAGCGACATGATGTGCCACTCCGTCGAGGTCGGCCGGTTCCTGCTCACCGCGCCCGATGCGCCGCGCGCAAGCCTGACTGTCAAGTCGGTGCAGGGCTCGGTCGCGCACCTGAAATGGAGCCAGGACCGCTATGCCAGGTCACTGGCCAGGGACTTCCCGGGCGTCCGGATCCAGGCCCATCCCGTCGAGGACTTCGCGCGCGCCACGATCACGCTGGAGGACACGACCGGCCAGGAGCTGATCGTCGAGGCGTCCACCTCCTGGTCCTATGTCGGGCCTGGCCTGCGGATCGACCTGGCGCTGCTGGGCCCGGAATACGCCATGGAATTTTCCTCGCTGAACCCCAGCCTGAAGGTCTTTCTCTCCCGCGCCATCTCCGGGGGGCAGGGTGAAGATCTGGTCGAGAAACAGAACGCCGAACAGGGCCAGATGCCGATCGTCGAGGATGAGGCCGGAACCTATGGCTACGTCGGCGAGAACCGCCACATGGTCGATTGCTTCCGCCACCGCCGGACCCCCATCGAGACCTTCGAGGACGGCGTCGAGGTCACCCGGATCGTCATGGCGCTCTACAAGTCCGCCGAGACCGGCCAGGTGGTCCGCTTGCCCGACGACGATCTGGAAACCTACGTGCCTGTTCCCGCCCGCGAAGGATGATCCGATGGCCTTGGCTCAACCTTATGACGTGATCATCGTCGGCTCCGGGGCCGGCGGCGGGATGAGCGCCTATCACCTGACAAAGTCAGGGCTGAAGGTGCTGATGCTGGAGGCCGGACGCCACTATGACCCCGTCGCCGAGACCCCGATGTTCAACACCAACGCGCAGGCGCCCCTGCGCGGCGTCGGCACCCCGGACAAGCCCTTCGGCTTCTACGACGCCACCGTGGATGGCGGCTGGCAGGTGCCCAACGAGCCCTACACGGTGGCGGAGGGCTCCGAGCCCTTCACCTGGTGGCGGCCCAGGATGCTGGGGGGTCGGACCAACCACTGGGGCCGGATCTCGCTGCGGTTCGGCGAGCTCGACTTCAAGCCCCACAGCCGCGACGGCCTGGGTCACGACTGGCCGATCACCTACCAGGACGTGGCGCCCTGGTACGACAGGACCGAGAAGCTGGTGGGCGTCACCGGCCGCGCCGCCGGCCTGTTCAATACCCCGGACTCGCCCCCCGGCTGCCTGCTGGAGCCGCCGCCGCCCCGGGCCTTCGAGATCTTCTACGCGCGCGGCTTCGCGGCCATGGGCATCCCGACGATCCCCATGCACGGGGCGGTGGTCACCCAGGCGATGGAGGGCCGCAACACCTGCGTGTTCGCCACCCCCTGCGGCCGCGGCTGCGCCATCGGAGCGAACTTCCAGTCGACGACCGTCCTCTTGCCGCCCGCCATGGCCACCGGCAACCTGACCATCACCACCAACGCCCTGGTCTACCAGGTCGACCTCGACAAGGCCGGCAAGGCCAAGGGGGTCAGCTATGTCGATCGCGTGACCGGCGAGCACCACGCGGCGACGGCGCGCGCGGTGGTGCTGGCCGCGGGCTCCGGCGAGACCGCGCGCATCCTGCTCAATTCCAGGAGCGCCGGCTTCCCCAACGGTCTTTGCAACACCCACGGGATGGTCGGGCGCTACCTGATGGACAGCGTCGGCCTGGGGGTTTACGGCCAGTTCCCGGCGCTGGAGGGCCTGCCGCCCACCACCGTCGACGGGATGAGCGTCGAGCACATCTACGCGCCCTGGTGGGGCTACGACAAACAGAAGGAGCTGGGTTTCCCGCGCGGCTATCACGTGGAGGTCGGCGGCGGCCGGCGGATGCCGTCGATGGGCATGGCGGGGCTGTTGCCCGATGACGAGACCAGCGTCGGCGACGATCTGCGCGGCAGGCTGCGCCATCGCTATGGCTCGACGATCAGCTTCAACGGCCGCGGCGAGATGATCCCCAACGACGACTGCTACTGCGAACTCGATCCGACGGTGAAGGACAAGTGGGGCATCCCCGTGCTGCGCTTCCACTGGAAGTGGGGCGAGAGCGAAACCCGGCAGGCCGCTCACATGGTCCAGACCTTCCTCGGCGTCATCGACAAGCTGGGCGGCAAGCCCGATCCCCATGTGGAGACCGACGGCAAGAAGGCGATCTCCAAGGGCGGCGAGATGATCCACGAGATCGGCACCGCGCGCATGGGTCACAACGAGACCGACTCGGTGGTCAACCAGTACGGCCAGTCCTGGGCGGTGGCGAACCTCTTCGTCATGGACGGCGCGGTGATGGTTTCCAGCCCCGACAAGAACCCGACGCTGAGCATCCTGGCGCTGGCCTGGCGCTCCGCCGACAATCTGGTCACCCTCGCCCGGCAGGGGACCCTATGAACGAGCAGATCCCGCAGCCCTATGTCTCGAAGATCGACCGTCGCACGGCGCTGACCTGGATCGGCGTGGTCGGCGCGGCCACCGCCGTCGGCGCGGGCGTCGTGATCTATGGCCCCAGGACCGGCGGCGAGCCCAGCACGCGCGGCTATGGGACCGACCCCAAGCTGGCCAAGCCGGACCCCGCGCCGTGGTCGCGGATCATGGTCCCGGCGCAACTGCAGACCGCGGCCATCCTCGCCGACTTCATCCTGCCGGCGAGCGGCGCCGCGCCCTCGGCCAGCACGCTTGGCGTGCCCGACTTCATCGACGAATGGGTGAGCGCACCCTATCCCGACCAGCTTCGCGACCGGCCGATCGTCATGAACGGCCTGAACGCCCTGGGCGCCCGGGTGCTCAAGGCCGGCGCGGCCGGCCGGGCTGCTGCGCTGGCGGCGCTGCCGGTGTCGAGCGACCCGGCGACCCAGGCCTTCTGGAAGAAGTTCCGGCGGCTGACGATCGGCGCCTACTACACCACCGAGGCCGGGTTCAAGGACATCGGCTATATCGGCAATGTCGCGCGCGCCTCGGACCCCGGCCCCTCGGACGAGGTCAAGGCCGCGGTGGAACAGCAACTGCAGAAACTTGGCCTCTAGGACGCGCGATGAAAACCCTGACCCTTGCCTTGACCCTCGCCGTCCTGGCCGGCGGCGCCTTCGCCGCGGACCGGCCGACCGCCGCGCCCAACACCCTGACGGCGGCCGAAGAGGCCATGGGCTGGCGGCTGCTGTTCGACGGGCGGACCACCGCCGGCTGGAAGGGGTTCAAGTCCCCCGCGCCCGACGCCGGCTGGCGCGTCGGGGACGGCGCGCTCAGTCCCGATCCGAAGACCTCGAAGGACATCGTCACCAAGGGCGCCTACGGGAATTTCGAGCTCAGCTTCGAGTGGAAGATCTCGCCCATGGGCAATTCCGGGGTGATGTTCCATGTGATCGAGGTCGGCGACGAAACCTATCAGAGCGGGCCGGAGTACCAGGTGCTCGACAACGCCCATGGCGAGCCGCCGCTGCAGCGCGCCGGCGGCCTCTATGGCCTCTACGCCCCGACCACCGACGCAACCCGGCCGCCGGGCGCGTTCAACCAGGGGCGCATCATCGTCGATCACGGCCATGTCGAGCACTGGCTCAACGGAGTGAAGGTCGCCGAGTACGAGATCGGCTCGGCCGACTTCAAGGCCCGGGTCGCGGCGTCGAAGTTCCGCCAGTGGCCGCAATTCGCCAGCGGCGCGACCGGCGCCATCGCGCTGCAATGCCACGGCAGCGACGTGGCGTTCCGGAACCTGAAGATCAGGGTGCTGAAATAGTGTCATCGCAACCCTCAGATTGCCCCGCGCGTCGGGCCGCGCCTCAGGCTAGTTTGCCTCTTGCCTGAGTCGCCCAGCTTCCGAGACCCCGTGACCAAAGTGACGCCCGCCGCACCGGCGAAGAAGGCCCCGGGCATGCTGCGCTCGTCGGCGATCTATGCGGCCCTGACCCTGGTCAGCCGGGTGATGGGCCTGGCCCGCGACCTGGTGATCACCGCAAAACTGGGCGGCAGCGGCAACATCGCCGGCGACGCCTACTACACCGCGCTGGCCTTTCCGAACCTGTTCCGCCGGATGTTCGTCGAAGGCGCCTTCGCCGCCGCCTTCGTGCCGGACTACGCCAAGCGGCTGGCCGCCGAGGGTCCCGAGGCCGCCGATCGCTTCGCCGCCGACGCCCTGGCCACCATGGCCGCGGCGACCGTGGCCATCACGGTGGCCTGCCAGCTGACCATGCCCTGGCTGATGCGGGTCTATTCCTACGGCTTCCTGGCCGACCCGGCGAAGTTCAAGCTGGCGGTGATCCTCACCCAGATCACCATGCCCTACCTGCCCTGCATGGTGATCGCGGGCCTGTTCTCCGGCGTGCTCACCGCCAGGGGCCGCTTCATCATCTACGGGTTCTATCCGACCATCCTGAACGTGGTGATGCTGGCCGCCGTGCTGCCGCAGCACGATCCGATCCGCGCCGCCTACGCCGCCTCGGGCGGGGTGATCGTCGCCGGGATTTCCCAGGGCGCGCTCTGCTGGTGGGGCGCCCACCGCAGCGGCGCGCGCATCCATCCGCGCCATCTGAAGCTGACGCCGGAGATCCACGGCCTGCTGCGCCGCATGGTCCCCGGCGTGCTGGCCTCCAGCGCCACCCAGATCAACCTGTTCATCTCCGCCATGCTGGCCTCGAGCGTGCCGGGGATGCGGGTGTGGCTGAACATCGCCGAGCGGTTCTACCAGCTGCCGCTCAGCCTGGTGGGCGTGGCGATCGGGGTGGCCCTGCTGCCGAGGCTTTCGACGGCGCTGCACAAGCACGACGGCGCCGACGCCCAGGGAGCCATGGACCAGGCCATCGTCTTTGCCCTGGCGTTGAGCCTTCCAGCGGCCGCCGCGCTGATGGCCATGCCGGGCTATCTGGTCGAGGGGCTGTTCGCGCAGGGCGCCTTCACCGTCAGCGACGCCCGGGCCTCGGCGGCCCTGCTGTTCCACTACGGCTGGGGGTTGCCGGCCTTCGTGCTGATCAAGATCCTGCAGCCGGCCTTCTTCGCCCGCGGCGACACGCGTCGGCCGATGAACTACTCGCTGCTCTCGGTGGCGGTGAACGTGGCGCTGGGCATCACGCTCTTTAAGACCATCGGCTTCCAGGGCATCGCGCTGGCCACCGCCGCGGCCTCCTGGCTGACCGTCGCGCAGATGGTGCTGTGGCTCTGGCGGACCAAGACCTGGCGGCCGTCGGCCAGAGCCCGGGGCAAGATGGTCCGGGTGGGGCTGTCCTCCGCGGCCCTGGGCGGGGCCCTGGCGCTGGCCGCCCAGGCCCGTCCGATCCTGGAATCGCCGTTCGCGGGGGTCCACCTGGGACCGCTGCACGCCAAGGAGATCACCGTCCTGCTGCTCAGCCTGGCGGGCGCCGCGCTCTACCCCGTGCTGCTGTTCGCCTTTGGGGGCGTCACGCCGGCCGAGGCGCGGGCGGCGCTGCTGCGGCGGCGGGGCGACGTCAGCGTCGAGACACCCGACCAGCCTTGAGGCGCGACTTGCCGCCGCTTCGATCAGGGCCTATTCGGGCAGGCATGGCCCTGGGATCCAACAGCTGGCGATGGCGCTGACCCGCCAAACGACCCGTCCCTCCGGGCCTTGCGCCAAGACGCTTGCGCAAGGCTCCGCGCCCTCAAGCCTCAGAAGCCCGATCCAATGACCGACCCAGCCACCGCCTCCTTCACGGGCCCCAAGAGCCATGAAGGAGGGCCGCGCGTGCTGTCCGGCGTCCAGCCGTCCGGCGACCTGCATCTCGGCAATTACCTGGGCGCGCTGGTGAAATTCGCCCGCCTGCAGCACGAGATGGAGACCTTCATCTTCGTCGCCGACCTGCACGCCATCACCGCCTGGCAGGACCCGGCCAAGCTGAAACAGCAGGTGCGCGAGATCGCCGCGGCCTATCTGGCCACAGGTCTCGACCCCAAGGTCGCGACCATCTTCGCCCAATCCGCCGTGCCGGCCCACGCCGAGCTCGCCTGGGTGTTCAACTGCGTCGCCCGCCTGGGCTGGCTCGACCGGATGACCCAGTTCAAGGACAAGGCCGGCAAGCACAAGGAACGCGAGAGCGTCGGGCTCTACACCTATCCGGTGCTCCAGGCCGCCGACATCCTGATCTACAAGGCCACCCACGTGCCAGTGGGCGAGGACCAGCGCCAGCACCTGGAACTCACCCGCGACATCGCCGCGAAGTTCAACCACGACTTCGCCGCCGAAGGCTTCTTCCCGCTGCCCGAGGCGCTGACCCAAGGGCCGGGCGCGCGGATCATGTCCTTGCGCGACGGGACGGTGAAGATGTCGAAGTCCGATCCGTCGGACAATTCGCGGATCAACCTCACCGACGACGCCGACACGATCAGCCAGAAGATCCGCAAGGCCCGCACCGACGCCGATGTCCTGCCGGAAACGCTCGCCGACCTGGCCGGACGCGCCGAGGCGCTGAACCTGGTGGGGGTCTATGCCGCGCTCTCCGGCCGGGAAGCCCAGGATGTGCTCAGCGAGTTCGCCGGCCAGGGCTTCGGGGCCTTCAAGCCGAAGCTCGCCGACCTCGCGGTCTCGGTGATGGCCCCGATCGGCGGCGAGATGCGCCGGCTGCTCGCCGAACCCGCCGAGATCGACCGAATCCTGAACGCCGGCGCCGAGCGCGCCCGAGAGGTGGCCGCCCCGACGCTCGCCGAGGTCAAGCGCATCGTCGGCTACTGGGCGGGCTGAGCTTGCGCGCGCGCTGAAGCTCGGCCACCGTCCAGTCCATGAGCCAGCGCAAGTTCCTGGTCGTCGCCGACGACACGCCGGAGTTCCAGGCGGCCCTGCGCTTTGCCTGCCGGCGCGCGCGGTCCACCGGGGGCCATGTGGCGCTGCTGAGGGTCATCGAGCCGGAATATTTCGAGCACTGGTCGGGGGTGCGCGAGGAGATCGAGCGCCAGGCCCGCGAGGAGGCCGAAGCGATCCTGCAGATTTCCGCGGCGCTGGTGCTGGCGGAGACCGGCCAGGCGCCGGAATTCCTCATCAAGCACGCCGATACCGTGCGCAGCGCGCTGCGCGAGGTGATCGGCTCGGACCCCGACATCAAGATCCTGGTGCTGGCCGCCGCCGTCGGCGGGCGCGGCCCAGGCCCGCTGGTGGCCTCCCTGGCGAAGGAAGGCGTCAGCTGGGGCGGCCGCAAGGTGCCGGTCACCCTGGTCCCCGGCGACCTCACCGACGACGAGATCGCGGACCTGGCCTAGGTGTGCCGTCCCAGATTCTGATGGCGCATCATCGATCCGGGTTCACCGGCATGGGGCCAACGCTAAAAAAAAGACGACCGATCAGGCCGCGGCCCGCGCCGCCGCCGAGCCTTCGAAGAAGAAACCGGGCCGCCCCTCGGCTGCGACCAGGCCGGGCGCGGCCTCGGCGGCTCCCAGAACCAGACACCCACCGGGCCTAAGCGCCGCCGCCAGGTTGCTCAGCACCCGTTCACGCGCCGGGCCGTGCAGGCAATTCAGCAGATTGCGGCAAAGCACCAGGTCGAAGCGGCCCAGCCGGCCGAGGTCTTCGATCAGGTTGGCGCGCTGCCATCGCACCGTCGCACGCACCCGGGGCGAGATCGCAAAGCCCTCTTCAGCCGCCTCGAAATGCCGCACCAGCCGGCGCGCCGACAGGCCGCGCTGGACCTCGAACTGGCTGTAGAGGCCGCGCTGGGCTTTCTCCAGCCTGTGCTCGCTGAGGTCGGACGCGAAGATTTCCACCCGCCCGCCCCCTGGCCCGGCCTCGGCCAGCAACATGGCCAGGGAATAGGCCTCCTGTCCGGCGCCGGCAGACGCCGCCCAGATTCGTATCGGCCGATCCTCGCTCCGACCGGCCGACCCGGCGAGCACCTGCGCCAGGATCAACTCGAAGACCGCCGGGTCTCGGAAGAACGCTGTCTCGACCGGCGACATGGCCTCCACCGCCGCCCAGATCAGCCGCTCCTCCCCACGGTCACGCACCGCGCAGACGAGCTCATGCACCGAGGCGAAGCCTTCGCGCCGCGCCACGGGCCCCAGCCGATTTTCCAGCAGGTAGCTTTTTTCAGGCTCGATCCTCAGCCCCGCGCGCTCGCCGCAGAGTCGCGCGACAAGATCGCGATCCTGCGGGGTCACAGCAGACCCACCAGGGCCAATTTCGAGGCGACGATGTCACCGTCGAACGGCTTCATGATGTAGTCGTCGGCGCCCTCGTCGAGCGCCTCGCGAATCCGCGCAAGCTCGTTCTCCGCCGAACAGAAGATCACCTTGGGCTCAAGGCCGCCCGGTTCGCGACGCAACTGGCGCACGACCTCCAGCCCGCTCATGCCCGGCATGTTCCAGTCGAGCAGGATGGCGTCGGGATTGCAGGTCCGCCGCCAGGCCAGGGCCTCGGCGCCGTCGGCGGCCTCGGCCACTTCGAACCCCAGATCCTCGAGGATCCGCCGCGCGACCTTGCGGATCACGCGGCTGTCGTCGACGACCAGGCAGATCTTCACGCTGGCGGATTCCCAGACCATGGCCCTGTTGTCGCGCCGGTTTGGTTAAGGACCGGTGGAGGAGTCAGCTGGGCGACGGGATCGTCGCGGCGAAGGTGACGCACTCTTCACCGATCTCGCCGGACACGCGGCCGCCGGCGTCGCTGACGAACAGGTGGACATAGTAGGCCTGCACCCAATGGCCGTGCAGACCCTCGCCGGGACCCTCGCCGCGCAGGCCGCCCAGAACCTCGGTCCGCAGCCGGGATTTGGGGCCGCTCGCCTGCAAGGTGATGGCCAGCGACCCACTCTGTTCCACCGCGCCCACACGCACCGTCCCGCCTGTTGGCAGAGCCGCGCCGGCCATCTGCGCCAGGTTCAAGAGGGCGCGGGCGGCGGGCTTGTTCACGCCTGCCGGTTCGACCTGCCAGTCGAGGTCGGCGCGCATCGTGGCGAAGACGCCCTGGGCCAGCCTCTCCAACTCGCGGGCGTCGAAGGTCTCGGCCGTCGCAGAGGCCCCGAAGGCCACACGGTTGAATTGCAGCAGGTCAGAGAGCTTGCGGGCGGAGGCCCCGATCAGGTCCATGGCGTCTTCGCGCATGTCCTGGGCCGCGGGGTCCTCAAGCAGGTCAAGCCCGGAGACGATGGCGCTCGCCGGGCTGATGAAGTCGTGGCACATCCGCGCCGCCAGATAGGCGGCCAGCTCAGCGGCGCGAACGGCGTAGGGGGCTGGCATGTCCGTCATGGGGCGACCTTGGGGTGATTTGAGCCTTTGGAAAACCGCGAGCCGCCCTTTAGAGACCCACCAGGATTACCGGGGGATGCATGAACGACATCGGGGCTGATCTGGCCGAGATCTGCGAGGCCGCCGCGCGGTTGATCCTGCCGCTGTGGCGCTCCGGCCTGGCGGTCAGCCACAAATCGGACGAAAGCCCGGTCACCGAAGCTGATCGCGCCGGCGAGGCGCTGATCCTCAAGGCGCTCGCCGAACGCTTTCCCGATGTGCCGGTGATCTCGGAAGAGGACGCCAGCGAGTTCGGCACGCCGGACGCCATCGGTCCGCGCTTCTTCCTGGTCGACCCCCTGGACGGCACCAAGGCCTTCGTACGCGGCGACCCCCACTTCACCGTCAACATCGGCCTGATCGAGAACGGCCGCCCCGTGGCCGGCGCCGTTGTCGCCCCACCGTCCGCCGAGACCTGGTACACATCCGGCGGCCAGGCGCTGAAGCGGATGCCGGGTGTCGCCGATCATCGCGTCGGTGTGCGACCCTGGCCGGCGGACGCGGCGATCGCGCTGATCAGCCACACCATGTCCGTCGAGACCGCCGACAAGCTCGCCGCCGAATATGGTTTCCACCTGCGCCAACCCATGGATTCCTCGATCAAGCTGTGCCGCATCGCCGAGGGGATGGCCGATATCTATCCCCGCCATGGCCCGACGATGGAGTGGGACACCGCCGCGGGCCACGCCGTGCTGGAGGCCGCGGGCGGCAGGGTCACCACCCTCGACGGCCAGCCGTTCGTCTATGGCAAGGCGCGTGAGGGCTTCCGCAATGGCTGGTTCGTCGCGCGGGGGGCTTAGATTTCCGGCGCGCGGATCAGATGTGTCTTGGCGGGTTACGGTCGTCCTGGGGCGGCGCGGAGGTGCGGACTGGCGCGTTGCCCGTGGCGACGGCTTCGCGAACGCCCAGCCCGGCGACGTCGGCGGGACCCAGCACCAGATAGCCCCCGAATCCGGCCAGAAAGGCCAGAACCGCCAACAGCAGCAGCGACCTGGCGAGGCCGAACAGGTCGGTGTGGGTCGGCGCGGTGTGCATCGCGAAGCCTTGGTGAGCCGTTGCCCTATTGGAACGCAGACGGACGCATTTGGTTGTGACCTGCCTCACATCGCACCCGCTTTGCTTAAGGCTCCGTTAGAGGTCGGTCGAAGACCCGAGCGAGGCCAGCCTCGCTAGGGGGCGCGGAGTGTTCGGGGCGCGGAGTGTTCGGGGTGCGGAGTCGACGACCGCCGGGATTGGCGCGATGCTTGGCGCGATCCCAAGGAGCGCGCCGACCATGGCCTATGAACCCGCCGCATACCAAGCCCTCACCCTGGAGCGCCGGGGTACGGTGGCGATCCTTACGCTCAACCGGCCAGACCGCCTGAACGCCATCTCGCCGACGCTGCGCCAGGAGGTCGAGGCCGCGGTTGCTGTGGTGAGGGCCGACGACGAGGTCCGCGCGCTGGTGGTCACCGGCGCCGGCCGGGGCTTTTGCGCCGGCGCGGACCTGATGGGCGAGGGGCCCGTCGCCACCGGCCGTCTGCCCGACCCCGCCAACCAGGCCGAACGGATCGATGAGATGGGCTGGGTCGGCCGCTGGGCGATGATGTGGTCGGGGCTCGACAAGCCGATCATCGGCGCCATCAACGGCGTGGCCGCCGGCGCCGGCATGTCCACCGCGCTGGCCTGCGACGTTCGCATCGGCTCCGAGCACGCCCGCTTCAAGAGCGTCTTCATCGAACGCTCCCTGTCGCCGGACTCGGGAATGAGCTTCTTCCTGCCGCGCATCGTCGGCTACGCCGCCGCCGCCGACCTGATCTTCACCAGCCGCGCGGTTGATGCGGATGAAGCCCTGCGGCTGGGCCTGCTCAACCGCCTGGTCCCGGCCGCCGACCTGATGGACTCGGCCGTCGCCTATGCCGAACTGATGACCCAATGGCCGCCGGTGGCCCTGCGCGCCTCGAAGCGGGTGCTGCAGCACAATACCGACGCCGGACTGGAGGCCGCCCTGCGCTACGAGACGGCCGGCCTCTACTACGCCCGGCGCGCCGCCAACGACGTCAAGGAATCCCGCGCCGCCTTCATCGAGAAGCGCAAAGGCGTCTACACGGGGACCTGAATTGCCGTCATAAGGCCCGCGCAGCTTTCGAGGAGACCGCCGCCATGCCGCTCGATACGGCCGCCAGCCAGAAGACCTTCCGCTGGGACGATCCGCTGGATCTGGCCTCGCGCCTGTCCGAGGACGAGCGGATGATCTGGGAGGCGGCGCGCAGCTACGCCCGTGAAAAGCTGCTGCCCCGCGTGGTCTCGGCCTATGCCGAGGAACGCTTCGACCGGGAGATCATGACCGAGATGGGCGCGCTCGGCTTCCTGGGCCCGACGCTTCCTGAGAAGTACGGCTGCGCCGAGGTCAACCACGTGGCCTACGGCCTGATCGCCCGTGAGATCGAGGCGGTCGACAGCGGTTACCGCTCGGCCATGAGCGTGCAGTCCTCGCTGGTGATGTATCCGATCTACGCTTTCGGCTCCGAAAAGCAGCGGATGAAGTACCTGCCCGGCATGGCGACGGGCGAGATCATCGGCTGCTTCGGCCTGACCGAGAGCGACGGCGGCTCGGACCCGGCGTCGATGCGCACGGTGGCGACGAGGGTCGACGGCGGCTTCGTGCTGAACGGGGCCAAGATGTGGATCACCAATGCGCCGGTGGCCGACGTCTGCCTGGTCTGGGCCAAGCTCGACGGGGTGATCCGGGGCTTCCTGGTGGATCGCGGGTCGCAGGGGCTGACGACGCCGAAGATCATGAACAAGCTTTCCCTGCGCGCCTCGGTGACCGGCGAAATCGCGCTGGCGGACGTCTTTGTGCCGGAAGACATGATGCTGCCCGACGTCTCAGGGCTGCGCGGACCGTTTTCCTGCCTCAACAAGGCGCG
>NZ_JANMBF010000037.1:0-3505 GCF_031360265.1 Phenylobacterium sp.
ACCCGACCCCCACAGCCGAACGCCGCGAGCAGTTGCTCGGCATCGTCGCCGAGAAGACCGTGGCGCTGCTGTGCGAGGTCCAGCAGCGCGCGTTTGAGGCGCAGACGGCGGCGGACACGGCGCTGCTCTGCGACACCGTGGTCAAGCTCGCCCGGTCCGCGCGCCAGTCGGTGGCCCTGCACGGCAAGCTGGAGAAGGATCGGCTGCGCGGCGAGCCCGAGGCGGCCAAGGCTCAGGCGCAGGTCCACGCGGTCGCGGTCAGACAGCGCAGGCTTCAGCTGCAGCGCGGCGTCGAGGCGCAGCTCTGCGCCGACTGGGACCCGGAGATCCAGGACGACGACGGCGAGTCCTTCCACCTTCTCGGATTGATCCAGGAGCGCCTCGACGATGTTTCCGAGGACGAAGACTTCCTCGATCTCGACCCCGACCAGCTGATCGCCCGGCTCTGCGAAGAGCTCGGCGTGGAAGCCGCCAGGGCCGACGCCGTGCTGGCCCCGCACAAGGCTGTGGCCTCGGCCGCCCCGCCGCAGCCTGGCCCTGCACCGGGCGCGCGCCCCAACGGCCACGACGCCCCGCCGCCGCCCGACAACACCTCCTGATCGGCGGGTCCCCGCGACCGCGCCTCCGCAACTTCCAGAGCTCCCGAACACCAAAACTCTGTCATCCCGTAAGGCTGAAAAGCCGATCCGGGAGCCAGAGCCGCTTGCGTTGGCCCCAGGGTCCCGGCGCTTCAGCCTGCGGGCGCAGGCTTGCGACCGGGATGGCAGGAGACATTGGACCAGGCCAAGTCCGGCGCCAGCGGCGGCGTCCGCATCCTTATCTCCAACCCCCAACCCCAACCTCTGGCGCCCAAAAATCTGACCTGTGGGCGGCAGGTCTGCGCGGGGCTTATGCAGCGACGCCGGAACGCGGCCGGGCGCGACGAACCTCGGTTGCCGGCGCGGCGGCGGGGCGGCATGTCGCCGAGGCCTGTTCCACGCCAGCGAAGGATGATCCCGTTGACCGATTCCAAGCCCGACCTGGCCCTGATGGGGCGCCGTTCGTTCCTGCGCGCCGCCGCGCTCGCGGCCGCCGTGCCGATCGTCACCGAGGCGACCCTGGCCCAGGCCAAGCTCGCCTCGCAGAGCCTGGGCGTCCTGCCGCCCGATGCGGTGATCATCAACGCCAACGAGAACCCGCTGGGGCCCTGCAAGGCGGCCTGCGAGGCGATCATCAGGATCCTGCCGCTGGGCGGCCGCTACGACCGGATGGGCGAGCTGGACGCCCTGACCAACGAATACGCGGCCCTGCATGGCCTGAAGCCCGAGACCCTCGCCTTCTACGCCGGCTCGTCGGAACCCCTGCACTACGCCACGCTGGCCTTCACCTCGCCGACCCGCAGCCTGGTGATGGCCGACCCGTCCTATGAATCGGCCGCCGCGGCGGCGATGATCTCCAGGGCCGCGGTCCACAAGGCGCCGCTGACCGCGACCTATGCCCACGACGTCAGGGCGATGGTCGCCGCCGACCCCAACGCCGGCCTGATCTACATCGTCAACCCGAACAATCCCACCGGCACGATCACGTCGCGCGAGGACATCCTCTGGGCGCTGGAGAACAAGCCCAAGGGCTCGATCCTGCTGGTGGACGAGGCCTATATCCACCTGAGCGACGAGCACGACGTGCTGGACCAGGTGGTGGCCGGCAAGGACATCATCGTCCTGCGCACCTTCTCCAAGATCTATGGCATGGCCGGCATCCGCTGCGGCGTCGCCATCGCGCGCCCGGACCTTTTGGCAAAGCTGACGCCCTACTACCAGAACGCCATGCCGGTGACCGCGCTGGTCGCCGCGCGCGCCTCGCTCGCCGACAAGGTGCTGATCCCCGCCCGCAAGAAATGGATCGCCGACAGCCGGATCGAGACCCTCGCCTTCCTCAAGGCCAATGGCTTCAAGCCCATCGGCGCATCGCAATCCAACTGCTTCATGATCGACACCGGCCGCCCCGCCCGCGGCGTGATCGCCGGGATGCAGCGGGAGAAGGTCTATATCGGCCGCATCTGGCCGGTGTGGCCCAATGCGGTGCGGATCTCCGTCGGCTCGCCCGACGACATGGCCAAGTTCCGCGTCGCGTTCAAGAGCGTGATGGACGCGCCGGCCCTGGCCGCGACGACGCCGCTGCGGACGGCCGCGCGCGGGCCGGTGGGGATGCGCGGCGACAAGTTCCTGTCCTGACCCATGGGGCGGCGTCAGAGCCAGTCCAGCGCCGCCTCGCCGCGCAGGATCGCCTCGGCCTGGGGGGTGTGTTTGCCGCCCTCGCGGTCGTGCAGCACCAGGGGCGGCAGCAGCCGCATCGGCGCCTTGCCGGTCTTGATCGCCCGGACCAGCACGCGCTTGGCGGGCTGATCGGCGAACGGCAGCACCGGGCGCACCTGCGCCGAGCCCGCCTTGGGGGCCAGCAGGGCCAGGATGTCGGCCAGCCGGTCGGCGCGATGGATCAGGGTGATCGTCCCGCCTTCGCGCACGGCCTTGGAGAGAAAGCCGATCCAGGCCGCCAGTCCGTCGTCGGCCATCCACGCGCCGCGCCGCTCGGCCGCCGGCCCCCGCAGGGCCTCAGGGTCGTCGAAGAACGGCGGATTGGCCATGGCGGCGTCGAAGGCTGGCAGGCCCAGGCCGGAGAATCGCAGGGCCACGTCGCCGGCGACGGCCTCGACGCGGGCCTCCAGGCCATTGCGCACGATGTTGCCCCGGGCCAGCGCCAGGGCCGCCGGATCGCGCTCGACGCCGACGAACCGGGCGTCCGGCCGCCGGGCCGCCGCCGCCAGCAGCGCCGCGCCCGCCCCGCATCCGGCCTCGATCACCCGCTGCCCCGCCCGCGCGTCGCAGGCCGCCGCCAGCAGGGCCGCGTCCACCCCGGCGCGATAGCCGCGGGCCGGCTGGCGAAGGCCTATCCGCCCGTCCAGCACCTTGTCGTCCGTGGTCTCGTCCATGTTTTGTGAGGTCCGGTCACGTGATCCGGGAGGCCGGTCCGCTTGACCATGCCCTGTCGCGTCACCATTGTCCCTGCCAACGGCCCCAGCCTCCCCGCGGGGGTCGTTCCAGGTCAGGAGTTCGAGGCCCGCGTGGATGCCGCCGCACGCCTCTCCGTCGCCGAAAAACCCCCGTCGCTCGACGGGCTGACGGCGCTTGCCGCGCGCGACATGGCCGTCGTCGACGCCCTGATCCGCCAGCATATGGACTCGCCCGTGCCGGTGATCCCGGCGCTGGCCGACCACCTGATCGCCGGCTCGGCCAAGCGCCTGCGCCCGCTGCTCACCGTCGCCGCCGCCCGCCTGGCCGGCGCCCGCGACGACGCCGGCCTGAAGCTCGCCGCCGCGGTCGAGTTCATCCACACCGCCACCCTGCTGCACGACGACGTGGTGGATTCCTCCCAGCTGCGTCGCGGCCGGGTCGCCGCCCACCAGATCTGGGGGGCGCCCACGAGCGTGCTGGTCGGCGACATCCTCTTCGCCCGGGCGGTCGCGCTG
>NZ_JANMBF010000162.1:0-10967 GCF_031360265.1 Phenylobacterium sp.
CCCCCCCAAGCCCCCTCCCCCCTGGGTTTTAATCACCCTCTGTGTTGTTCACGCGCTAAATATATAGCCCCGCCCCTTTTCTGTCCGGGTTGATTTGATCAAATACCCCCGGGACAGGGTCTAGGCCGGCGGGACCGAGGCCGCCGCCGCGGAACGAAGCGACGGGCGGGTCCAGGAACCCGCCCGCAGGGCTTGCATCATTGGAAGCGGGGGTGCGGAGACGGCAGACCGGCGTATCGCCGGTCTCAAGTCGGGGGGCGTCGCCGCCTCCGCATGCATAGAACACGTGCCGAAAGAAACCGTTCCCGTCGCCCGCGGAATATTTCCGACGCCCCCTGAACCGCCCGATCGCGCGACCTCTGTGGGGTCCGCCGCGTGTCAGGAACGACGGCTGGTGCCGGACGTGGCGAAGGCGAGGCGCCGGCAGCGCGTCTTCACGCGGTCTCGCCAACCGGGGCCTTCTAGCCATGACCGACCCTTCGCCGCCAGTGCTCAACCGAGCCAGACCAGGCGCCGGGCCGCGACGGGGCGTCATACCCGCGGATCGTTGAAGCGGTTCCCTGCAGAAATCCTAGGCCGCTTGTTTGGCGGCGTTGCGGGGATGGAAGAACAGGGCCTGCCCGATAGCCGCCTTCACCGTCTCCGGCTGGAAGGGCTTGGTGATCAGGAAGGTCGGCTCCGGCCGTTCGCCGGTCAGCAGCCGCTCAGGGAAGGCGGTGATAAAGATGACCGGGACATCGAAGCGCGCGAGGATATCCTTGACCGCGTCGATGCCGGACGAGCCATCGGCCAGCTGGATGTCCGCCAGGACCAGTCCGGGGGTTTTGCGGGCGACAGCATCGACCGCCTCGGCGCGGGTCGCGGCGATGTCCAAGACCGTATGACCAAGCTCGGTGACCAGGGCCTCGATGTCGGCGGCGATCACCGGCTCGTCCTCGATGATCAGCACGTCGGTGGCCAGTTCGGCATCGATTTCAGTCTGCGCTTCAGCGATCAGCTGTTCGATCTCCGAAAACTCGGCCCCGAGAATCTGCGAGGCTTCCGAGGGGGTGAACCCCTCAAGCGCGGTGAGCAGGAACGCCTGCCGGGAGCGGGGCGCGATCCGCATCAGCCGGCGCGTCGGATCGTCCTGGGCCGCATCTTCCTCGCCGCGACGCTCGAGCTGGGCGCCGCTGCTGCACCAGATTGCGTGGAACACCTGATAGAGGGCGACGCGCGGGGTCAGGTCCGCCTCCAGAACCCGTTCTCCCGCGGCCAGGGCTTCGAGCGCGACACGGACATAGTGGTCGCCGGTGGTCTGATCGCCGGTGAGGGCGCGGGCGTAGCGACGGACATAGGGCAAATGCGGAGCGAGGCGGGCAAGCAGACTCATGGGGCGACCTTTCCCATTGGCAGTGAACGCAGTGATTCTGGCTGCAACTGGCGATCCGCCATCTTAAGACATTCCCCCAGACAAAGCCGTATCGATGCAATCAAACGCCGGCGCGTGGAACCGGTTCCCAAGTCCAGGCGTTTTCCGCATCTTGGGCGTCATAGGCCGGGAACCTGAAGTGAAGCGGGGCGTTGATGGTCGACAGGAATGCCAAGAGGGGGCGGCCGCCGCGCAAGCGATACGCCGAAACTGCCATCGAAAACGTGCCTTCACCGATTCCGCGCACGCCGTCAGTGGCGCTTGACGAAGCGCGTCTGCGACAGCAGGCGATCGGCGTGCGGCTGCGCCAGATGTTCGACGATGTGGTCAACGAGGACGTGCCGGACGAATTCCTCGACATCCTGCGCCGGGCCGACAGTCGCACGGCGGAGAAGGGTTGATGTCGGCCCCGCCCGAGACGCGCCGGCCCTCACGGCCCAGCTCCGACGACGAGGGGTTCAAGCGTGAACTGGTCCAACTGATCCCGCATTTGCGCGCCTTCGCCCGCACCCTTTGCGGAGATCCGACCGCGGCCGACGACCTGGCGCAGGACGCCATGATGAAGGCGTGGGACGCCCGCGCCAGCTTTCAGATGGGCACCAATATGAAGGCGTGGACCTTCATGATCCTGCGCAACCAGTTCTATTCGGAAAAACGCCGGTCGTGGCGCCAGACCCAGCTTGACCAGGAAGCCGCCGAACGCACCCTGGTCGCGGTGGACGATCCGGAAGCCCCCGTCGCGTTGGATGAGCTGCGCCTGGGCCTCGCCATGCTGCCCGCGGAACAGCGCGAAGCGCTGATCCTGGTGGGCGCCGGCGGCTTCGCCTACGAGGAGGCCGCCGAGATCTGCAACTGCGCGGTCGGAACCGTGAAGAGTCGTGTAAGCCGCGCCCGCCGCGCGCTGCACGCCGTCCTGGAGGACGGATCCTATGATCGCGACGGTGCCTCGGCGGGAGACGCCATGCGGGCGATCCTGGCGGACGCGGAGCGACTAAGCACCGTTCGTTGAGGCCGCGCGGCGCCCCCTTCCTGGTCAAGGCCAACGGGACAGATCGCCCATGACAGATCGGTCGTGGAGTTCACTGAAGACGATCCGGGTGCGCCTGATCGCGGCCCTTGCCGCCGCCTTGCTGCCTGTCCTTTTGCTCGGCGTCATCCAGTCGGCCATCGGCTTCGATCGCGAGCGCGAGACCCTGCGCCAAAACCTGGGATTCGCCGCGGAACGCAGCGCGGCCACCGCGCGCACGCGCATGGAAGGCGCGGGCATTCTGCTGCAGACCTTGGCGCCGGGCGCCATCGGCTATCAGTGTGGCGCCCGTCTGGCTGAGGTGGCGCGACATATTCCCGGCTATGCCAATCTGGTGCGCTTCGATCGCCTCGGCCGCGTCGATTGCGCCGCGAACTATGTTCCCGAAGACGCCTTGCGGCAGCGGAAGTCCTGGTTCCAGCGGCTGGAGAACGGCGAGCCTCTGATCATCAGTCGTGACCCCGGCTCGGCCTTCGTCGGCGAGGCTGGGGCGACGCGGACCCGCGAGCCGGCGGTGCTGGCCGCGGTCCGGGCCGAAACGCCGGACGGGCGGTTTGACGGCGCCTTCGCCGCGGTCATCACGCTCGCCAGCCTGGAACCCTCGGTAAGCGATCCGACGCTTCCCGCCCATGCCGACGTCGCCCTGGCTGACGCGAGCGGCCGTTACATCAGCCTGACCGATGCAAAGGCTTTCCCGGCCCTGCCGGCCGCCTGGCGCACGCAGGTCCGGCAACATGGCGCCTTCGTCTGGTATGGCGCCGACCTCGCGGGGCAGCGCCGGGTCTACGCCGCGGCGCCCGTGGCGGGAGACGAGGTCTATGTGGTGCTGTCGGCGCATTCGCCGGGCATCCTCTCCTGGGCCTGGATCAACCCGCTTTCGGGTATTCTCTTTCCGCTGCTGACCTTCGCCCTGGCGCTGGCGACGGTGAGCGCGGCCACGGAACGCGTGGTGGTGCGGTGGATCGCCTACCTGCAACGGATCGCCGCGCTCTACGCCCGTGGCCGGCTGAGCGTGCGGCCCGTCCAGGCCGAGCACATGCCGCCGGAAATCCGTGAACTGGCCGAGACGCTGGAGCAGATGGCCGAGGCGATCGTCGGGCGCGATGCGACGCTGCGCGAAAATCTCGCGCACAAGGACGAGCTGATGCGCGAGATCCATCACCGGGTGAAGAACAACCTTCAGGTGATCTCATCGCTCCTGAGCATGCAGCAGCGCGCGCTCACCGATCCCGCGGCGCGGGCCGCCATGTCCGACACGCGTCAGCGGATCACCGCGCTGGCGCTGATCTATCGCGCGCTCTATCAGGGTTCGGATCTGAAGCGGGTGGATCTGCGGCCGTTTCTCGAGGAGCTCACCGCCCAGCTCCTGGCCGGCGAGCTGGCGCGCGGCCCGGCGGTCAGGACCGAGCTCTCTCTCGAGGCGCTGGTCATCGATCCGGATCGGCTGGCGCCCCTGGCCCTGTTCACTGTCGAGGCCATCACCAACGCCCAGAAGCACGCGTTTGCCGGTCGCGGGGGCGTGTTGCGGGTAACCTTCCGGGTCCGGGGCAAGGAGGCTGAGCTGGATATCTCCGACGACGGTCAGGCCGGGGAAGACGCCCTGACCACCTCGGGTGTCGGCCGCACGCTGATGACCGCCTTCGCCCGCCAGTTGCGCGGCCGTTCCGAACTGACACGCAACGCCGCCGGGGGGATCACCGCCCGGCTGCTGTTCCCGACGCCCGCGGCCGGCGCAAGCGAGCCTGAAACCCGAGTCGGGGGCGGGAACGTCGGGGGCGGGAACCAAGCGGCAGCATAGGCGTTCTGCCCATGAGATTTTTCAACCCCGGAGAACCCCATGCGTAAGATCGTCCTCTTTGCCGTCCTGGCCGCCAGCCTGTCCGTGGCCGCCTGCAACACCGTCGCTGGCGCGGGCAAGGACGTTTCGGCCACCGGCAAGGCCGTCACCAACACCGCCGAAGACGCTAAGCACTAGCGTGGCGGATCTGACGTTCGCCTTCCCGACGGGTCAGGCTCTGAGCGAACGTCAGATCCAAGACGCACATTGTAGTGCTAATCATCCCTCCTCTTGAGTGTTCAGGCCGGGGACATGGTGGACGGGTTTGATCGCGTGCTGACGTAGGTCGATCTGAGCCGGGACGTGGCGTCGGTAGCACAGGTCGAAGAGCCCGTCGGTGCTGGTGGTTCGGAAGGCCACGGCCCTTCCGGCGAAGGCCTTGGAAGTCCGCAGATGCGCCCCTCGAAGGCGATCTTGCCGTTCTGGTCGACCTTGCGGGCCTGGGCCTGCGGGTCGTTGTCCGGCGGGCTGATCTAGATTGGCCGCTAGGTGTCGAAATCGCCTTGAACCTGTACCGCATGGGCGAGCTTGAAGAGGCCTGCGCAGTGCTGCGGAACCCGCCGAGGACTACGCCGGCGTCCTGGTTGGCGCAGGCTGAGAGCGTGCGGAAATGGCTCGGGTGTCCGCCAGAGTCACACGACTAGAACGTCATGACTATTCCCGGACCGATGGCGAAGGGCTCACTTGGCGCGAAGACCCCGCCGACGCGGTTGTGCATGCCGAAACCGCTCATTTTGGCGGTACGCGTTCGCCTGGGTCCCGTAGCCTTTTTGGTACCGGGCGTTCGGGTGTCATTGCGGGCGAGTAGACCTGAATTCCGCTGTGAGCAAGGCGACCCGCTGCCGGCGCAGCTCAGCGGAAGAAGGCGGAGCTTGAACCTTTCGGTTGAGGAGGCCGCAGCGCTCGTAGGGGTGCGGCGCTGGACGTTCGGCCTATGGGAGAATGGCCAGCAGCGGCCCCAGGCGCGCTATCGCGGAGCGATCACGCGGTTCCTGGGCCAAGCCATAGCGCCCCGCCGCTGGAATGGACCTTCCTAGCCGATGAGACGCCGGACATGAGCTGCGAGGTCCAAGGTGTCGCCGCCGAAACTCGCGACCATCGCCGCAAGGAACTGTTCCGGCTCTAGCCGATCGAGATCAAGGGGGTGACCTGCCCGGTCGGAAAGCAGGGCCAGGAAGGTCAGCTGCGTCCGGCCGTTGCCCTCCCGGAATGGGTGGACGGCGTTCAAGGTCGCCAGGAACGCGGCGGCCTGATCGGCGAACGCTTTCGGCGACAAGCCCGATAGGCTTCCGTCGCAGGCGGAGCTCATGGAGGCTAAGCTTCGAATTGACCGCTTGGTCGAGCCCTATATTCGGCGGGCCGGGTTGCCGCGGTCAAACAGGCTTCCGGGAAAGGGAGGGCCGCTATGAAGATGTCTGTCTCAGATGCGGCGCGGCAGCTTGAAGAGCGAGGACTGCTTAAGCGAGAGCGTCATGACCACTCCAAGCGGGTCATTGAGCACGTGGGACATCTTCTCGGCCGCGAACTGCCAGCAGACCTGGTCAGCTTCTATCGTGAACGAGTCGCGCGCCTTGGCGAGTTCTATGCTCAGACGCCCGAGTGGAACGATCGAATGGGGTGGCGTTCGCCCGACAGTCTTGTGACCCCGTTGCTGCACACCAATGCCGTCCCGATATTCGACGACGGTTGCGGGAACCTCTACGGCCTGGATCTGACGCCCGGCGTCCAAACGCCGGCGGTCTACTTCTTCGATCATGAGCGCAGCTACGAGAAGCCCGAATGGGCGGCGGGGTCATCGCTCGGCGCCTTTCTGTTGCTCCTGGCGGACAGCGATCGCGCATATGCGGAGCATTGGCCGTCTCGCTGGGAACTGAAGATCGACCCCGACATCGAGAAGTGCCCACGTGCCCCGGCCATATGGGCGACACCCTAGGATGGGTTGGAGGCTCGGGGCGCATCTGCG
The DNA here is from genome assembly GCF_031360265.1 of Phenylobacterium sp. Lineage (GTDB taxonomy): Bacteria > Pseudomonadota > Alphaproteobacteria > Caulobacterales > Caulobacteraceae > Phenylobacterium. The sequence continues at coordinate 6,239 of NZ_JANMBF010000162.1, forward strand.
CGTCGCGAAGTGACGGCCCCTCTAACCGTTCAGAACTCTCGCCGACGCGGCGGGGCATGCCCGAACCCGCTCGTTTTGATGCTCGCTGATGGCCTGGGTCCCTGCTTTCGCGGCGATGAGCGGGTTAGGGCGCCAGCCAATCCCCGCTCTTGCCGCCGGTCTTGGAGACCAGGCGCACCGTCTCGATGACCATGTCCTTCTGGGCGGCCTTGAGCATGTCGTAGAGCGTCAGGCAGGCCACCGAGACGGCGGTCAGGGCTTCCATCTCCACGCCGGTCGGGCCGGTGGTGGCGACCCGCGCGGTCACCGCCAGCCCGCCCGCGCCCGGTTCGACGCGCACCTCGACCTTGGAGAGCGCCAACGGGTGGCACATAGGGATCAGCTCGGCGGTCCGCTTGGCCGCCATCACCCCGGCGATCTCGGCCACCGCGCGCACATCCCCCTTCTTGCCCTCGCCGGACACCGCCAGGGCCAGGGTCGCGGGACTCATCTTCAGGAATCCCTCGGCCACCGCCTCGCGCGCCGTGGACGGCTTGCCGGAGACATCGACCATGCGCGCGCGGCCGGTCGCGTCCATGTGGGTGAGCTTGCCCAACACGCCAGCCCCCCTCAGGTCTCAAGCAATCGCGGCATCAGCTCGACCATGTTGCAGGGGCCGTGGCGACTGTCGAGCTGGGGGGCGATCACCTTGTCCCAGCCGTCCTTCACCGCCCCGTTGGACCCTGGCAGGCAGAACACGAACACGCCGCCGACGATCCCGGCGGTGGCCCGGCTCTGCAGGGTCGACAGGCCCACCGACTGATAGCTGACCAGGTGGAAGACCACGGAGAAGCCGTCGAGCCTTTTGTCGAACAGCGGCTCGACGGCCTCGGGCGTCACATCGCGGCCGGTGATCCCGGTGCCGCCGGTGGTGATGATCGCCTCGACGAAGCCCGACGCCACCCAGCCCTGGATCTTGGCGCGGATCTCCATGATGTCGTCGCGGACGATGGCCTTGTCGGCGAGCTCGTGCCCCGCCGCCTTCAGCCGCTCGGCCAGCACGTGGCCGGAGGTGTCGCTCTCCTCGTCGCGGGTGTCGGAGACGGTCAGCACCGCGATCCGCACGGGCTTGATCGCCAGCTTCTCGTCGATGCGACCGCCGGGGGTTAGGACGGGTGCGTTCATGGGCGTGTCTCCTTGTTCCACCGATCCAGATCGGCGTGGTCCTGCGCGCGGGGCTCGACCCAGCGGGCGCCGTCGGGGCCGTGTTCCTTCTTCCAGAAAGGCGCCTTGGACTTCAGGTAGTCCATCAGGAAGTCGCAGGCTTCGAACGCCTCGCGCCGATGGCGCGCGGCGGTGGCGACGAACACCACGGGCTCGCCGGGCGCGATCCTGCCCACCCGGTGCAGGATCAGCAGGTCGTCCAGCGAGAACCGGACCTTCGCGCGGTCGGCGGTCTTGCCGATCTCAGCCTCGGTGAACCCCGGATAGGCTTCAAGCTCGAGGATCGCCGTCGAGCCGGCGTCGGCGCGGGCCAGGCCGGTGAAGCTGGCGATAGCGCCCACCTCAGTCCGCCCCCGGGAGAAGTCGCTTAGCAGGGCGCCCGGGTCGAAGGGATCGAAGGTCAGCCGGATCATCCGCGGCGCCCCCTATCCGCCGCTCATCGGAGGCAGGAACGCGACTTCTGTGCCGGCGTTCAGGGCCGCGTCGCCGCGCACGATCACCTGATCCAGCGCCACCTGCACGCCGGCGCCGGCCAGCGCCGCGCCGAGGCCGGCGTCCTCGTCGGCCAGTCGCGACTTCAACGCCGAGAGGAAGGGACTGTCGATCTGCCGGTCGCGCCAGCCGGCCACGTCGCTCAGCCGTCCGAACAGCAGCACGCGGGCCACGGCTAGTGTCCCGATTCCGAAGTTCGCAGGCGCTTGTGGCAGGCTCCGACGAACTTCGGGATCGACGAGGACACTAGAAAAGCATTTGTTTCTAGCGTGCTTTTTTGGATCTGAAGTTCGCTCAGAGCCTGATCCATCAATAAGGCGAGCTTCAGATTCAGCACACTAGCCGCCCGTGGTGGACATGTGCCGGGCGACCGCGGGGGCCGAAGACCGGGCGATCAGGAAATCGTGGCCCTTGGGCTTGCCGTCGATAGCCAGGCGGATGGCGTCTTCCAGCTCGGCGTCGCTGGCCCCGCCACGGATCACCGCGCGCAGATCCGAGGCGTCGTCCTGGCCCAGGCACGAGTGCAGGGTGCCGGTGCAGGTCAGCCGCACGCGATTGCAGGCCTCACAGAAATTGTGGCTCATCGGCGTGATGAAGCCGAGGCGGCCGCCGGTCTCGGCGACCTCGACATAGCGCGCCGGGCCACCGGTCGACAGAGGCAGGTCCTTGAGCGTCCAGAAACTTTCCAGCTCCGAGCGCAAGGTCGTCAGCGACAGGTACTGGTCGGTGCGGTCGGCCTCGATCTCGCCCATCGGCATGGTCTCGATCAGGGTCACGTCCAGATCGCGGCCGTGCGCCCAACGGATCAGGTCGGGCAGTTCGGCGGCGTTGTCGTCCTTCAGCGCCACGGCGTTGAGCTTGACCCGAAGCCCGGCGGCTTGCGCCGCCTCGATCCCGGCCACCACCTTGGCGAGGTCGCCGCCGCGGGTCAGCTTGCGGAACAGGTCCGGCTTGAGGGTGTCCAGCGACACATTGATCCGCCGCACACCGGCCGCGGCCAGACCTTGCGCGAACTGGGTCAGCTGGGTGCCGTTGGTGGTCAGGGTCAGTTCTTCCAGCGCGCCGGAGGCCAGATGCCGCGAGAGGCCCTGGATCAAGCCCATCATCCCCTTGCGCACCAGCGGTTCGCCGCCAGTGATCCGCAGTTTCGTCACGCCCAGCCCGATGAAGGCGCTGGCCAGTCGATCCAGCTCCTCCAGCGTCAGCACCTCGACCTTCGGCAGGAAGGTCATGTGCTCGCTCATGCAATAGACGCAGCGAAGGTCGCACCGGTCGGTGACGGACAGGCGCAGATAGGTCACCGTGCGGCCATAGCCGTCCATCAGGGCGGCCGGGTTTCGCGGGGCGGCTTGCGGCGAAGGGGCGTCGTAGGGCGTCATGTATCTGCGAACATAGAGAGGATGGGCGCTTGGCGACAGGGGCGGCGTTGCAATCGGCGTTCGAAGCGGTGGTTCTGGCCGCCGGATCGGGCTCGCGGTTCGGCGGCGGCAAGCTGACCACCGCCTGGGGGCCGGGCGTTCTGCTGGAGGGCGCTCTGGCCGCCGCCTTCGCCGCACCGGTGCGTAGCGTCACGGTGGTGATCGGCGCCGAGGCCGAGGCCGTCTCGGCGGCGGCCCGGGCGTTCGACCCGCGCGCGCTGATCGTCCACGCCGCCGATCACGCGCAGGGCATGGGGGCCTCGCTGCGCGCCGGGATCGCCAGCCTGCCGCAGGATGCGGCCGGCGTGTTCGTGTTCCTGGGCGACATGCCGCGCGCGCCGTACGCGGTGCTGCGGCCGATGGCCGAGGCGGTGCGGGCCGGCGCCCTGGCCGCCGCCCCGGTGTTCCGGGGCCGGCGAGGCAATCCGGTGCTGCTCAGCCGCGCGCTGTTCCCGCGGCTGCTGGCGCTGACCGGCGACGCCGGCGCGCGCGGGGTGCTGCAGGACCTGGGCGATGGCCTGGCCCTGATCGACAGCCCCGACGACGGGGTGCTCTACGATGTGGATGTTCCGGAGGACCTTACCCGCTGACTTCCGCGTGGGCCGCCAGCGCCAGGTCGTCGGCGTGGACCAGGGGGCCGGAGGTGTAGCCCAGCGCCGCCTCGATGGCGTCGCTCTTCAGGCCACAGATCTTCTCGGCGTCCTCGGCTTCGTAGCGCACCAGGCCACGGGCGATCTCGTGGCCGGCCTCGTCGCGCACCACGACGGCGTCGCCCTTGTCGAAGCGGCCCTCGATGCGGCGCACGCCGGCGGCCAGCAGGCTCTTGCCGCGCCGCACGGCCTGGGCGGCGCCCTCGTCCACCACCAGGGCTCCGGCCGGCGCCAGGGAGCCCGCGATCCAGGCCTTGTAGGCCTGCGCCGGCGTGGTCGATGGCTCGATGATCGTGGCCCGTTCGCCGTCCTCCACCGCCCGCAGCGGCCGCGGCCGCTGGCCCAGCGTGATTATCGTGGCGCAGCCCGCCGCACTGGCGATCCGCGCGGCGGCGAGCTTGGTGGCCATGCCTCCGGTGCCCATGCCGGCGCGGGCGTCGGCGCCTCCGGCCATGGCCTCGATCTTGGGCGTCAGGCGCGTCACGCGGGGCAGATGCTCCGCCGACGGATCCTGCCGGGGATCCTTGGTATAGAGCCCGTCCACGTCGGAAAGCAGCACCAGCAGGTCCGCGCCGATCATCTGCGCCACCCGGGCCGCCAGGCGGTCATTGTCGCCGTAGCGCAGTTCCTCGGTGACCACGGTGTCGTTCTCGTTGACCACCGGGACCACGCCCAGCCCCAGCAGCGTCTCGACGGTGGCGCGCGCGTTCAGCCAGCGGCGGCGCACCTCGGTGTCGTCGCGGGTCAGCAGGATCTGGGCGGCGTGCAGGCCTACGGGTTCCAGCGCCTCTTCCCAGGCGCGCATCAGGGCCGACTGGCCGGCGGCGGCGGCGGCCTGTTTCTCGGGCAGGGTCAGGGCGCGTCTTGGCAGGCTGAGCCGTCGGCGGCCCAGGGCCACCGCCCCGGACGACACCACCAGCACCTGCTGGCCACGGGCGCGCACCCGCGCCAGATCGGCGGCGAAGG
>NZ_JANMBF010000175.1:0-4445 GCF_031360265.1 Phenylobacterium sp.
CGGCCGGGCGCGAGGGCCATCAGATCGAGCCGCACCGCCGCCGCGGCCAGGCTCGGCCGCCGCGCGGCCAGGGCGGCGCCCGCCCGCCGCAGCCGCTGGCGCTGATCGTAGGTGACGGTCTCCAGCGCGAGCGCCAGGCTGGCGCGCCGCTTGACCTCGACCACGGCCAGCACGCCGCGCCGCTGCGCCAGGATGTCGATCTCCGCCTGCGGGGTCTTCAGCCGAAAGCCCAGGATGCGATAGCCCTTGGCCATCAGCCAGATCGCCGCCAGCACCTCGGCGTGGCGCCCGGCCAGGCGCGAGGCCGCGCCGCGGGCGCGCCGGGCCTGGCTCATGGCTCAGCCCGCATCGCCATCGCGCGCCGATAGACGTCGCGGCGCGACAGGCCCAGCGCGGCGGCCACCTCGGCGGCGGCCTCGGCCGGACGCAGTCGCAAAAGCGCGTCGGCGAGCGCGGTGTCGATGTCGCCGGCGCTGGCGACCGCCGCCGCGCCCGGCCCCACCAGGATGACGATCTCGCCCTTCGGCGCCTCGAGCCTGGGGTCGGCGGCCAGCACGGCCAGCGGCCCGCGATAGAGCGTCTCATAGAGCTTGGTCAGTTCGCGGCAGACCACCGCCTCGCGGGCGCCGAGCACCGCGGCCATGTCGGCCAGGCTCGCCGCCAGCCGCGACCCGCCCTCGAAGAACACCAGGGTCGCGCGGATCGGCGCCAGGTCCGCAAGGAAGCTGCGCCGCGCGGCGCTCTTCGGCGGCGGGAAGCCCGCGAACAGGAACCGGTAGGTAGGCAGGCCGGCGGCGGACAGGCCCGCCAGCAGGGCGGACGGCCCGGGGATCGGGAACACCGGATGGCCGGCCGCGGCGGCCTCGCGCACGATCCGATAGCCGGGGTCCGACACCAGCGGGGTCCCGGCGTCGGAGACCAGCGCCACCCGCTTGCCCTGCGCCAGCGCCGCCAGCGCCTTGGCTCCGCCCCGCTCGGCGGCATGCTCGTCATAGCGTTCCAGCCTGGCGGAAAGCCCGTAGGCCTGCAGCAGCTTGCCGGCTACCCGGGTGTCCTCGGCCAGCACCAGGTCGGCGGCGCTCAGCACGTCCAGCGCCCGCAGCGTGATGTCCCGCAGATTGCCGATCGGCGTCGCCACCACATAGAGCCCCGGCGCCAGCGGCGCGTCGTCCAGGGCGGGCGGGGCAAGACCTCTGACCATGGCCGGAGGGTTCGCCGGTCAGGGGGCGGAAGGCAAGCGTCGTGATCCCAGCCAACTACGGTGCTTATTACGGTAATTACGGTGACAGTTGCAATAACCCCTTAACCCGCCAGGACCAGGGCCGAGCACGTCTGGTTAAGGGGTTATTGCATCTGTCACCGTAATTCCCGCATCACCGTGTTTCAATTCCTATCTTCAGACCGCCAGCTCAACCGTCAGCCGATCCAGCAGCAGCCGCCCGGCCGGCGTGGCGCGCAGGCGGTGGGGGTCGTCGGCCAGCAGGCCCAGGTCGATCAGGCGGGCGATCCGGTCCGCCGGGATGGCCAGCGCCGCGACGTCGGCCATGGCCACGCCCTCGGTGATCCGCAGGCCGCTCAGCAGGCGTTCCTGGGCCGCTTCGCGCGGGCTCAAGCGCTCGCGGGTGGCCACGCCCGTGCCGGCGTCGGCGACGCGGGCGAGATAGTCGGCGGGCCTGGCGGCGGACCAGGTCGCCTGGCGCGCGCCCTCCAGCGTGATCCGTCCATGGGCGCCGGGGCCGACGCCCAGATAGTCCTGGCCCTGCCAGTAGACCAGGTTGTGGCGCGAGCGGGCGGCCGCGCCCCGGGCGTGGTTGGAGACCTCGTAGGCGTCGAAGCCGGCGGCCGCCAGCACGGCCCCGGTGGTGTCGAAGAGCGCCGCGCCTGTCTCGGCGTCGGGCGGAACCAGCGCGCCGCGCCGCACGGCGCGATCGAAGGCGGTGCCCGCCTCGATGGTCAGCTGGTAGGGCGAGACATGCTCCGCGCCCAGGTCCAGCGCGCGGGTGAGTTCATCGCGCCACGCCGCCGGCGTCTGGCCGGGCCGGGCGTAGATCAGGTCGATGGAGAGGCGGGGGAAGGCGCGCCGGGCGGCCTGCGTCGCGCGAATGGCGGCGGCGGCGTCGTGGTTGCGACCCAGGAGGACCAGGGCCTCATCGTCGAGCGCCTGGACGCCCAGCGACAGCCGGCCCACGCCGGCGTCGGCGAAGGCCGCGAACCGCCCGGCTTCCGCGTCGGTGGGATTGGCCTCCAGCGTCACCTCCAGGTCCGGCGCGGCGGTCCACAGGCGCCGGCAGGCGGCGATCATCTGCCCCGCCCAGTCCGGGTCCATCAGCGAGGGCGTGCCGCCCCCCAGGAAGATCGAGACCAGGTCCCGGGGCCCGGTCAGGTCGCGCTGCGCGGCCAGGTCGGCGACGATGGCGCGGGCCAGGGCGGCGGGCTCATCGCCCTTGCGATCGGGTCGATGCCGGAAGACGTTGAAGTCGCAGTAGGGGCAGATCCGCGCGCAATAGGGCCAGTGGATATAGACGCCGAGCCTTGGGGCGCCCAGCGGCGGGGCGAGGCTCACCAGAGCGCGGCCTTGAGTTTGGCGAAGGCGCGGGCCCGGTGGCTCATGGCGTCCTTCCGCTTAGGCTCGATCTCGCCGAACGTCTGGTCCAGGCCGTCGGCCAGGAAGATCGGATCGTAGCCGAAGCCCCGGTCGCCGCGCGGCGGGAAGGTCAGCGTCCCCGCCACCCGGCCCTCGACCACCACCGCCGGCCCATCCGGCCAGGCCACGGCCAGCGCGCAGGTGAACCAGGCGCTGAAATCGGCGCCGCCGGCCTCCTCCAGCCGTTCCTCGACCTTGCCCATCGCCACGGCGAAATCGCGGCCCGGTCCCGCCCAGCGCGCCGAATAGATCCCCGGCGCGCCATCCAGCGCGGCGACGCAGAGCCCGGAATCGTCGGCCAGGGCGACCAGGCCGCTGGCCTGCGCCGCCGCGCGCGCTTTGAGCAGCGCATTGCCGACGAAGGTGGTCTCGGTCTCGTCCGGCTCGGCCAGGCCCAGCGCGCCAGCGGTCACCAGGTCGAAGCGGTGCTCGAGGATTTCCGCCAGCTCGCGGGCCTTGCCGGGATTGTGGGTGGCCACCACCAGGCGGGTTCCGGGCTCCAGCTTCAGCGCCATGGTGTTCACTCCGTCCGGGCGGGCCGCGACCATAGCGCCGCGCCGGCCGGTTGCATTGCAAAAGTTTAACATTGTTAATCGATATTCATTTGATTGCTAATCGATGCGGACATATTGACTGTCGACATCGGGACGGGACACCGCCCCATCGATCCGCCGCACCGCGGCAAGCCTAAGGAGACTGCACAATGTTCGCCTCGATGATGAAGACCTTCGACCGCATCTCGCTCAGCCTGGTGCTGGCGTTGGCCGCCACGCCGATGCTGGCGCTCGCCGCCGCCGCTTCGATCCACTAGGTTCAGGCCGTCTTGCGGTTCGTCCAGCCCGCTCCGGCCGCGTCCCGCAAGGACGCCGCGCGGGCGGGCCGCGGCGCCGCCGGCGTCCAACCGGGGCTGATCGGGGAGACCGTGGTATGCGCGCGTTAGGGCCGGGGTCGGTCTCCAGCTTCCTGAAGATCATCCTCGACGTGGTCTTCGCCGCCCTGTGGATCACTCTGGGCGTCGTGGGGCTGGCCCTGTTGGCGGCGCTGGTGTTCAGCTTCAACCCCGACCTGTTCCCCGACATGCTCAGCAACAACGCCGCCGTGGTGGCGCGCCGCGGGCCGCTGTTCGCCGGCATGCTGCTGGTGTTCGCCCTGTCGCTCACGGGTGTGCTGACCATCGTTCACGCCCTGCGGCGGATTTTCCTGACCCTGACCGCCGGCGATCCGTTCCATCCGCAGAACGTCCAGCGGCTGCGGCTTATCGGCCTGATGCTGGCGGCCCTGGAAGTGGGCCGCTATGGGGTCTGGGGCGTTTCGACGCTGGTTCCCTGGGTGAAGGACGTGAAGCCGAATTTCAGCCTGACCGCCTGGTTTTCCGTGCTGGTGGTGTTCGTGCTGGCCGAGGTGTTCCGCGAAGGCGCCCGGCTGCGGCGCGAAGCCGAATTGACCATCTAGGCCACCGCGCACATGCCCATTCGCGTCCATCTCGACCGCGTGCTGTTCGACCGTCGCATGTCGCTCACCGAACTCGCCGACCGCGTCGGCGTGACCATCGCCAACCTGTCGATCCTGAAGACCGGCAAGGCCCGCGCGGTGCGGTTCTCGACGCTGGCGGCCCTCTGCCGCGAACTCGACTGCCAGCCCGGCGACCTGCTGCTCTATGAAGCCGGCCCCGCCGACGACCTCCCCGACGAGGACGACAGCGGCTGACGGGAGACGGCCTACAAAACGATGCTGCGTCGCAACGACGCCACCGCTCCCACCCTAGGGAAATCTTGCAATCTCAACGCTTCATTTCTATATG
>NZ_JANMBF010000029.1:0-2444 GCF_031360265.1 Phenylobacterium sp.
CGACGCCGACTTCCGCAACCAGCTTGACCGAAATCCGCGCCTTGGAGTTCACGTTCTTCAGATCGTGGATCAGCTGGGCCAGATCCTCGATGGAGTAGATGTCGTGATGCGGCGGCGGCGAGATCAGGCCGACGCCGGGAGTCGAATGGCGCACCCGGGCGATGTTCTTGTCGACCTTGTAGCCGGGCAACTGGCCGCCCTCGCCAGGCTTTGCGCCCTGGGCCATCTTGATCTGGATGTCATCGGCGTTGACCAGGTATTCGGTGGTGACGCCGAACCGCCCCGAGGCCACCTGCTTGATCGCCGAGCGCATGGAGTCGCCGTTGGGCAGCGGCTTGTAGCGGTCGGACTCTTCGCCGCCCTCGCCGGTGTTCGAGCGGCCGCCGATGCGGTTCATGGCCACCGCCAGGGTGGTGTGCGCCTCGCGGCTGATCGAGCCGAAACTCATGGCCCCGGTGGCGAAGCGCTTGACGATCTCCGACGCCGGCTCGACGTCCTCAAGCGGGATCGGAGTGTCCGCCGGCTTCATCCGCATCAGGCCACGCAGGGTCAGCAGCCGCTCGGACTGCTCGTTGATGGTCTTGGCGAAGGCGCGATAGGCGTCCGGCAGATTGCCGCGCACCGCGTGCTGCAGGCTGGAGACCGAGTCCGGCGTCCAGGCGTGGGTTTCCCCGCGCAGCCGCCAGGCGTACTGGCCGCCGACATCCAGCATCGTGGCGTAGATCGGGTTGTCGCCATAGGCGTCGCGGTGGCGGCGCACAGCCTCGCCGGCGATCTCCGCAAGCCCCACGCCCTCGATCGTCGAGGCGGTGCCGGTGAAATACTTTTCGATCAGGCCGGTGGAGAGGCCGACCGCGTCGAAGATCTGAGCCCCGCAATAGGACTGGTAGGTGGAGATGCCCATCTTCGACATCACCTTCAGCACACCCTTGCCGATGGCCTTGATGTAGTTCTTGCGGACCTCGTAGGCCGATTGGGAAAGTCCGTTCTGGGCGCGCAACTGTTCCAGGGTCTGGAACGCCAGATAGGGGTTCACCGCCTCGGCGCCATAGCCGGCCAGGACGCAGAAGTGATGCACCTCGCGCGCTTCACCGGTCTCGATGACCAGTCCGGTCTGCATGCGCAGGCCCTGGCGGATGAGGTGATGGTGCACGGCCGCGGTGGCCAGCGCCGCGGGGATCGGCGTGCGGTCGGGCCCCGTCGCGCGGTCCGACAGGATCAGGATGTTCATGTCGGCCAGCACGCAGTCGGTGGCCTCGCGGCAGAGCCGCTCAAGCGCCGGCTCAAGGCCATTGGCGCCTTCGCCGGCCGGCCAGGTGGCGTCCAGGGTCGCCGTGCGGAAAGCGCCGTCCAGCAGCTCATTGATCGAGCGGATCTTGGCCAGATCCTCGTCGGTGAGGATCGGCTGGGCGACCTCGAGCCGCTTGTGGGTGCCGGCCTGGCGGCCCAGCCGGTTCGGACGCGGCCCGATCATCGACACCAGGCTCATCACCAGCTCCTCGCGGATCGGGTCGATGGGCGGGTTGGTCACCTGGGCGAAATTCTGTTTGAAATACTCGTAGAGCAGCTTGGGCCGGCGCGAGAGCACGGCGATCGGCGTGTCCGATCCCATCGAGCCGATCGGGTCCTCGCCGGTCCTGGCCATAGGCTCCAGGAAAAAGGCCAGGTCCTCCTGGGTGTAGCCAAAGGCCTGCTGACGATCGCGCAGGGTCGCCGGATCGTTGGACAGCGGCGTCTCGGGCTCCGCGGCGAGCGCCAGTTCCTCCAGCTTGAACTGGGTGTCCGCCAGCCAGTCTTCATAGGGTTCGGCCGCGGCGAGGGTGCGCTTGATCTCCTCGTCCTCGATGATCCGGCCTTCTTCCATGTCGATCAGCAGCATCTTGCCCGGCTGCAGGCGCCATTTGCGGATGATCCGTTCCTCGGGAATGTCGAGCACGCCGACCTCGGAGGCCATGATCACATGGTCCTGGTCGGTGATGATGAAGCGCGCGGGCCGCAAGCCGTTGCGGTCAAGGGTCGCGCCGATCTGGCGGCCGTCGGTGAAGGCCACCGCCGCCGGCCCGTCCCAAGGCTCCATCAGGGCGGCATGGTACTCGTAGAAAGCGCGGCGCCTGGCGTCCATCAGCGGGTTGCCGGCCCAGGCCTCGGGCATCAGCATCATCACCGCCTGGGCCAGCGGATAGCCGCCGGCCACCAGCAGCTCCAGCGCGTTGTCCAGGCAGGCGGTGTCGGACTGGCCGTGCGGGATCAGCGGCCACATCTTGTTGAGGTCAGGCCCCAGCAGGTCGCTTTCCATCGACCGGCGCCGCGCGTTCATCCAGTTGACGTTGCCGCGCACGGTGTTGATCTCGCCGTTGTGGGCGATGAACCGGTAGGGGTGCGCCAGCTTCCAGGACGGGAAGGTGTTGGTGGAGAAGCGCTGGTGGACCAGCGCCAGGGCCGAC
>NZ_JANMBF010000039.1:0-40768 GCF_031360265.1 Phenylobacterium sp.
CAACAACTGCGGGATCGACGACTTCGGACTGGGCATCCTGCTGGCCGGCGGCCAGATCAAGAAGATGATCTCCAGCTATGTGGGCGAGAACAAGCTGTTCGCCGAGCTTTACCTCTCCGGCAAGCTGGAGCTGGAGTTCAACCCCCAGGGCACCCTGGCCGAGCGCATCCGGGCCGGCGGGGCGGGCATCCCGGCCTTCTTCACCAAGACCGGGGTCGGCACCCTGGTGGCCGAGGGCAAGGAAGTCCGCGAATTCGACGGCGAAATGTATGTGATGGAGCGCGGGCTGACCGCCGACCTTGCCATCGTCAAGGCGTGGATGGGCGATCACGAGGGCAACCTCGTCTATCGCCGCACGGCGCGGAACTTCAACCCGATGATGGCCACCGCCGCCAAGGTCACCGTCGTCGAGGTCGAGGAGCTGGTGGTCACCGGCCAGCTCGACAAGGACAACATCCACACCCCCGGCATCTATGTGGATCAGATCTTCAAGGGCGCGCATTTCGAAAAACGCATCGAACAGGCCACCACCCGGCCGCGCGAAAAGGCCAACACCTGATGTGGACCCGCGAACAGATCGCCGCGCGCGCCGCGATGGAGCTGCGCGACGGCTTCTACGTGAACCTGGGGATCGGCATCCCCACGCTGGTGGCCAACTACATACCCGCAGGCGTGCAGGTGACCCTGCAGAGCGAGAACGGCATGCTGGGCATGGGGCCGTTCCCCTATGAGGACGAGATCGACGCCGACCTGGTCAATGCCGGCAAGCAGACGATCACCGAGCTGGCGTCCTCGTCCTATTTCTCCAGCGCCGACAGCTTCGCGATGATCCGCGGCGGGCACATCGACCTCAGCGTTCTGGGCGCCATGCAGGTGGCGGCCAACGGCGACCTGGCCAACTGGATGGTGCCCGGCAAGATGGTCAAGGGCATGGGCGGGGCCATGGACCTGGTAGCCGGCGTCAAGCGCGTGGTGGTGGTGATGGAGCACACCGAGAAATCGGGAGCCTCCAAGCTGGTTGCGGCCTGCACGCTGCCGCTCACCGGGTTGGCGGTGGTCGACCTGGTGGTCACCGAACTGGGCGTCTTCGACGTCGCCCGCGGCAAGGCGCCGCTCAGATTGCTGGAGATGGCGCCCGGCGTCACCCTCGACGAGGTCAAGGCCAAGACCGAGGCGACCTTCGAGGTCGCGCTCGCCTAGGTTGGCGGCTTCCAATGCTCGTCATCACCCGGCTTGTCCGGGTGACCCATGATCTCGGCGGTGACGATCAGAGCGCCCCGGCGCCTCCGGATTCCGATCCTTCCAGCACGGAGATCATGGCTGGCCCGGACGAGCCGGCCATGACGTCACAAGAAAAGGGATTGCGCACAGCGCGCCGCGCTTCGATGGCCTTGTAACCGCTCGCGTCTAGGCATCGTATATGAGGCTGATCCACCTCCCTGGCCACCTGCACGAGAACGCCATGAAAACCCGTCTCTTCGCGACCATCGCCGTCACGGCCATGCTGATCGCCAACGCCGCGCCGGCCGCCGCGGGCGCCCTTAAGACCGCGGTCTTCGCTGGGGGCTGTTTCTGGTCGGCCCAGCACGACATCGAGCACACGCCCGGCGTCAGGGACGTGGTGGTGGGCTATGCCGGCGGCACGGGCAGGACCCCGTCCTACGAGAACCACGAGGGCTACCTGGAATCCATCCGGGTGACCTATGACCCGGCTGTGATCAGCTATCCGCAGCTGGTCAACGCCTTCTTCCACCACATCGACCCGACCGACCCGAACGGCCAGATCTGCGACCAGGGGCCCTCCTATCGCACGGCGGTGTTCGCCGCCGACGCCGCCGAGAAAGCCCAGGCCGAGCAGGTCAAGGCGCAGATCGGCAAGCAGCTGGGAACCAACGTCAGGACTCTGGTCCTGGGTCCGACGACCTTCTGGATGGGTGAGACCTATCACCAGCACTACGCCGACAAGAACCCAGTGAACTATATGGCCTATCGCGTCGGCTGCGGGCGTGACCGGGCGCTGCGGACGATCTGGGGCAAGGGCTGAGGCGCGGCCCTCGCGGCCTCCTCAGATCCCTTCCGGCGCCCGGCGCAATGGCGCCGGCGCCACACCTTGCGGCGTCCGCGCCCGACCGGGCCTGCGCGTAGCAAAACCGTCACCCAAACCGGCGATTTCCACGCTATAGGGCGAAATCAAGGCAGCGGCGCCGTCCGGGCGACGGTCCGGGCGCCACCAGAGGGGATCTATCATGACGGGAACAACGAGGCTGACCGCCGGCGCATCGCTGGCGGTCCTGATGCTGGCGAGCGCGGCGCACGCGCAGGAAACCACCTCGGCCGTCCACGGCACGGTCACCGTTGGCGGAAAGCCCGTGGCCGGCGCCTCGGTCGTGCTGCTGCACACCCCCTCCGGGACGCGCGCCATAACGGCGACCGAAGCCGGCGGCGGATTCGACGCCCGCGGCCTGCGGATCGGCGGTCCCTACACGGTGACCGCCACCAGCAAGGGCCTGCCGCCGCGCGTGTTGAACGGCGTGTTCCTCGAGGTCGGCAAGACCACCGACATCAATATCGACATGACTGGCGCCAACGAGGTCGAGGAAGTCGTCATCACCGCCGCCGGCATCAAGGACTCAGACCAGGGTCCGAAGACCGTGCTCAATCGGCTGGCCATCCAGGAGGTGGTCAGCGTCAACCGCGACCCCCGCGACCTGGCCCGGCGCGACATGCTGGTGGCCGCGGACCTGAACAGCGGGGCGCGGCTTGGCGTCAACGGCGGCGGCATCTCCATCGCCGGCTCCAATCCCCGCTACAATCGGATCGCCGTTGACGGCGTGTCGGCGCAGGATCAGTTCGGCCTGAACCAAGGGGGCCTGACCACCGCCCGCGGCCCGATAAACCTCGACGCCATCGAACAGTTCGCGGTGGCCGCGGTGCCGACCGACGTCGAAAATGGCGATTTTGTCGGCGGCGCCCTGAACCTGGCGCTGCGCTCCGGCGGAAACACCTTCCACGGGGCGATCTTCGACAACTACCTGAACGACGGCCTAGTCGGCACCAAGATCGAGGGCAACCGGATCAAATCCCCGATCTCGCAGACCAACTACGGCGCCTTTCTCTCGGGGCCGATCTGGCGCGATCACGTGTTCTTCGCCGCGTCGTATGAGACCTACACCACCTCCGACGTGACCCAGTTCGGCGTTGCCGGTTCCGGCGCGCCGAACACGTTCCTCAACAACGGCACCCAGGCCACGCTGGATTCCGTCGTCAACGCCTACAATTCCAGATACGCCAGCAAGTTCAATCCGGGCGGCGTGTCGGCCACCACACCGGTCCTGGACAAGAAATATTCGATCAAGCTGGACTGGAACATCACCGACGGCCAGCGGGCCAGCCTGAGCTATCGCTACGCGGAATCCTCCAACGTCCTGCGCCCGGCGCTCGGCATTACGACGATCCAGCTGGACTCGCAGAACTACACAAAATTCGACAGCGACAAGGCCGCGACGTTCGAGCTGCATTCCAAATGGACGGATCGCTTCTCGACCTTCTTCAAGGCCACGACCCGGACCTTCGTCGATATGCAGACGCCGCCGAGCGGCCAGAACTACGCCGATGTGCGGGTCTGCACCGCACCGACCTCGGACTCCACGCCGCTGAGCTGCCCGAGCAGCTTTGATCAGGTCAATTTCGGGCCCGACCAGTTCCGCCACGCCAATTCGCTCGGCGAAAAGGAGCTGCGGTTCCAGCTGACCGGCGAGTATTCGATGTCGCAGCACCTGTTCAAGTTCGGGGTCCAGGCCCGCCGGGCGCAGCCGCTCGACCTGTTCGTCAACCAGTCGCACGGCATCTATTATTTCGACTCCCTGGCCGATTTCACCGCCGGCCGGGCCAGCGAACTGCAATATCAGAATTCGATTACCGGCAATCCGAAGGACGCGGGCTTCGCCACCACCTATTGGGTCTATTCCGGCTTCGCCCAGGACACCTTGCAGGTCACCGACGACCTCAAGGTCGCGGCCGGGGTGCGGATCGATTCCTATGACTATCCTGACAAGCCGCTCACCAACCCCAACTTCGTCGCGCGGCAGGGTTTTTCAAACAACAAGACCATCGATGGCCTGCACGTGGTCATGCCGCGCGTCTCGGCGGAATGGCGGGCGACGCCCAACCTGAAGATCAGCGGCGGCCTTGGCCTGTTTTCGGGGGGCACGCCCGACGTGCTGACCGGCTCTCCCTTCTACAACACCGGCTACAAGACCACCCAGATCGACATCCGGCGCGGGGCGGGCGCGGCGGGCTTTACCGACAACTTCAACACGCCCGGCTTCAGCCAGGCCATCGGTTCGGCCGCGCTGGACAATCTCGCCAGCGACCCGAATTTCGGCTACCAGATTCCAAGCCTCGTCCAGCAGCTGCAGCAGGGCACGCTGACGGGCGCGCCGCAGATCTCACCGACGGGATCGGTGATCGCCCTGTCGCCGACCTATCAGATGCCCGCTCAGTGGAAGGCCTTCCTGTCGGGCCAATGGGAAGTCTGGGACGGGTGGCGTCTGGCGGCCGACCTGGTCGCCACCAAGGTGCAGCACGATCTCACCTTCTACGATGCGCGAGCCCAGCAGCTGATCATCAATGGCGTCCCGCAGTTCCTGCCGGACGGGCGGATCCGCTACGATGGCCTCGGCGCGGTTCCCGGCAAGAATTCCAATGGCGGCGCCACCCCCAACGGCGGCAACGACATCATCGAGGGAACCAGCAGCAAGGGGCGGTCCTACACCGCATCTGTCTCGATCTCGAAGTCCTGGGACTGGGGCGGAGATTTCAGCTTCGGCTACGCTCGCCAGCAGGTCCGCGACCTGACGGCCGGCCTGTTCTTCGGCACGACCGCCGGCTCGCTCTACAACTCGGTTCCCGCGGGTCTCGATCCAAACCACGACTTCCTGGGTCGCTCGGTCTACGAAATCCCCAACCGCTACAAGGCCGAGTTCGGCTACCACCACAACTTCTTCGGGGACAATGAAACCCGCGTCGCGCTGTTCGCGGAACGCCAGGACGGGCGGCCTTACGGCTTCACCATGTCCGACGCGGCCAGCGGGCGCAGCCAGGTCTTCGGGGTGACCCGAACCGCGCAGGCGCTCTACGTCCCGGACTTCAACGCCCCGATCAATCCGGCGAACCCGCTGAGAGTGGGGATCGTGACCTTCTCGAGCCAGGCGAACCTGGACAATTTCAAGCGCCACGTGACCAATTTCAAACTGCCCGTCGGCCTGGTTGATAAGTATTCGAACGACAACGCGGCTGTTAATCGCCTGGATCTGTCGATCAGTCAGCAACTCCCGAGCTTTATATCGGGTCACAAGTTCCGCATTCAGGCCGATATTCGCAACGTTCTGAACCTGCTCAACAGCAACTGGGGTCAGGTCGCCGAGTACGTCGACCCGGCGGGGACCTCGAATATCCAGCTCGCCCGGGTGCAATGCACCGACGCCGCCGGGGTTGCGACCACCTCCACCTCGGCGCCAAGCGCCAATCCGGTCTGCGCGGGATATCTCTACTCCAATGTGCCGACCTCGGTTTCCAAGGCGCGCAACTCCGGCCTGTCGCTCTGGTACGCGCAGATCAGCCTGCGCTACGAGTTCTGATCGCGGGCGCTGACTAGGACAGGGGCGGCCCGGCGACGGGCCGCCCCTTTGCTTGGGCGCTTGACGCAGGAACAGGCCGGCCCCATCTGGCGCGGCTCTTCGTTTCGAGGTTGCGATGCGCTTTTCCGTTCCCGCCGAATGGGCGGCCCACCGGGCGATGTGGCTGGGCTTCCCCAGCCATGCTGACCTCTGGGAGGACAATCTCGCGCCAGCCCAGGCCGAGGTCGCGGCCCTGGCGCGCGCGCTGGCCGGACCGGGCGCGGAGCGTGTGCGGCTGATGACCGGCTCGGTGCGGGGCGAGGCGGACGCGCGGGCCTTGCTCGGCGACGTGGCGGGGGTGGAGATCGTCGCGGGGGCCTTCGGCGACATCTGGCTGCGCGACACCGGCCCGATCTTCACGTCGGACGGGCGCGCGCAAGGCTTCCGGTTCAACGGCTGGGGCGGCAAGTACGCGCTGGAGCACGATGACACGGTGGCCGGTCAGATCGCCGCGGCGGCCGGCGCGCCCCGGGTCGCCCACGACTTCATCCTCGAAGGCGGGGCGGTCGATCACGACGGTGAGGGCACGGTGCTGACCACCGGTCAGTGCCTGCTGAACCCCAATCGCAACCCCGGCTGGACGGAAGCGCTGGCCGAGGCGGCGCTGGCCGAGGCGCTGGGCGCGCGCAAGGTGCTGTGGCTGGGGGAGGGCCTGGCCCATGACCACACGGACGGTCATGTGGACAACCTGGCGCGGTTCGTGGCGCCCGGCGTCGTCGCCTGCCCGGTGGCCTGGGGGCGCGGCGATCCGAACGCCCAGGCCTATGACGACGCCGCGCGCCGGCTGGCGGCGATGACCGATGCGGCGGGCAGGCGGCTGCGGGTCGTGCGCATTGCCTCGCCCGGCTGGATCGACGACGGCCAGGGCGCCGCGGCCCCGGCCAGCCACATGAACTTCCTGATCGCCAACGGGGCTGTCATCGCGCCGATCTACGAGGACCGCCCGGGGGCCTTCGCGGTGCAGGCGCTGGAGCAGCTGTTCCCCGGCCGCACCGTGATCGGCCTGCCCTCGACCGCGATCCTCAGCGGCGGGGGTTCGTTCCACTGCATCACCCAGCAGGAGCCCGCCGGATGAGCCGCAAGGTCACCGTCGCCGCGCTGCAGGCGCCCTTTAGCCTCGACCTGGCGGCCAACATCGCCCGCGTGGCCGAGCTGATCCGCGAGGCCGCGGGCCGGGGCGCCCAGGTGATCCTGCCGCCGGAGCTGTTCCAGGGTCCCTATTTCTGCGTCGCCCAGGAGGAGCGGTGGTTCCGCCAGGCCCATCCGTGGCGCGAGCATCCGTGCGTCACCGCGCTGGCGCCGCTGGCTCAGGAGCTGGGTGTCGTCCTGCCGATCTCGATCTTCGAGCGCGAGGGGCCGCACTATTTCAACAGCCTGGTGATGGCCGACGCCGACGGGAGCCTGCTCGGCGTCTATCGCAAGAGCCATATCCCCGACGGGCCGGGCTATATGGAAAAGTACTATTTCCGCCCCGGCGACACCGGGTTCCGGGTCTGGGACACGCGGTTCGGCCGGCTGGGCGTCGGCATCTGCTGGGACCAGTGGTATCCCGAATGCGCGCGGGCGATGGCGCTGATGGGGGCCGAGGTGCTGCTCTATCCCACCGCGATCGGCTCGGAGCCGCACGACGCGACGCTGGACACCGCCGCGCCCTGGCGGCGCGCGATGCAGGGCCACGCGGTCTCCAACGTGATCCCCGTCGTGGGCGCCAACCGCACGGGGTTCGAGCCCTGGGAGGGCTATCCGAACGGCGGCCAGCAGTTCTATGGCTCCAGCTTCATCGCCGACCATCGGGGCGACCTGGTCGCCGCGTTCGGACGCGAGGACGAAGGCGCGCTGGTGGCCGCGTTCGATCTGGACTTCCTTAGCGTCCACCGCGCCGCCTGGGGCTTCTTCCGCGACCGCCGGCCGGATCTGTATGGCGCGCTGACTGAGGGCCGGCCCGCTTGATCGAGACCGAGCGTCTCATCCTGCGGCCTCCGGAGGATCGCGACCGCATGGCATTGGCAGCGATGAATGGCGATCGACGGGTGGGCGATTGGCTGGGATCGACCCTGACGTCAGAGCAAAACGACGCGATGATCGACCGCGTTCTGGCCCACATCACCGAGCATGGCTTCGGGTTCTGGACGGTCGAACGCAAGGCGGACGGCGTGATCGTCGGCATGGCCGGATTGCTCGCCATGTCGGCGGACATGCCGCCGGGACCGGCCGTCGAGGTCGGCTGGCGTCTGTCACCGGCGAACTGGGGCCACGGCTATGCGAGCGAGGCGGCGCAAGGCGCGGTGGACTGGGCTTTCGCCGAGCTGAAGCCGCCCGAGGTAGTGGCGATCACTGCGCTTACGAACCTCAGGTCCCAGGCCGTCATGCGGCGCATCGGGATGACGCCTGAGCCGTGGCGCGACTTCAATCATCCGAGGCTTGCCGCCGACCATCCGCTGCGGCGGCACGTGGTCTATGCGCTCCGGCGTTAGACTCAACACCCTTACAGGATATTGAATTCATTATGGAACGTCATCGCCCGGCTCGTCCGGGCGACCCATGGTCTCCGCGATGAAGATTGAACGGGACGCCGCCGCCGGCTCCTTACTGATCGAGGCGGAGATCATAGGTGGCCCGGACAAGCCGGGCCATGACGAGCAAAGGGATATGGGTCCTCAACCTAGGCGGACGGGCAGTCGCGCGGTTGCGGCGCCTTCGCCAGCTCAAGCTTCGCCGCCCTGAGGTCGGCCTGGAAGGCGCGGTCGGCGTGCAGGCGGGCGACCATGGCGGCGCCCAGGTCGCGGCCGGCGGCGACGTCGCTGGGGAAATGCACCCCGCAGACCACCCGGCTCTGCCCGATCTCGCGGCCGGCGACCATCAGGGCGCTGGCCTTGGCGGGCGCGATCTCCGCCAGGATCAGCGCCCAGGCCCAGCCGGTCATGGCATGGCCGGAGGGGTAGGAGGCGTTGGTCTGCAGCCAGGGACCGCGGGGCACGCAGAGCGGCTGGCTGTCGCCGATCGGTGGGCGCAGGCGGCCATAGAAGTCCTTGGGCGGCGTGCCGACGGTGTGCACGTCAAGCTCGACCCGGTGCAGCAGCCGTCGCGTCCCGGCCAGGCTCCTGGCGGCCAGATCGCGTCCCATGGCGCAGGTGAGCCGCCGCTGCGCGCCGCCGGTCCACAGGTCGTTGTCCTGCTGGGCCTGTTTCCACCGGGGGGAGCCCTCCAGCGCACGGGTCGCCTGATAGGCCGCCCGGTCGGCCTTGTCTTCGGGGCTGTCGATCGCCGGCGGCGGGCCCAGGATGGTCTTGCCGTCCAGGGCGTCGGGTCGCAGATAGCCGGTCAGCCGCGTGGCGACCGGATGGGCCAGGGACGGATCGGCCACGGGCGCAAGCGGCGCCGCGCCGAGCGTCAGCACAGCCGCGGCGGCGGCAAAGGCGACGGGCCGGGTCAAAGGGCCTCCGGGGGCGTCAGGCGCGCAGGACGGTCTTGCCGTTCCTGATCACCTTGGCGTCCCGCGCCTTGACCCGGGCCTCGAAGGAGATGACGCCGCGGTCTTTCCAGAGGTCCACGGTGATGGTGTCGCCCGGAAACACCGGCGCCGAGAAGCGCGCCTGGTGGCTGAGGATCTGGTCGGGATCAAAGCCGGTTATCGCCTGCAGCACCGCGCGACAGGTGATGCCGTAGGTGCACAGGCCATGCAGGATCGGCCGCGGGAAGCCCGACCGCCTGGCCGAGTCCGGGTCGGAATGCAGCGGGTTGCGATCGCCGTTCAACCGGTAGAGCAGGGCCTGGTCCTCCCGCGTCGGTATATCCACCGACAGGTCGGGCTTGCGGTCGGGAATCGCATGCGGCTCGGGCTGGCCCTCGGACGGGCCGCCGAACCCCCCGTCGCCGCGCGCGAAGGTCGAGCCGGTCAGGGTGGCGACCTTCTCGCCGGCCTCGTCGGTCCAGACGGTCTCGTTGACGATCACCGCGCCCTTGTCCTTGCCCTTGTCGTAGGCGCCGATCGTGCGGCCCTGGGCGGTGAAGGTTCCCGAGGTCGGCAGTGGCCTGTGCAGCTCGACCTTCTGCTCGCCGTGCACCACCATCAGGTAGTTGATCACGCTTTGGCGATGCCCCGGTTTCTGGGCGGCCGGCTCGGCGCCGCGCGCCGGGCGGCCCAGGCCCGAGGCGAGCACCGTGGCCGCGGTGGGGATCACCTTGAGGTCCTTTTCGTAGGTGAACGCCAGTTCGCGCTCGTCCATCGGATCGTGGCTCATGCCGACGCCCAGCGCATAGAGCATCACGTCCTTGTCGCCATAGGTGAAGGTTCGCGCCGCGGTGGTCTGGTCCAGGATGTCCGGATAGAAGATGGGCAAGAGGCGTCCTCCGAAATGCGGGTGGCTCTGGCGGCCGGTCGATTATGCGGCGGATTGAAGCGCCTCGCCGAGGCTGGCGCAAGGGTTTGCAGGGCGCCTTCGGGGCCCAGTTTGCGGGGTGGGGCCTGATCGGCTAGAAGCGGCGACTTCTCGCGCGGACCGCTTTCCGCGCCGCCACCCTCCTCGTTCCTCGAAGGCGCTCCATGACGACCATCGGCCAGCCGGGCATCACCGGCAACGTCCTCTTCTACTCCAAGCCCGAGCCGCTCTCGCCGGAAATGCACGGCAAGCTGGGCGTCAAGCGCATGGACGGCCCGTTCGGCTTCGCCAGGGCCGGCCACGCCGTGCCGCTGACCGTGGGCGAGTTCCCGCTGGCCGCGGTGACCGGGCCGATCATCTTCGTCGGCGACGACAGGATGCCGATCGCCGTGATGGGCCTGAACGCCGGGGAAAACATGTTCCTGCGCGCCGACGGCCTGTTCGAGCCGGGCGTCTATGTCCCGGCCTATATCCGCCGCTACCCCTTCGTGTTCGCCAACGACGAAGCCAGCAAGCAGATGGTTCTGTGCATCGACCGCGCGGCCGAGTTCATCGTCGAGGGCGGCGACATGCCGTTCTTCGAGGGAACCGAGCCCAGCGCCTACACCAAGGGCTGCATCGATTTCTGCAACAACTTCGAGATCGAGCGGCAGCGCACCATGAGCTTTGTTCAGCTGCTCAAGGACCTGGATCTGTTCGAGGCCAAGACCGCCCACTTCACCCCGATGAATGCCGACGGCGCGGCGGGCGAGCCGCAGCAGATCGCCGAATATTTCGGGGTCTCCGAGGAAAAGCTCAACAAGCTGCCCGCCGACAAGCTGGTGGAGATCCGCGACAACGGCGCGCTCGCCCAGATCTATGCCCACCTGCTGTCGCTGGTCGGCTGGGACCGGCTGGTGGCCGTGGCCCTGACCCGAGCCCAACAACAGGCCCCGGTCGCGGCGAACAGCTAGAGCCCTTCCCGCTCAGGTTGGCTCGACCTGAGTGGAGGAGAAGGGCTCCAGATATAAGCGACGACCCTGTTCCTTCCCGGCTGACTTGATCCAAGTCAGCCGGGACAGGGTCTAGGCGCGCGCGAAGACGCTTCGCGTCAGGCAGGAAAAGACCAGCCGGCCGGCCTCATCGAGGAGGTCGTGCTGGGCGATGATGATGCCCTTGCCCTCGCCGACCGGGTCCTTGGCCATCACCGTCATGCGGCCGCGCAGCAGTTCGCCGGCGGGTGGATTGCGCACCCAGCGCAGGGCGTCGACGCCCAGGCGCTTGGTCTGCGGCCAGTCGGTGTGGGCGATCGCGTCGAGCTTGGCCCAAATGGCGTAGACCATGGCGTCGGGCGCCCCGCGCTCCACGGCCCAGCCGGGGGCGAAGGCGGTGACGAACGCCAGCAGCGTCCCGGGCTCCACGGCCGCGGCGCCCAGCGAAACCACCTGGCCGATCTGGATGTCGTCGAATGGCGCTGGCACGATCAGGGATCCTCTTGGTCCGCGGGGGGGCGGACGGGCCGATGATGGCCGTGCGCCGCCGCACAAGTCGAGCCCGGCTTTGCGCGCTCGCCAAGGCGGGCCATATAGCGCCGCAGTGGGGTGGGCCGCTGGCGAGGCGATGATGCGATTTCTGGCAGGCCTGATCCTGACCCTGGCGATGAGCCTTGGGGCCACCGTTGTTGCGGGCGCGCAGCCGGCCCGCCACGTGGCCACCGAGCTGGTCGCCGACCGCCAGGGCGTCGCGCCCGGCGAGACCCTCCATGTCGCTCTGCATCAAAAGATCCAGAAAGGCTGGCACACCTACTGGCGCAATTCCGGCGACTCCGGCGAGCCGACGCGGATCACCTGGGATCTGCCGGCCGGCTGGCGGGCGGGCGAGATCATCTGGCCGGCGCCGCGCCGCATCCCGGTCGGACCCCTGATGAACTATGGCTACGAGGATGACGTCCTGCTGGCGACGCCGCTGACCGCGCCGGCCAACGCCAGGCCCGGCGAGAAGGTGACGCTGAGAGCCCAGGTCTCGCTGCTGGTCTGCGCCGAGGTCTGCGTGCCGGAGGACAGCACGCTCACCCTCGACCTGCCGGTGACGGCGACCGGCGCGGCGGAGGACCCCAGGTGGGGCCGGGCGATCGCCACAGCCCTGGCCGCGGCGCCAAGACCCGCCGGCCTGGCGGCCGTCTTCCAGGCGCGGCCGGCCGGAGTCTCGCTGGCGGTCACCGGCCCGGGCCTCAAAGGCGCGGATATGGCCGGAGCCTATTTCTATCCGTTCGACTCCACGGTGATCGATCACGCCAGGCCTCAGGTCATCGAGCGCGGGCCTGAGGGGCTGACCCTGACGCTGGCGCCCGGTTACGCCTTCCAGGGCGGCAAGACGCCGGCCAGCCTGGCGGGCGTGCTGGCGGTGGGTGGCCATGCCTACGAGATCGCCGCCACCGCGGGAACGCTCCCGCCTGGCGCGTCTGGGCTCGGTCCGCCGCCCGCCCGGTCCGCCGGGGCGACGGATCTGGGGCTCGCCGCGGCGGCGCTCTTCGCCTTCCTGGGCGGTCTGATCCTCAATCTGATGCCCTGCGTCTTCCCGATCCTGGCGATGAAGGCCGCATCCCTGGTCGGCCATGGCGGCAGCGAGCGGACCGTAGCCCACCGGCACGGCCTGGCCTTCGGGGCAGGCGCTGTCGCCACCTTCCTGGCGCTGGCCGGCGGGCTGATCGCCTTGAAGGCCGCCGGCTCGGCGGTCGGCTGGGGGTTCCAGCTGCAGTCGCCGCCGGTGGTGGCGGTGCTGGCGCTGCTCATGCTGGCGGTGGCGCTGAACCTGTCGGGCCTGTTCGAGCTGGGGACGTCGTTGCAGGGCGCCGGCGCGGGCCTGGCCAGCCGGGGCGGGTTGGCCGGGGCCTTCTTCACCGGCGCGCTCGCCGTGATCGTCGCGGCCCCCTGCACCGCGCCGTTCATGGGTCCGGCGCTCGGCTGGGCCCTGACCCAGACGCCGGTCGCCGCCCTGACGGTCTTCCTGGCGCTGGGCGTCGGCTTTGCGCTGCCGTTTGTGCTGGTGGCCTTTGCGCCCGGCCTGCTGTCGCGGCTGCCGCGTCCGGGGCCGTGGATGGAGCTGTTCCGCAAGGCGCTGGCCTTCCCGATGTACGCCGCGGCGGCCTGGCTCGCCTGGGTGCTGGCCCAGCAGGCCGGCGCCGAGGACCTGGCCAGGCTGTTCGCCGGGGCGGTGCTGGTGGGCCTGGCCGCCTGGCTCGCGGGCCTCGCCCAGCGCCGCGCGGCGGCGGGCGACAAGGCGCTGTCCCTGACCCTGGCCGCGGGCCTCGCCGCGGGCCTGGCCCTGGCGCTGGTCGTCTGGCCGCAGAACAAGGCCGCCGAGCTGCGATCGGAGCCCTACAGCCCCGCGCGGCTGGAGGCGCTGCGAGCCGAGGGGCGGCCGGTGTTCGTCAACTATACGGCGGCGTGGTGCGTCTCCTGCCAGGTCAATGACAAGGTGGCGCTGTCCACGCACCAGGTCGCCAGCGCCTTCGCCCGCCACAAGGTCGCCTATCTGAAGGCCGACTGGACCAAGCGCGACGCGACCATCGCCGCGGACCTGGCCAGCCACGGCCGGGCCGGCGTGCCGCTCTATCTGGTCTATGGCTCGGGCCGGGGAGAGGGCGCTATCCTGCCCTCGATCCTGACGCCGGATATCGTGGTCAAGGCGGTGGAGGCCGCCGACAAGAGGTAGGAGAACGCTCCGTTGACCGCCATTTCGCGCCGCCTGGTTCTCGCCGCAGCGCTTGCGCTGGGCGGCGCAACGCGGGCGCGCGCCGCGGCGGTGCTGGGGGCGCCGGCGCCGGCTTTTCGGACCCTGGACGCCGACGGCCATGAACGCACGCTGGCCGAGTTCGCCGGCAAGATCGTGGTGCTGGAGTGGACCTCCAGCGACTGTCCCTACAGCCGCAAGCACTATGGGTCGGGAACCATGCAGGCGCTGCAGAAGGCGGCGGTGCGGGACGGCGTCGTCTGGCTGACCGTGTCGTCCTCGGCGAAGGGCCGCGAGGGCTATTTCACGCCGGCCTTGGCGCGCGCCTGGCGCGTCAGGGTGGGTTCGCACGCCACGGCGATCCTGCTCGACGGCGCAGGCACGATCGGTCGGACCTATGGCGCGAGGACCACGCCGCACATGTTCGTCGTCGATCGGGCGGGCCGCATCGCCTACATGGGCGGCATCGACGACCGGCCCTATGCCGATCCCGCGAGCCTGAAGGGCGCCAAGGCCTACGTGGCCGCCGCGCTGGCCGACCTGAAGGCCGGGCGGTCGGTGGCCGAACCGGTCAGCGCGCCCTATGGCTGCAGCGTGCGGTATGCTTCCGCGACCGCCGTACCTTAGGAGACGCAGCGCTTGTCAGGGATCGAAGCGGCCTGGGGCCGGCTGACCGCGGCGGGCGCCGCCGCCCAGGGCCGCCGCATCGCGGGCCTGTTCGGGTCCGAGCCCGACCGGCTTTCGCGGCTCTGCGTCGCCGCCGCGGGCCTCGACCTGGACCTGAGCAAACAGCCTTGGTCCCTGGACGACCTGGCCGTCTGCCTCGACCTTGCGCGCCGGGGCGGCGTCGAGGCCGCGCGCGACCGGCAGTTCGCCGGCGCCGTCGTCAACCGTTCGGAAGGCCGCGCCGCCCTGCACATGGCGCTGCGCGCGCCCAAGGGATCCGACTTCAGGGCTGAGGGCGCGCCGGTGTCGGCCGAGATCGACGCCATGCGCGACAGGATGGCGGCTTTCGCCGAGGCCATCCGGTCCGGCGCGCTGCGGGGCGCGACGGGACAGCCCTATCGCTCGGTGCTCCACATCGGCATCGGCGGGTCGGACTTCGGCCCCCGGCTGGTCTGGGAGGCGCTGCGGCCGGTGGCGCCGACCATCGACCTGCGCTTCGTGGCCAATGTCGATCCCGCGGAGATCACGTTCGCCCTGGCCGGCCTCGACCCCGCCGAGACCCTGGTGGTCGTGGTCTCCAAGACCTTCACCACCCAGGAGACCATGACCAACGCCCAGGCGGCGCGGGCCTGGCTGCGCGCCAGCCTGGGCGGGGGCGGCGACGCCCATCTGGTGGCGGTCTCGGCGGCGCCGGACGCCGCCCGCGCCTTCGGGGTTCCGCAAGACCGGGTGTTCGGCTTCCGCGACTGGGTCGGCGGGCGCTATTCGCTGTGGTCGGCGGTGGGGCTGTCCAGCGCGATCGGCCTGGGCGGCGCGGCGTTCGAGGCCCTGCTGGCCGGCGCGGCGGCCATGGACGACCATTTCCGCTCCGCGCCGCTGGCGGCAAATGCGCCGGTGCTGCTGGCGCTGGCGCATATCTTCAACCGCAACGGCATGGGCCGGCCGGTGCGCGCGATGGTGCCCTATGCCCAGCGCCTGCGTCTGCTCGCCAACTTCCTCCAGCAGCTGGAGATGGAGTCGAACGGCAAGCGGGTGACGGCCGACGGCCGCCCCGTCGCCCATCCCACGGCCGCGGCGGTGTTCGGCGACGCGGGGACCAACGTCCAGCACGCCTTCTTCCAGCTGATGCACCAAGGGACCGAGATCATCCCCGCCGACATCATCGCCGTCCGCGACGCCTCCGAAGGCGACCCCGCGGCGCAGTCCATCCTGCTGGCCAACGCCGTGGCCCAGGCCGAGGCGCTGATGGTGGGCCGCGCCGAGAGCGAGGTGCGCGCCGAGCTTGCCAGCAAGGGACTAGCCCCCGCCGAGATCGACGCCCAGGCGGCGCAGCGCACCTTTCCCGGCGACCGGCCCTCGGCCTTCATCCTGATCGACCGGCTGACCCCGGAACGCCTGGGAGCCTTGCTGGCGCTCTACGAGCACAAGACCTTCGTCGAGGGCGTACTCTGGGGGATCAACAGCTTCGACCAGTGGGGCGTCGAGCTGGGCAAGAGCCTGGCGGCCCGGGTGCTGGGCGAGCTTGAGGGCGGACCCGCGAGCGCGCACGATCCCTCGACAGCGAACCTCATCGCCAAGCTGAAAGATAGATCATGACCGTCCTCGTCACCGGCGGAACCAAGGGCATAGGCCTGGCGATCGCCAAGCGGCTGGCGTCGCGCCATGGGCGGATCGTGCTGGCCTATCACAGCGACGCCGCCGCCGCCGAAGCCGCCATCGCCGAGGTTTCCGTGGCCGGCGGGGACGCCACGGCGATCAAGGCCGACGTCGGGACTCTGGAGGGCTCGGCCGCGCTGATCGCCGGCATTGTGCGGCAGGGTCACGGGCTGACCCACATCGTCCATTCGGCCGCGATGATCTATCCGACCACCCTGCTGGGCGCGGACCTGACGAAGTTCCGCCAGGCGGTGGAGACCAACGGGCTGTCGCTGCTCTATCTGGTGCATGCCGCCCAGCACCTGCTGAGCCGGGGCTCCGGCGTGGTGTTCATTACCAGCATGGGCGCGCGGATCCCCTCGCCGAACTATGGCGCGCTCGGGGTCGGCAAGGCGCTGGCCGAGGCCATCGTCCGCTACCTGGTGGCCGAGCTCGCGCCGCGCGGGGTGCGGATCAACGGCGTGGCGCCGGGCCTGGTGCACACCACCTCGGTGGCCTCGATGCTGGGCAGCGAAGAGGCGGCGACCGCGGCGGTGGAGCGCGCGGCGCGGTCCAACCCCTCCGGCCGCCCCAGCCGCGACAGCGACTACGCCTCCCTGGTGGAATATCTGCTGAGCCCCGAGGCCGAGTTCATCCAGGGCCAGGTGATCGCCGCCACCGGCGGGACGGGGGTCATCGGCTAGGGCTAGCTGAGCGCCCACGCTCCATCTGCTGTGGTTTTGTTGGCAGAGCTCGTCTATAGGCCCCTCCCCATGAGCGGTTTCGCGCATCACCGCAGCCCTCACCATCCGACCTTCGCGGGTTCGGCTTGGGATCGCTTGGCCTAGCGCACCCTCTCCGAGCCCCGCTTCCAGCGGACGGGGCTCAACCGATTTCAGCTCCGTCCGTCGCCTCCCTTCTCCAAGGACGTAGACGATGGACACCCTTCCTCCCTTGAGCGCCCCTGCTTCCTTGAGTAAGGGGGCGGCAACCGCTAAGCGCGAGCCCATGACCGACGCGCCCCGCCCCGACGCCCGATCCCCGCGCGGTTTCATCGACCGACGCGCCCGCGACCTGACCGCCGAGCGGAAGATCCTGGCCGCCGTCGCCGAGGTCTATGAGCGCTACGGCTTCGAAGCGCTGGACACCGGGGCGTTCGAATATGCCGACGCGCTGGGCAAGTTCCTGCCGGACGCGGATCGTCCGAACGAGGGCGTCTTCGCGCTCACCGACGATGACGAGCAGTGGATGGCGCTGCGCTACGACCTGACCGCCCCGCTCGCCCGCTTCGCCGCGCAGAACTGGGCGACCCTGCCAAAGCCCTTCCGCCGCTACGCGTTCGGGCCGGTGTGGCGCAATGAGAAGCCGGGGCCCGGGCGTTACCGCGAATTTGTCCAGTGCGACGCTGACACGGTGGGCTCGGCCCGCCCCGAGGCCGACGCCGAGATCATCGCCATGGCGGTCGAGGGCCTCCAGGCCGCGGGGCTGCCGGCCGGGGCGGCGGTGGTGAAGATCAACAATCGCAAGCTGCTGAACGGCCTGATGACCGCCGCCGGCGTCACCAGCGAGGGCCAGAAACTGGCGGTGCTGCGCGCCGTCGACAAGCTGGACCGACTGGGGCCCGACGGCGTGCGCCTGTTGCTGGGTGAGGGCCGCAAGGACGAGTCCGGCGATTTCACCAAGGGCGCCGGGTTGACCGGATCGGCGGCGGAACGGGTGCTGGCCTTCACCGGCGCGGCGGCAGGCGGGCGCGGCGAGACACTGGACAGGCTATCGTCCGTGATCGGAGGGTCGGCCGAGGGCGATGAAGGGCTTGCCGAGCTGTCCGCCATCGACGCCGCGCTGACCGGCCTCGGCGTCGGCGCCGAGCGGGCGGCGTTCGATCCGTCGGTGGTCCGGGGCCTGGAATACTATACCGGCGCGGTCTTCGAGGCCGACCTGTTGCTGCCAACGACGGATGACCGGGGCCAGACCGTCCGGTTCGGCTCGATCGGCGGCGGTGGGCGCTATGACGACCTGGTGGCGCGGTTCACCGGCGAGCGGACCCCGGCCACGGGGTTCTCGTTCGGAGTGACCCGTCTGGCGGCGGCGCTGAGGGCGGCCGGGCGCGACCTGGCGGCCGATGCGCGCGGGCCGGTGGTGGTGCTGGTGCTCGACCAGACGCGGATGGCTGACTATTTCGCGGTGGTCGGAGACCTGCGCGCCGCCGGGATCGCCGCGGAGGTCTATCTCGGGACCTCGGGCATGCGGCCACAGATGAAATACGCCGACCGCCGGCTGTCGCCTGTCGCGGTGATCATCGGCGGCGAGGAGTTCGCCGCCGGCACGGTGACACTGAAGGACCTGGACCTGGGCCGCGAGCTCGCCTCCGGTGTGGTCGACAACGCCGCCTGGCGGGCCGAGCGTCCAGGCCAGATGACCGTGCCAAAGGCCGAGCTGGTGGCGGCGGTCCGCAGGATCGTCGAGACGCCGCCGGCCGGAGCCGGGGCGTGAGGGTCGAGCCGCCGGTTCCGGCCCAGGCGCTGGCCGCGATCCGTGGCGCTCTGGCCACGGCGGGCGCCGAGCCGGTCGACGCGCCGATCCTGCAGCCCCTGAACCTGCTGCTCGACCTGGCGGGCGAGGCGATGCGGGCCAGGCTCTTTGTGGTGCAGGCCGACGGCGGGGAGGAGGCGTGCCTGCGGCCCGACTTCACGGTCGCCGTCGCCCGCCGACACGTCGCGCGCGGCGCCGGGGCGGGGCGCTACAGCTACGAGGGCCCGGCGTTCCGCGCCTCGCCGGGCGGCGACCGGCCGGAGGAATTCGTCCAGCTGGGCGTCGAATTGTTCGCGCCCCCGGGCGGGCCGACGGCGCAGGCCGACGGCGAGATCGCCAGCCTGGCCTGGCGCGCGGCTGCGGCCGGCGGCCGCGACGACCTGACGCTGTGGCTGGGCGACATCGGCTTGTTTTCGGCCTTCGTTGAATCGTTGGCGCTGCCCGCGACCCTGGCGGCGCGGCTGAAGCGCGTGGCGGGCCGGCCGCGGCTGCTGAACGCCGAGCTGGCGCGGGCCGGCGAGAGCGTGGCGCCGACGCAGGGCGGACAGCTCGCGACGACTTTGGCCGGGCTCTCGCAATCCCAGGCCGCGGCGATGCTGGAAGAGGTCTGGGTGCTGGCGGGCGTCGAGCCGGTCGGTGGGCGCGGACCCGGCGAGATCGCCCAGCGCCTGGTGCGGCGCGCGCAGGCGGCCAGCGCACCGGCCCTGACGCACGCGCAGGCCGCGGCGATCCACGCCTTTCTGGCGATTTGCGATGCGCCGGCGGCGGGCCTGAGACAGGTGCGCGCGCTGGCCGGCAAGACCCGGGCGCGGAATGGGACGCTGGAGGGGGCGCTGGCCGACTGGGACGCCCGGCTGGCGCGGTTGGCGGAGGTCCCGGCGGAGCGGATGCGGTTCTCGCCGGCGCTTGGCCACGCCTTCGACTACTACGACGGACTGACCTTCGAGGTGCGCAGCGCCGCGCTCGGCGCGGACCGGCCGGTGGCCTCGGGCGGGCGATATGACGGGCTTCTGGCGCGGTTGGGCGGCGCGGCGGCGGCTGGAGCCGTGGGCTGTGTCGTGCGGCCCTGGCGCGCCTTTGCGGGAGGCGAGGCATGAGCGGCGACCTGATCATCGCCGTGCCGTCGAAGGGGCGGTTGAAGGAGCAGGTCGAGGCCTGGTTGGCCGACTGCGGGCTGGACCTGGCGGTCAGCGGCGGCGCACGGGGGTATCTGGCGAGCCTGAAGAGCCTGCCGGGCGCTCAGGTGCGGTTGCTCTCGGCCGCCGACATCGCCGACGCCCTGGGGTCAGGCCAGGCGCACCTGGGCGTCACCGGCGAGGACCTGCTGCGCGAGGGCGGACACCTGGAGAGCCGGGTGCTGTTGCTGCGACCCCTGGGCTTCGGCCGCGCCGATCTGGTGGTGGCGGCGCCCAGGAGCTGGCTCGATGTGGAGACCATGGCCGACCTGGAGGACGTCGCGCACGACTACCTGGCGCGCACCGGCCGGCGCCTGCGCGTGGCGACCAAATATCTGGTGCAGACGCGCGGGTTCTTCGCCCGCCATGGGGTCGCGGACTACCGGATCACCGAATCGGGCGGGGCCACCGAGGGCGCGCCTGCGGCGGGGGCGGCGGAACTGGTGGTCGACATCACCACCACCGGCGCGACCCTGGCGGCCAACGGGTTGAAGGTGCTGTCCGACGGCCTGATCCTGAAAAGCCAGGCGCAACTGGCTGCAAGCCTCACGGCCGGCTGGAGCCCGGCGCAGCTGGCGGCGGCGGAGCGGTTGCTGCGCGCAGTGGAAGCGCGCGCCGCGGCGCTGACCAGCGCGACCTTGTCCTGGCCCGCCGCTGGAACCTCCGCCGAGGCGGAGGTCCTGGATGCGCTCACTGCGGCCGGCGCCTCGCGCCACCCACACGGCCTGCTGATCGACGCCGACCACGCCGCCGCGGCCGCCGAGGCCCTGACGCGCGCCGGCCTGGGCCCGGTGACCGTCGCCCATCCCAGATTCGTCTTCGACGTGGTGTGCCCAGCCTTTGCGGCGTTGAAACACCACGTTCTCTGACGAGTGCGTCAAAAGACGGTGTAAATTTTCCCGTGATCGCGGAAAACTGATCGCACCATGCCGAGAAACGCCCGGCGAGGCGTTGACTTGGGCAGAAAATTCCAGTTTCTTCCCGTCGCGAGAGATACAACGGCGCAAGTCCGGAGGTCTCCGGCGTTTCGGGGAGGAAACGCCCGCTCTTACCAGAGCGACTGCTCAAAAATAGGCCCGCTGCGACTATCCCCCGCAGCGGGCTAATTTTTTGCCCGATGATAATTTAGACGGGACTGACAAAAATATCGGGCGCCGCCGCGGCGGCCGCGGACAGATGATCCGTCGGCTCAGTGTGGCGTGTGATCCATGCCGGGCATGGCGGGCATGGCGCGACCTGACATGGCCTGATCGTGGTCGGGCAGGGGACCGACGCCGACCTTGAAGGCGACCTTGAGCCGGGCGCCGCTGGCGAAGCTGAGGGTCGCCGGGATCACGTCGCCGACCACCAGCGTCCGGTTCACGCCGACCAGCATCAGGTGATAGGCGCCGGGGGCGAAGCTTGCCTGGCCGCCGGCGGGAATGGCGATCCGGTCCAGCTTGCGCATCGACATGACGCCGCCGCTCATGGACGAGGCATGGATCTCGACGCGGACGGCCAGCGGGCTGTCCACCCGCACCAGGGCGTCGGCGGCCCGGCCATGGTTCGCCAGGGTCATATAACCCACCGCGTTGGCGCCGGCGACGGTCGGGCGGCTCCAGGGCTGCCCGACCTGAAGGGTCGGCGCGCTGTGGGCGGCCGCAGCGAGCGGCGCGGCGATGATCGCCAAGGCGATCCATGCGACAGGGGAACAGCGCGTCATGGCGGGAGATCCTCGGCGTCGCGGCCGGATTCTGCGCGGGGCCGCCGCTCTCATAGTCCCATCCGGCGATTTCTCAAGCCGGCGCGGCGGCGCCATAGTCGTCGTCCCGTTGTGGAGATCCAATGGAAGCCAACGTCCAGCCCGGCGCCTACAAGGACGTGGTCCTGTTCCTGGCCACCGCCGGCGTGGTCGTGCCGCTGTTCCGCCGCTGGAAGCTTTCGCCGATCCTGGGGTTCCTCAGCGCGGGGGTGCTGCTGGGCCCCTTCGGCCTGGGCAAGCTGGCGCGCGCGACGCCCTGGCTGTCGGCCCTGACCATCGACAATCCCGCCGAGGTCGCACAACTGGCCGAGTTCGGGGTGGTGTTCCTGCTGTTCATGATCGGGCTGGAGCTCTCCTGGGAGCGGCTGCGCGCGATGCGCCGATATGTCTTCGGCCTGGGCGCCGCCCAGGTGACCGCCAGCCTGGCGATCACCGCCGGCGCGGCGGTGGCGCTGGGCCAGCCCGCGGGCGCCGCAATCGCCATCGGCGCGGCCCTGGCGCTGTCCTCGACCGCCATCGTCATGCCGATCCTGACCGAGCAGAAGCGGCAGCACGCGCTCGCGGGGCGGACAACCTTCTCGGTGCTGCTGTTCCAGGACCTGGCGGTGGCGCCGATCCTGATCACCCTGACCCTGCTGGGCCGTCCGCTTCCCAGGATCGGGGGCGTGGCCCGGCTCACCCCGGATCTCTTGTGGGCGCTGGCGCCGGCGGTGCTGGGGATCGTCGCCCTGTTCGTCGCCGGCCGGCTGGTGCTGCGTCCGATGCTGCGTTCGGTGGCGCGCGCCAAGAGCGAGGAGTTGTTCGTCGCCGCCTGTCTGCTGGTGGTGATCGGCGCCGGCCTGGTCAGCGCGCTCATCGGCCTTTCCATGGCGCTTGGCGCCTTCATCGCCGGCCTGCTGCTGGCCGAGACCGAGTTCCGGCATGAGGTCGAGATCACCATCGAACCGTTCAAGGGCCTGCTGCTCGGATTGTTCTTCGTCTCCGTCGGCATCGGCCTGAACGTGCCCCTGCTGCTGGCCAGGCCGGTGCTGGTGCTGGGGGCGGCCTGCGGCCTGACGGCCGTCAACGGCGCGGTGGTCTTCGCCCTGGCCCTCATCTTTCGCCTGCGGGCGCGCGTGGCCGCCGAGACCGCCCTGCTGCTCGCCGGCGCGGGGGAGTTCGCCTTTGTCATTCTAGGTCAGGCCATGGACCAGCGGCTGGTGGATCGCACCACCGGCCAGGCGTTGCTGGTGGCGGTGACCCTTTCGATGACCGCCATACCGCTGCTGGCGGCCCTTGGCGCCAGGATCGGGGGCCGGAACCTATCGCCCGCCGACCTCGCCGAGTCCGAGGGGGCCGCGCCCCTTGAGCCGCGGGTGCTCATCGCCGGCTATGGGCGGGTCGGCCATTTGGTTGGCGAGATGCTGCGCCGCCACGAGATCGCCTGGGTGGCCGTCGAACAGGACGCGAGGCTGGTTCAGACCGGCCGGCGCGAGGGCGAGACCCTGTTCTATGGCGACGCGGGGCGATCTGACTTCCTGGCGCGATGCGGCCTCGGCGAGGCCCTGGCCCTGGTGGTCACCATGGATGATCCGGACGGCGCCGAGGCGATCGTCGCCGCCGCCCGCAGTCTGCGCCCGGATCTCACCATCGTCGCGCGCGCCCGCGACGCCCGTCACGCCCAGCGACTCTACGACCTGGGCGCCACCGACGCGGTGCCGGAGACCGTCGAAGCCAGCCTGCAGCTTTCCGAGGCGCTGCTGGTCGAAATCGGCGTGCCGATGGGACTGGTGATCGCCTCGATTCATGAGCGGCGCGACCAATTCCGCCGGGCGCTGATCCGGCCCAATGCGCCGGTCGGGCGCACCCGGGCGCGGCGCGGCGGCGGCGGGGCCTGAACCGGGTCGGAAAGGTGTCAGAAAAATGCGCCGCGGGCGGTCTTTTTGGGAACCTACGCCGCACGGCCACGTTGGAGGCTTGAGCGCATCGGGGCGCAGGTGAGGGAGGCGGGGATGTCGCGGAATGCCAGTGCGTCGGCAAGCGATCGCCCTGCCCGGAGCGGGACGCGCGGAGCGACCCTTGACCTTTCCATCGCCGAACCGGTTTTGCGAGACTTTGCAATCTCTTCGGCGGCGTTGAACATCGAGGCAATAATCATATAGCGTTGAGACGAAGGTTCGTGCGGCTGACGACATTGCGAGTGAAGTGTGGCTTCGGTGACACTGACGCGGTGGCCCGGGGTCGCTATAGGAATAGCTGGGTCGCTTGGCCGCAGCGCTAAGGGCAATGAGAGGGTTGTGAATATGAAATTCAAACTTCTGGCAGGGGCCGCGATGGCCGCGGTTTTCACCGCGTCTGGCGCATCCGCGCAGGTCGGCTGGTATGGGGCCGTCGATCTTGGCTACCATTGGCCCCAGAGCATGGAGACCGATTCTTCGAACCTTGCCGCCGACGGCAAGAAGTACGTTTGGAACTTCAACCAAAAGGCCGACTGGGCGGGCTTTGCCCGTCTGGGCTACCAGCTGACCGACCACTGGCGCGTTGAGCTGGAAGCCGGCTACCGCCCCGGTGACCTCGACAGCGTTCGCGGCGGGGCGTCCCAGGCCATTGCCGGTCTCTGCACCACCGGCGTCGTCCGCACCGCGGCGGCTCCGAACTGCGGCAGCCCCTCGGGCAGGATCGAAACCTGGACCGTGATGGGCAATGTTCTCTATGATATTCTGCCCGGCGCGCAGTTCGACCCGTTTGTCGGCGCCGGCATCGGCATCAACCACCTGACCATGAGCGCCGATGGCCAGTTCTCGAATGTCACGGGTGTGGTCGTCAACGCGCCCGGCAGCACCAACCCGCCGATCCAGAACCTGCACATCGACGACAGCGACACGGTTTTCGCCTACCAGTTGATCGCAGGCGTGGCCTGGAAGGCGACGGATCGGCTGAACGTCGATCTGACCTACCGCTACCTCGGCGGGTCGGACGCGTCGTTCAACTCGGTGGGCACGCACGCGCTTCAGCCCGGCGCCTTCTCGGGCCGGTATGAGGACAATTCGCTGACGGTCGGCCTGCGCTACTCGTTCGCACCGCCGCCGCCGCCGCCTCCCCCGCCGCCCCCGCCCCCGCCCCCGCCGCCGCCCCCTCCGCCGCCGCCCCCTCCGCCTCCGCCTCCGCCGCCTCCGGCCTATGAGGCCAAGCAGTTCATCGTCTACTTCCCGTTCGATCAGTACGTCCTGACGCCGGAAGCCCAGACGGTGGTGCAGGAAGCGGCGAACTACTCCTCGGCTGGCCATGCGACCAAGGTCGTGGTGGTCGGGTACACCGACACCTCAGGCTCGGCGGCCTACAACCTCCGCCTGTCTGAACGTCGCGCCAAGGCCGTGGCTGACGCGCTGGTCGGAATGGGCGTCGCCCAGACCGCCCTGTCGGTCGACTGGAAGGGTAAAACCAACCTGGCGGTCGCCACTGGCGACGGCGTGAAGGAACCGCTGAACCGCCGCTCGACGATCGACATCAACTTCTGATTTCGACCATCAAGCGATCGGTATGAGATGCGGGAGCCCGGCCGAAAGGCCGGGCTCCTTGCGTTTGACCCGTCTCCCCGGCCTCTGCCCCTCCCTTCGCGGGCGCGAGCAGGTGAGCGTTAGGCCATGGTTCCCGAGGTCGATTCCGCTGAGGACGCCTATCCGCCGTCAGACCGGCAGGCGTGTGGTCGACTTGACCTCTTCCAGCACCGCATAGGTCCGCGTCTCGCGCACGCCGGGGATCCGCACCAGCACCTCGCCAAGGAACTTGCGGTACTCGGCGAAGTCGCGAACCCGGGCCTTGATGAGATAGTCGAAGCCGCCGGCCACCATGTGGCACTCCAGGACATCAGGCGCGCGCCGCGCCGCGGCGGCGAAGGTGTCGAACACCTCTGGCGTCGTCCGATCCAGCACCACCTCGACGAAGATCAGCAGGGCGCGTCCGACCTTCTCGGGATCGAGCAACGCGGCGAAGCCGGTGATATAGCCGTTCTCCCGCAGGCGCCGGACCCGGTCGGAGCAGGCCGAGGCCGACAAGCTGCAGCGTTCGGCCAGCTCGCCGTTGCTGATGCGTCCTTCGGCCTGAAGCACGCGCAGGAGCCGCCGATCCGTATCGTCGAGCCGTAGGATATTCGCCATATTCGTAATATTCCGATGTTCCGGGGCAATAAATCGACCAAAGCCGTAGCACATTCAATCAATGGGCCTATATTCCGGACACCATGTTGAAGGAAACCCGACATGGCGTTTGATCACCTCGATGCAGCCAAATTTACGGACGAGCGGCAGGCCGTGGCCGCCGCCAGGGCCGCCCGCCCGCTGAGCCTGGAGGACCGCGACGCGGTGCGTCAGGAGGCGGTCGCCCTGGTGCGCTCGGCCCGGCGCGGCGCGCGACGGCAGGGCGTGGTCGAAAGCTTCCTGCAGGAATTCAGCCTGTCGACCCGTGAGGGTCTGGCGCTGATGTGCCTGGCCGAGGCGCTGCTGCGCACCCCCGACGAGCAGACCCGCGACAGGCTGATCGCCGAGAAGATCGCCTCGGCCGACTGGGCGAGCCACGCGGGAAACTCCGACTCCCTGCTGGTCAACGCCTCGACCTGGAGCCTGATGTTGACCGGCAAGCTGATCGATCCGGACGAAGAGGCCGGCGCCGACCTCTCCGGCTTCGTCCGCAGGCTGGCCGGGCGGCTAGGCGAGCCGGTGATCCGCCGCGCCGTCGGCGCGGCGGTGCGGATCATGGGCGAGCAGTTCGTGCTGGGCGCGACCATCGACAAGGCGATCCGCCGCGCCGCCCAGGACGGCTTCGTCTGTTCCTTCGACATGCTGGGCGAAGGCGCCCGGACGCGGGCCGACGCCGACCGGTATGAGGCGGCCTACGCCTCGGCGCTGCAGGTCGTGGCCAGGCATGCGGGCGGCCCCGGTCGCCATCCAGGTCCGGAGGCCGGCCATGGGATCTCGGTGAAACTCTCGGCGCTGTCGCCGCGCTATGACGTGCGCCAGCCCGAGAGGGTCTGGGGCGAGCTCTATCCGCGGATCCTTCGCCTGGCGACGCTCGCCGCGCAGGGCGACATCAATCTGACGCTCGACGCCGAAGAGGCCGACCGCCTGGTAATCTCGCTGGAGATCCTCGAGCGGCTGGCGGGCGAGGCGCAACTGGGCGGCTGGACCGGGCTGGGTCTGGCCGTCCAGGCCTATCAGAAGCGCGGGCCGCAGGTGATCGAGGCCGTCGCCGGGATCGCCCGGACCACCGGCCGGCGGCTGATGGTGCGGCTGGTCAAGGGCGCCTATTGGGATAGTGAGATCAAGCGCGCCCAGGTGGCGGGCCTGCCGGGCTATCCCGTCTATACGACCAAGGCCGCCACCGACCTGTCCTATCTTGTGTGCGCACGCGCCCTGCTGGCCGCCGCACCGGCGCTCTACGGCCAGTTCGCCACCCACAATGCCCACACGCTGGCCGCCGTCCGGGTGATGGCCCGGCAGGCGGGGCTTTCGCCGGAGTACCAGCGGCTGCACGGGATGGGCGAGGGGCTCTACGCCGGCGCGCGCGACCGCTATGGCGACTTCCCGCTCAGGGTCTACGCGCCGGTGGGAAGCCACGAGGACCTGTTGCCCTATCTGGTCCGCCGGCTGCTGGAAAACGGCGCCAACACCTCCTTCGTGCACGCCCTGCTGGACGAGCGGATGCCGGTCGAAAAGGTCGTTTCAGACCCCATCTCCGACCTCGAGGCCGCCGGTGGCGCGCCACACCCGCGCATTCCCCTGCCGGTTGATCTCTATGGACCCAGCCGCACAAACTCCGGCGGCATGGACCTGTCGGTGGCGGCGGACCGCGACGCGCTGGCGGCCGCGGTCGCCGGCCTGCCCTTGCTGGACGCCGGGCCGATCGTCGGCGGCGCGTCCGTGGCCGGCGCGGGACCACGGGTCTCGCCGTCCGACCTGGCGCGGACCATCGGCAAGGCCGCCGACGCCACGCCCGCCCAGGTGGACGCCGCCTATGGCCTCGCCCGGCAGGCCCAGCCCGCGTGGGACGCGCTCGGCGGCGAGGGCCGCGCGCCGGTGCTGCGCGCCATGGCCGATGCGCTGGAGGCCAACCGCGAGCGGCTGATCGCCATCTGCGCGGTCGAGGCCGGCAAGACCTTGTCCGACGGCGTCGCCGAGGTGCGCGAGGCCGCCGACTTCTGCCGCTACTACGCCAGCCTCGCCGAGCGCCAGTTCGCGGCGCCGGAGACCCTGCGCGGGCCGGTGGGCGAGACCAACCAGCTGTCGATGCATGGGCGCGGGGTGTTCGCCTGCATCAGCCCCTGGAACTTCCCGCTGGCGATCTTCACGGGTCAGATCGCCGCGGCGCTGGCGGCCGGTAACGCGGTGCTGGCCAAGCCCGCCGAACAGACGCCCTTGATCGCCGCGGCGGCGGTGCGGCTGTTCCACGCCGCCGGGCTCAGCCCCGACCTGCTGCACCTCTTGCCAGGCGAAGGCGCGACCATCGGCCAGGCGCTGGTGGCGCACCCGTCCTGCGCGGGCGTGGCCTTCACCGGCGGCACGGACACCGCCTGGGCGATCAACCGGACGCTCGCGGCGCGACCCGGACCGATCCTGCCCTTCATCGCCGAGACCGGCGGGCTCAACGCCATGTTCGTCGACACGACGGCGCTGCGCGAACAGGTGATCGACGATGTGCTGGCCTCGGCCTTCGGGTCGGCGGGCCAGCGCTGTTCGGCGCTGAGGATCCTGTTTGTCCCGCGCGAGACCGCCGACGCCCTGATCGAGGGGCTGGCCGGGGCCATGGACGCGCTGGTGCTCGGCGATCCGGCCGATCCGCGCACCGACCTGGGGCCGGTGATCGACGCCGACGCCCTGGGCGCGCTGATCGCCCACCGCGAACGGCTGGGTCGCGAGGCCAGCGTTC
Organism: Phenylobacterium sp.; assembly: GCF_031360265.1. Classification (GTDB taxonomy): domain Bacteria; phylum Pseudomonadota; class Alphaproteobacteria; order Caulobacterales; family Caulobacteraceae; genus Phenylobacterium. Next base: position 28,418 of record NZ_JANMBF010000039.1, read on the forward strand.
TGCACGAGCTTCCGGCTCCGGATGGCGGGCACTTCTTCGGCCCCGTGCTGGCGGAGATTCCGTCCGCGGCCTTCCTGCCGCACGAGGTGTTCGGGCCGATCCTGCATGTGGTGCGCTATGACCCCAACGATCTGGCCCCGGCGGCCGCCCCGCTGGCGGCGGCGGGCTATGGCCTGACGCTCGGCGTGCACAGCCGCATCGAAGCCTTCGCCGCGAAGGTTCGCCGCGCGGTCCCCGCCGGCAACGCCTATGTCAATCGCTCGATGATCGGCGCGGTGGTGGGCGTCCAGCCGTTCGGCGGCGAGGGCCTGTCCGGCACCGGCCCCAAGGCCGGCGGTCCCCACGCGCTGCTGCGCTATGCGGTCGAGCGCGCCGTCAGCGTCAACATCGCCGCCCAGGGGGGCGACCCGGCGCTGCTCAACCTCAATCCCTGAAGCCGCGCGAGGCTTGACGGCGGCGCCCGGAACGCCGCCATTTCGGTCTGAGCGGCCAGCCCTCGCGCAAGACGAAGGCGGCGCCGGCGAGGGAGACGGCCATGAGCTTAAGCGGCGTCGATTGGGGGGTGATCGCCCTCTATCTGGTCTTCGTGCTGGGCATCGGCATCGCCGCGGCGCGCCGGGCCAAGAGCGGCGACGACTTCTTCCTGGCGGGCCGGGCGATTCCGGCCTGGGTCTGCGGCCTGGCCTTCATCTCGGCCAACCTCGGCGCGCAGGAGGTGATCGGCATGGGCGCCTCGGGCGCCAAGTACGGCATCGCCACTGCGCACTTCTACTGGATCGGCGCTATCCCGGCGATGGTGTTCATCGGCGTCTTCATGATGCCGTTCTACTACGGCTCGAGGGCGCGTTCGGGGCCGGAATATCTGCGCCTGCGGTTCGACGAAAAGACCCGCGCGCTGAATGCGCTGAGCTTCGCGGTGATGACCATCATCTCCTCGGGCGTCTCGATGTATGCGCTGGCCAAGCTGATCCAGGCCCTGCACGTCTTCGACGCGCCCTTCGCCCACCTGGGTCTGCCGCAGGCGTGGATCTTCCACGGGGCCATCCTGACCTCTGCCATCGTGGTGCTGGTCTATATCTATGCCGGCGGCCTCAGAGGCGCGATCTACAACGAGGTGCTGCAGTTCTTCCTGATCGTCGCGGGCTTTGCGCCGCTGGTCTGGCTGGGGCTGAAGCAGGTGGGCGGCTGGCAGGGCCTGCAGGCCAGCCTCGGGCCGACCTACACCCACGCCTGGGCCGGCATGGGCCACGCCGCCACCAACCGGCTGGGGGTCGACTGGTTCGGGCTTTCCATGGGCCTGGGGTTCGTCCTGTCCTTCGGCTACTGGTGCACCGACTTCCTGGTGGTCCAGCGGGCCATGGCGGCCAATTCCATGTCGGCGGCCCGGCGTACGCCGCTGATCGCCGCGGGCGTGAAGATGTTCGTGCCGTTCCTGGTGATCCTGCCCGGCCTGATCGCCATCGCCCTGACCTCGGCGCCCGACAAGGCCGGCGCGGCCAGCCACCCGGTCGCGGTGGCGGGCGCCATCCAGCAGCACGATCGCGGCGTCATTCCGATCAAGCTCGACGCTGCCACCGGACGGCCGATGCTGGACGCGCGCGGACAGCCGCAACTCGACTACGATCTGGCCACGCCCAACCTGCTGCTGCGCTACTTCCCGACGGGCATGCTGGGCGTGGGCCTGACGGCGCTGCTGGCCAGCTTCATGTCGGGCATGGCCGGCAACGTCACCGCGTTCAACACGGTCTTCACCTATGACATCTACCAGGCCTACATCCGACCGAAGGCGGACGACCGGCACTATCTGAGGGTCGGGCGCTACACGACCGCGGTCGGCATCGCCGCGTCGGTGGCCACGGCCTATATGGCCAGCCAGTTCAACAACATCATGGACCTGATGCAGCTGGTGCTGGCGTTCGTCAACGCCCCGGTGTTCGCGACCTTCCTCTTGGGCATGTTCTGGAAGCGGACGACCGGCCACGGCGCCTTCATCGGGCTCGCCACCGGCATCTCGGTGGCGGCGCTGCACCATGGCCTGACCCTGCCGCTGGACAATCTGGTGGGGATCAAGGGCGGCTGGATCGCAGTGACCCACACCTATCCCAGTGAGATGGCGCAGAACTTCTGGACCGCGATCTGGGCCTGGAGCGCCGGCTTCGCGGTGACCGTCGCGGTCAGCCTCGTGACCAAGCCGAAGCCCCAGGAAGACCTGGTGGGGCTGGTCTATTCCATGACGCCGAAGGTCCAGCACACGCACGGCGCCTGGTACATGCGCCCGGTGACGCTGGGCGTGATCATGATCGTCGGCGTCGTGGTCCTCGACATCGTCTTCCGCTAGGAGCTTAGGCCATGACCTTTGACGTGCGCCTGCCCATCGGGCTGCTGTTCCTGGCCATCGGCGCCCTGGTGGCGGCCTATGGTCTCACCGCCGATCAGGCCGCGATGTCGGCGCATTCGGCCGGCCTCAACATCGACCTTGTCTGGGGCCTGGTCATGGCCGGCTTCGGCGCGGTGATGCTGGTGCTGGTGTGGCTGGCGCGGAAAGGCGACCTGCCGCCGCCCAGCGAGGGTTAGGTGATGAGTCGGTCAACACGTTGAAATTAAATCAAAAGACCGTCATGGCCGGGCTTGTCCCGGCCACCCATGATCTCCGTGAGTGCGGTTGAAGCGCGGCGGCGCTGTTCGCGCCAGAACCTCAGTCGCCTGAGATCATGGGTCGCCGGGACAAGCCCGGGGATGACGGTTCTAAAATGATTGAGTCACACGCTCGGTCCAACGCCGCCAAGCGGACGTCCGGAACTTCGGGAACGGGTGGGGAGCGGGCTTTCAGGTCAGCCACAATCGAGGCGCGACACGTTCACGGACGCCCGAGAAACCTGAAGTAGAAAGCTACAAACACCAAGACGACGCCGACATTCACCGCAAGTCGCTCCCAGAACCAGGTTCGGCTTCTGAAGAAACTCAAATCTACACCGACTATGATGGCAATCATCGCCACCACGAAAAGGGCCGCAGCGACCTGCCTGCTCATGCCGGCGGAAAATATCATTTTGAGTTCTCTATCACCTGATCCGCCACCCCAACCGATTGGCTCACTCGCCTGGCAACGTAAGCGTATTCAGGAGGTTCCGCCATGGGTCGAGGACCGACATCACAACGCGGCCCAGGAGGAGACCATCCGCGATTTCGAACGGCTCAGCCTTGACACCGGACTCGTTATGTTCTATCTTTGTTCTCAATCATGACCAGCCCCGATCCCCGCAGCCGACAGCTCTCCGACATGGCCGATTGCGCCTATCGGCTGGGCGTGGCGTTCGGGGCGGCGGCGGAGGCGGCGCTGGGCACGGACCGGTGGCTGCCCTTCTTCAACGCCTTTGATCGCTGCTTCTTCTCAATCCGGGTTTCGACGGCGCTGGAGCGGCGCCTGCGCCGCGCGTCGGCGGAGGCGCGCGAGGCCGCCTCGGACCGCGAAGAGCTGATTGAGCGGCCGGAAGCCACCACCGAAGCCGAAGGCCGCGACCGCGATTCCGACGAGCGCGAACGCGACCGTGACCGCGAGACCGAACGCGCCAGCCTGCCGATCCTGCTGCGCGCGCTGGAAGGCGTGGTCGCCGACGCCGCGGCCCTGCCGGACCCGAAGCCGGCGGAACTCCTCACCCTGCGCGAACTGCTCGCCCACGCGAAAGCCAAGCCCGGCCCGACGCGCGCCACCCCAAGCTCAGCCCAGAGTCTGCGCGCCCGGCTGACCGGGTCCGTGGCCGCCACGGCGCCGCCTCCGGCACGCCATCCGGCGTCCAATGTCGGGCAGGTGCTGGCGGCGCGCCGCGCCACCGGCCCGCCGCGCCGCTGAGCGCGAAGGCCCCGTTCCGAACCGCCAAGATCGCAAAGTGAAACGCCGAGATCGGTCCGACCGTCGGCCGCCTCCGCGCGTCTCCGCGGTCTCCGCGGCCCAATCCTCGGGCCGTCGGCCCGCTCCGGCGTCGGCCGATCGACCGCTACCCAACCCGCAACAGCACCACGCCGTGCCCGGGCACGAGCACCCGGTAGCGCGTCAGCTTGCCCAGGTCCTTGGCCGCCCAGATGTCGCGGGTCCTGGCCGGCCCCTTTTGGCCCAGCCGTGGGTAGTCGATCTCCACATAGTTCGGGAAGTCTGCGGTGTTGAACAGGCCCACGGCGCGGGCGCCGCCCTTCAGCGGCTTGGCCCAGACCTCCAGCGGGCCCTCGGCGGTCACCCGGTCGCCCTGGCGGCCCAGCGGGTCCTGGTCGATGGCGATGACCTCCCGATTGGTGAGGATGGCGAGCGTGTCGGGCGACATCTTGGTCAGGTCGTTACCGGCGAGCAGCGGCGCGGCGAGGATCGCCCACAGGCTCATGTGCGTGCGGTACTCGGCGCCGTTCATGCCGCCGTTGCCGACCTCCAGCATGTCCGGGTCGTTCCAGTGGCCGGGCGCGGCATACTTCGACAGGCCCGCCTGGCCGAGGCCGATCTGCATCATCCGCGCGTATTTGTCGGTGATGTCGCCGGTCGTGCGCCAGGCGTTGCCGCCGACCGAGGCGCCCCAGCGCCAGACGCTCGCCACGCCGTATTGGCACAGGCTGTAGACGATCGGCCGGCCCGTGGCCTTCAGCGCCGCCTGCATGGTCTCGTAGGCCGCGAGCTCCATCTCGTGAGCCTTGTCCAGCCCGCCGGCGGTGCGCATCCGGTCGCCCAGGCTGCAGAGGTCGTACTTCAGGTAGTCGATGCCCCAGCCGGCGTAGGTCTGGGCGTCCTGGACCTCGTGGCCCAGGCTGCCGGCATAGCCGGCGCAGGTCTTGGGACCCGGCGAGGAATAGATGCCGAGCTTGAGGCCCTTGGCATGGACGTAGTCGGCCAGAGCCTTCATGTCCGGGAACTTGGCGTTGGCATGGATGACGCCGGCGGCGTCGCGCTCGCCCTCCCAGGTGTCGTCGATATTGATGTAGCGGTAGCCGGCGTCGCGCAGGCCGCTGGCCACCATGGCGTCGGCCTGCGCCCTGACCGTGGCGTCGTCGATCTTGTCGGCGAAGTGGTTCCAGCTGTTCCAGCCCATCGGCGGCGTCGCGGCAAGCGGCGGCGGGGCCGCCAAGGCGGCTGGACCACTCAGGGCGAGCAACACCGCGGCGGCGGTCGCCAGCGCCTGGCGGCTGGAGGTCTTGGTGTTCATCTGTGGCGTCTCCCGCGGATTCGCCCCGACTGTACGCAATCGCGGGTCAGCGCGCGCGGCTCGCCTCGATTTGGCCGCCAAGGACGGGAGGTCGCGCTCCGCGGCCGTCGATTCGGGACCGATCGCGGCGTTCTCACAGTCTCGTGAGCGGCGGTGCGGCGATGGCCGACAAGTGCTTGATCTGCCGAGGGGCGGGAGGAACTGTTAACCTTTCGTTGACGAAAAAAGCTGGGCGCCAAAGGCCGCCGTCATTGACGAGTCATTAGGACGGGTGCCCCATATGTAGGTTGTTCGGGCGTCGCGCCCACAACATGTGGGGGACGGGACAATGCCTTTTGACGGTATTGTTCCATGAGGGGCATGGGTCAGGGACGATGAGTGAAGCGGCGAAAGTTGGGATTGCCGAGGCGATTGAACGGGTTGCGGAGGCTCACGCGCGCCCGCAGCTGCAGCTGGTCCGCAAGGTCGAGGTCGATCGCTCACGCGACGCGCTGCTGACCGATTTCGGCAAGACCACGCTGGAGGACCGCTATCTCCTGGCCGGCGAATCCTATCAGGACATGTTCGCCCGCGTGGCCACCGCCTATGCCGACGACGCCGATCACGCCCAGCGGGTCTATGACTATATTTCCAGGCTCTGGTTCATGCCCTCGACGCCGGTGCTGTCGAACGGCGGGGCGGGGCGCGGCCTGCCGATCTCGTGTTTCCTCAACGCGGTGCCCGACAGCCTGGAAGGCATCCAGAGCGTCTGGAACGAGAACGTCCACCTGGCCTCCAACGGCGGCGGCATCGGCACCTACTGGGGTGGCGTGCGCTCCATCGGCGAGAAGGTGAAGGGCGCGGGCCAGACCAGCGGCATCATCCCCTTCATCCGGGTGATGGACTCGCTGACCCTGGCGATCAGCCAGGGGTCGCTGCGCCGCGGCTCGGCGGCGGTCTACCTCGACATCCACCATCCGGAGATCGAGGAGTTCCTGGAGATCCGCAAACCCTCCGGCGATTTCAACCGCAAGTCGCTCAACCTGCACCACGGCATCTCGATCAGCGACGCCTTCATGGAAGCCGTGCGCGACGGGGCGATGTTCGGCCTGCGCTCGCCGAAGACCCAGGAGGTCGTGCGCGAGGTCGATGCGCGCTCGCTGTGGCAGAAGATCCTCGAGATCCGCCTGCAGACCGGCGAGCCCTACCTGATCTTCTCCGACACCGTGAACCGCTCGATGCCGCTGCATCAGCGCGAGCTGGGGCTCTCGGTGCGCCAGTCCAACCTGTGCTCGGAGATCATGCTGCACACCGGCAAGGATCACCTGGGCAAGGAACGCACCGCGGTCTGCTGCCTGTCCAGCGTCAATGCCGAGACCTTCCTGGAATGGCGCGACCACCCGACCTTCATCGAGGACGTCATGCGCTTCCTCGACAATGTGCTGCAGGACTTCATCGACCGCGCCCCGCCGGAGATGGCCAACGCCGTCTATGCCGCCAGGCGCGAACGCTCGGTGGGCCTGGGGCTGATGGGCTTCCACACCTTCCTGCAGGCGCAGAACGTGCCGTTCGAGAGCGCGCTGGCCAAGAGCTGGAACATGCGCCTCTTCAAGACGCTGCGCCGCCAGTGCGACGCGGCCTCGCGCACGCTGGCCGCCGAGCGCGGGCCCTGCCCCGACGCCGAGGAGCGCGGCATGATGGAGCGGTTTTCCCACAAGCTGGCGATCGCGCCGACCGCCTCGATCTCGATCATCTGCGGCGGGACCTCGGCCGGCATCGAGCCGATCCCCGCCAATATCTACAGCCACAAGACGCTCTCGGGCACCTTCGCGGTCAAGAACCCCTACCTGGAGCGTCTGCTCGACCAGACGGGCCACAATACGCCGGCGATCTGGGACGGGATCTTAGAGAACGAAGGCTCGGTCCAGCACCTGGATTTCCTCAGCCAGGACGAGAAGGACGTCTACAAGACCGCCTTCGAGATCGACCAGCGCTGGATCGTGGAGCTGGCGGCGGATCGGACACCGGATATCTGCCAGTCCCAGTCGATCAACATCTTCCTGGCGGGCGACGTAGATAAGTGGGATCTGCACATGCTCCATTGGCAGGCGTGGGAGCGGGGCTGCAAGTCGCTGTATTATTTGCGGTCCAAGTCGGTGCAGCGGGCGAGCCACGCGGGCGGCGAGGCCCACGAGGCGGTCGACATGTCGGGCGCGGTCAGGACCGACTATGAGGAATGCCTCGCCTGCCAGTAGGCGGCTGTTCCGCACCCCGTAGAGACGGGGCGAAATCGGCTGAACGGTGAAATTCCCGGTTATCTTCCACGCCGTGGCACGGGTTATGCTTGTCGATATATGACTCGCTTCGGCGTATGCGCGTGCCTACGCTGATGCAGGGGAACCGCTCTTCGGGTTGCGGCGTTCGCTATGCAGGAACCGCGTAGCAAAGACCGCGGCCGGACAAGAACAGGCGGTCTTGGGAGATGACGATGCGGCCGCTGGCGCTTTTGGCCACCGTCCTGACCTGCGCCACGGCGAGCGCCGCCGGCGCCCAATCCCTGATGCTCAAGACCGCACCCGCCGTCGGCGACGCCCAGGCCCTGGCGCGGGCCGCATTCGCCCCTTGGGCGCTGAGCGCCTCGGTCGATCCGATCAGCGCGCTCATCGACCGCGAGACCTATCAGCCCGGCGCGGGGCCGGTGCGCTGGTCCACCGGCGAGGCGCCGCTGTCGCGGTCCGGCGACACGGCGCTGCGCGTCAGCGTCGGCGGCGCCCTGCGCACGCCGGGCGGGCTGCCGCTCAATCTCGCCCACGGCCAGTACGACGCTGAGGCCTATGAGGTGGCCGTGGTCCACGACTGGCCCGCGGTCTTCGGGTTCGACACCCGCGCCTTCGCCGTGGACCTGACCCCGCACGCCGGGGTGGGCGTCACCAACCTGGGCGGGTCGGCCGAGGCCGGCGCGACCCTGCGACTTTCCCAGCGGGTCAGCGACGGCGCCGTGCGCCGGCTGAGGGCCCTGGGCGTCGGCGACGGCGCAACCTTCGGCGACCGGGGACGCTGGTACGTGTTCGCGGCCGCCAGCGGCCGGGCCGTCGGCCTCAACATGCTGCATGGCGAGGCCGGCTGGAACCGCGCCGGCTGGACCACCGACGCCACCTCGACCCTGATCGGCGACGCCCAGGTGGGCGTGGGCTGGCGGCGCGGCGCCCTGCAGACTTCGCTCGGCTATATCCACCGCGAGGTGAAGGGCCAGCACATGCTCTGGGGCCAGGACACCCGCCAGGACTCCATGGTGGCCTTCTCGCTGTCGATCAAGCCGAAGCGCTAGACTCAACTCCCATGTCATCCCGGAAGCCGCGTAAGCGGCTGTCCGGGCCCCATGAACACAATCGATTCAGAATGCGCGCGGCGTGGCCGCTTGTCAGTTTCCATGCGCCGCACCGCCTGCCCATCCCACGCCGCCATCCCCGTTGTCTGAGCTTGTTCACAACATCTTGGGTCCGCGGCGCAACTTGGCGCTAGATATGGTTCCTGATCGGTGGCTAACTTCGTCATCAGCCTTCGCCAGCGTTCGGGAATCCGCCACCGTGACCGCCTCCAACATCCGCGCCCTGCCGGGCCTGCTCACTCCCTCGGCCGCCTACAAGCCGTTCCGCTATCCGTGGGCCTACGAATTCTGGAAGAAGCAGCAGCAGGTCCACTGGATGCCCGAGGAGGTGCCGCTGGGCGAGGACTGCAAGGACTGGGCGACCAAGCTCAATGACCGAGAGCGCAACCTGCTGACCCAGATCTTCCGGTTCTTCACGCAAAGCGATGTCGAGGTGAACGACAACTATATGGAGCGCTACGCCCGGGTGTTCAAACCCACCGAGATCAAGATGATGCTGGCGGCCTTCTCCAACATGGAGACCATCCACATCGCCGCCTACGCGCTGCTGCTCGAGACCATCGGCATGCCGGATTCGGAGTTCACGGCCTTCCTCGACTACCAGGCCATGCGCGACAAGCACGACTATATGCAGCAGTTCGGCGTCGAATCGAATGCCGACATCGCCAGAACGCTGGCCATGTTCGGCGGATTCACCGAGGGGCTGCAGCTGTTCGCCAGCTTCGCCATGCTGATGAACTTCCCGCGCCACAACAAGATGAAGGGCATGGGCCAGATCGTCAGCTGGAGCGTGCGCGACGAGAGCCTGCACTGCGAGGGGATGATCAAGGTCTTCCACGCCTTCAAGGCCGAGACCGGCTGCGTCACCAAGGCCGTGGCCGACGACATCGTCGACTGCTGCAAGACGGTGGTCGGCCTGGAGGACAAGTTCATCGACCTGGCCTTCGAGGCCGGCGAGGTGGCCGGCATGACGCCCGACGACATCAAGCGCTACATCCGCTTCATCGCCGACTGGCGCCTGCGCCAACTGCACCTGCCGGAAGTCTATGGCGTGAAGGAAAACCCGCTGCCCTGGCTGCAGTCGATGCTGAGCGGGGTGGAACACGCCAATTTCTTCGAGGCGCGGAGCACGGAGTATTCGAAGGCGGCCACGCGGGGGCAGTGGCACGGGGGTGAGGGGGTGTGGTCGGCGTTCGATGCGATGCAGGCGAAGAAGGTCGGGGCGGAGGGGATGCCGGCGGAGTGAGGGGGAGGTTTGACGCCCGCGCCACCTCGCGCATTCTCATCGCCTGGGGGCGCCGTTGGCGGACGACGACAAGATCGGCACGGTTTGGACGGATGCAGAGCTTGACCTCATCGTGGCGGACTATTTCGCCATGCTGGCGGCCGAACAGGCCGGCCGGGCCTATGTGAAATCGCAGCACCGGGCGCGTCTGGTTGAGCAGATCGGCCGGCCGGCCGGATCGGTTGAGTTCAAACACATGAACATCTCCGCGGTGCTTGAGGAACTCGGTGAGCCGATCATTCGCGGCTATCGGCCGATGCAACACTTTCAGCGGTCGATCCTGGACGCGATAGAGCGGCATCTGCTGACGCGGCCTCGGTTCTGGGTTCCGGTGGCGGGTGACCATGTGGCCGAGCCGGCGCTTCCGTTCCTTGAGTCCGCGCCGGCGCTACTGGCGCCGCGAGAGAGGCCTCACGAACTGGAGCGGCTGGTGCGGAAGTTCGACGCCAGCGAGCGCGACTTCCGCAACCGGGAGCTCGGCAAGGCCGGCGAGAAGGCGGTGTTCGAGTTCGAGCGCCAACGCCTGCAGGCAGAGGAGCGCCCCGACCTGGCGCGCAAGGTTCGGTGGGTCGCGCAGGAAGACGGCGACGGCGCCGGCTACGATATCCTGTCGTTCGACCGGACGGGAGGTGAACGGCTGGTCGAGGTGAAGACCACGTTGGGGAACCGCATGACGCCTTTCTTCCTTACACGGAACGAATATGCCCTGGCCGAGGAGCGGGTCGACGCTTTCAAGCTGATGCGGCTTCATTCGTTCGCGCGAGAACCTCGAATGTTCGAGATCGAGCCACCATTGGCTGAGGCGGTTCGACTCTCGCCGCACACCTTCCAAGCCAATTTCTCATAGCGGCAAACGCGATCACGGCGCTGCCGGCGGCAGATGAACATTGGCTGGACTGAGATACGCTATTGGCGTATTTGTGGTGCATGGAGTTGTTCCGAACCTCCTCCTACAAGGCCGGCCTGAAGCGCCTGAGGAAGCTGGGCGCGTCTGACGCGGACATCACGGTCATGGAGAACATGATCGCCGCCGAACCCGGAATCGGCGACGTGATCCCCGGCTCCGGCGGCATGCGGAAGGTGCGGTTCGGCTATGCGGGCACGGGTGACCGTGGCGGCGGCCGGACGATCTATTACGTCGTTCTGCATGCGGATACGACCTACCTGCTGGTCGCCTATCCCAAAGTGGACAAGGACGACCTGACCGCCAAGGAACTGAAGCTGTTCAAGACCCTCGTGAAGGACCTAACCCATGGCTGACGACCGCACCGAACTCGGGCGTGAGATCGAGGCCGGGCTGCGCGAGGCGATCGCGCATCGCCGGGGCGAGGTCGCCCTGGAAGGCCGCGTGGTCAATCCGATGTCGGCCGACCGGGTAAAGGCGATCCGCAAGGGCGTGGCCAAGAGCCCGAAGGAATTCGAGCGACGCTTTGGCGTGCCGGCGCGGACGCTGGAGGGCTGGGAGCAGGGCAAACGCCTGACCACGGCCGAGCGGGTGCTGCTGCGGGTGATCGAGCGTGACCCGATGGCCGTGGAGCAAGCGTTGGCCGGGGCGGCGGTGGAGTAGGCGAGCCGCGCGTCATCGACGGAGCTGACTTTATTGCCGCGACACGGTACGAATTAGCTGGCCCTGGCCGTCCGCGGACAGCTTCGGCTTCGGGCCGCGCTTGGCCGGCGCGAGGCTTCGCGCGGTGGCGCCTCAGGCTCCTGGGCGGACCTATGCCGCTTCGGCTGTAAAACGCCAAGGGGACCGCGTCAGGACGACCGTCACCGTAACGCCCACCGCAATTCAAGCTCCGGCGCCATTTTGCTTGACAGTCGGCGGGACATGTGTTCCTGTTTTGTTCATGTCCACACGCAAGTCGGAACAGATGCTGGATGAGCTGGCGGAGATGAGCCGCGCCTTGGCCCGCTCGCTGCGCGAGCGCCAAGCCGGCGCGGCGAACGCGCGCGACGCCGGCCGGATGGCCCGCCTGGCCGACGATATAGAGCGCGGGGCGGTGCGTGCGCTTGCGCTCAAAGCCCTCATCGAGGCGCGGCGACGGCGGCGCGCGTTCGGGCTGGCGGGCCTGCGCCGCGCACGCCCGCCGACGCCCACGCATCACTAGGGTTTGCCTCGGGACTACCCCTACGAGGCGGCCGTGGCGGGGGCGTTCGCGGCGCGGGTGGCGGCGGGTGAGGCCATCAACGACCTGCTGGACAGGCCCGGCATGCCCAGCCAGCGGGCCTATCGCCATTGGCGGCGGACCCACGCGGGGTTCCAGGCGCGGTTGGCGGGGCTGCGGGCGCGTCGCTACGCCGGGCACTCAGACCACCCGCGCTGGCGCTGGTTCGACCGGGCCATCGCCGACCGGATGCTGGTGCGGGTGGCGAAGGGCGAGCCGTGGCGGCGGATGCTGGAGGGCGATCCGACCATGCCCAGCCGGGTGGTGGTCTATCGCTGGCGGGTCGAGCGGCCGGCGTGGGACGCGGCGCTGAAGATCGCCTTCAGGGCCGGACGGCTGGCGCGGGAGCGG
>NZ_JANMBF010000059.1:0-7610 GCF_031360265.1 Phenylobacterium sp.
GGCCAGCCAGGAGGACGTGAAGGTCCGGCGGATCATGGGCCACCTGCCCAGCCGCGCGGCGGACAACCTGTTCTGGCTGGGCCGCTATGTGGAGCGCGCCGAGGCGACGTTGCGGCTGGCGCGCAGCCTGTGCACCAGCCTGATGGATTCCGAATCGGCGATCCACGGCGCCGGCGAGACGCTCACCTGCCTGCAGCAGCTGCTGATCGACTGGGGCGCGATCGACGAGGACCGTCTGGGCGGCCCCGCCCTGCAATCGGCGCGCGAGGCCCTGCACGACCAGAAGGCCTATGGCTCGGTGATCTATCTGGTGCGCGCCGCCCGGCGCACCGCGGCCAGCATGCGCGAGCGGCTGTCCGCCGATTTCTGGGCCCTGTTGCTCAACCTGGAGAGTGAACTCACCGAGGGCGCCCAGGCGCCGCTGTCGGAGGCCGAGGCACTGCAGCAGGTGGAGAGCGCGCTGCAACTGCTGGCCGCGCTGGCGGGCCTCGCCCAGGAGAACATGAACCGCGTGGCCGGCTGGCGCTTCCTGGACATGGGCCGGCGGATCGAGCGCGGCGTCAACACCTGCCGGATGACCCGCACCTTCGCCCATGAGGGCGCGACCACCGACGACCTCGACCTGCTGCTCGACCTGGCCGACAGCCAGATCACCTACCGCGCGCGGTATCTGGTGGGCCTGGCGCTGACGCCGGTGCGGGACATGGTGATGCTGGATCCGTTCAACACCCGCTCCCTGGCTTTCCAGGTCGAGACCCTGAAGGCCCATCTGGCGGTCCTGCCCTCGCTGCTCGCCGACGGCATGCTGGAGGAGCCGAACCGGATCCTGCTGCCGCTCGCCGCCGAGGTCGAGACCGCCGACGCCGCCCATCTCGAGGCGCCGAAGATGCTGGCCTTCGAGCGGACCCTGCTGCGGCTCTCCGGCGCGGTCGCCGACCGCTACTTCCTGCAGGGGGCCAAGGCCGTCCCGACCCTCAAGCTCGCGGGCCTGGCGTGATCTACGCGCTGCGCCATCGCACGACCTACAGCTACGAGGAGCCGGTCACCTTCGCCCGCTGCGTGCTGCGCCTGGCGCCGCGGGACGCGGCGACCCAGACGGTGCTGGCCAACGCCATCGCGGTCACCCCGCGGCCCTCGCAGACGCGCGACGGGACCGGCCCCTTCGGCGAAAAGACCCGCACGGTGGTGATCGACAGGCCGCACACCACCCTGGTCATCGAGGCCAACTCCCGCGTCGATGTTCACGCCCCGCCGTCGCCCGATCCCGCCGGGAGCGCGGCCTGGGAAACGGTGCGCGCGCAGAGCTATGAGACCCGCGATCTCGGCCCGGAAGGTCCGGCGTCCTACCTCTATCCCACCCGCCGCACCCCCGACGCCCCGCCGATCACCGCCTATGCCCGGCAGAGCTTCGCCGCCGGGCGGCCGATCCTCGAGGCCGCCGCCGAGCTGATGGGCCGCATCCACGCCGACTTCACCTACGACCCGGAGGCGACCACCGTCTCCACCCCCGCCGTAGAAGCCTTCGAGGCGCGCCATGGCGTCTGCCAGGACTTCGCCCACGTGATGATTTCCGGACTGCGGGGCCTGGGCCTGCCGGCGGCTTACGTCAGCGGCTACCTGCGGACCCTGCCGCCGCCCGGCAAGCCCAGGCTGGCCGGCGCCGACGCCACCCATGCCTGGGTCCAGGTTTGGTGCGGCCCGGCGGCGGGCTGGATCGGCCTGGATCCGACCAACGCCATCCTGGTGGAGAACGACCACATCGTGCTGGCGGTGGGTCGCGACTATTCCGACGTGGCCCCGATCGACGGCATCATCCTGGCGCCGGGCGTGCAGACCCTGAAGGTCGAGGTCGACGTGATCCCCGAGGATCCCGCGCCCGCCAGGCTGCGACAGGCCGGCCTGGTCGGTTTCGTCGGCGGCGGCGGCGGCTGACCGGCGGCCCATGCAGGTTTTCATCGACGCCGACGCCTGTCCGGTGAAGGACGAGACCTACAGGGTCGCGGCCCGCTACGGCCTCGTGACCACGGTGGTGTCCAACAGCTTCATCGCCATTCCGCCGTCGAAGCTGATCGCCCGGATGATCGTCGACGCCGGACCCGACGTGGCGGACGACTGGATCGCCGATCGGACCGAACCCGGCGACATCGTGGTGACCAACGACATTCCCCTGGCCGATCGGGTGCTGAAGGCCGGCGGCGTGGCCATCGCGCCGAACGGGCGGCTGTTCACGCCCGACTCCATTGGCGGCGCCCTGGCGCAACGCGCGATCCTGGAGCACATCCGCTCGACGGGCGAGATCACCGGCGGGCCGAAGCCCTTCGCGCCGGCCGATCGTTCGCGTTTCCTGCAGGCGCTTGACCAGGCCGTGAACCGCGAGCGGCGGCGCGGCCGGCCGGCCTGAAACCTTCGGCGTCCTGGGGTCTTGCATCGCCGCCGCGTTGCGGGGATACCGCCTTCGCCCGCCCGTCGCCCTTGGGTCGGTCGATCTGTTGAGTTTGAGGAGAGTTCGCGCATGCGCCGCCTGGGTCTGACGCTCGCCGCCACTGCCATCGTCGCTCTGAGCGCCTGCAGCAAGGCCCCCACGACGGCGCCTGCCGGGCCGGCCGCACCGGCGGCGCCCGCCGCGCCGATGAGCGCGGCCGACAGGCAGGCCGCGCTGGCCAAGCTGCCGGCTCCCTACAACACTGCCGACCTGGCCAACGGCGAAGCCAAGTTCGCGCTCTGCTCGGCCTGCCACACCCTGGCCGCGGGCGGCCCGTCGATGACCGGCCCGAACCTGCACGGCGTGTTCGGGCGCAAGGCCGCGAGCCTCGCCGGATTCACCTATTCCGAGGCCCTTAAGGCCACGGGCTGGACCTGGGATGCGGCCCGCATCGACAGCTGGATCGCCGACCCGAAGGTGGCCGTCCCGGGAACCAAGATGACCTTCGCCGGCCTGAAGGATCCCAAGGACCGGACCGACGTGATCGCCTATGTGATGATCGGAACCGGTTTCCAGCCCTGAGTCGCCTGCCGCCGGCGGCGGCGCCCCACCATCGCCCCCGACGGGCCTAATTCTCAACCTTCACTCTCAACCTTGACGGGTGAGTCGCGGGCGCGCATCGTAAGAGCGCCGACCTGGACGCTTGATCGCCAGGCGGCGTGGCGCCGGCTTGCCCCCAATGTGTCGGCGCGACCGCGGCCCAGGCTCGGCGTCCCCCACGTCCCTTCCTGGCAGCCCCTCTTGGCCTTCCCCCTCGACGGGGAAGGCCATTTTGGCGGACGACCCTGGACGCGAGGCCACCCGGCGCTACTCCGCGAAGTTGGCGAGCCGGGCCTTCTCAGCGTCCTCGAAGGCCTCGATGCGCCGGGTCGCGGCCAGCGGTGACTTGGTGAATCTCGCCAGGAGGTTGTAGAAGACCGGCACCACGAACAGCGTCACCAGGGTGGCGAAGATCGCGCCGAAGAAGATGGTGACGCCGATGGTCTTGCGGCTCTCCCCGCCCGCCCCGCCCCAGACGATCAACGGGATGGCGCCGGCCGCCGCCGAGATCGAGGTCATGATGATCGGTCGCAGCCGCAGAGAGGCGCTTTCGATCACCGCCTCGCGGATCGACAGGCCGTCGTCGCGAAGCTGGTTGGCGAACTCGACGATCAGGATTCCGTTCTTGGCGGCGATGCCCACCAGGATGATCAGTCCGATCTGGCTGTAGGTGTTTATCGTCGAGCCGGCGATGAGGAGCCCGAACAGCCCCCCAAGGGCGGCCACCGGCACTGTCAGCATGATCACCGCCGGATGGATCCAGCTCTCGAACTGCGCGGCCAGGACCAGGAAGACCAGCAGCAGCGCCAGGCCGAAGGCCAGGCCCACCGAGCCGCCAGCCTCCAGATAGTCCCGCGCGGTCCCGCCCCATTTGTAGTTCAGGCCGGTCGGTCGTTTCTTGATTTCAGCCTGGAAGAACGCCACGGCCTGCCCCACGGTATAGCCGGGGTTCAGCTGCACCGAGAGCGTGATCGCGCGCTGCCGATCCACCCGAGAGCGGCTGGGGGTGTCGCCGCGCACCCGGGTCTTGGTCAGCGCCGTCAGCGGGACCAGCGAGCCTGCATTGGTTCGCACATAGACCTTGGAAAGGTCCTGCTCATCCTGCCGTTCGGCCCGGTCGGTCTGCAGGATGACGTCATATTCCTGGCCGGCCCTGATGTAGGTGGTGGCTTTCTCCGAGCCGAACAGGGCCTGCAGGGCGCGTCCGACCGATTGCGCGGAGACGCCGAGCGAGGCGGCCTTTTCGCGATCGATATCCACAAGCACCCGTGGACTGGTGGGTTCGTAGTCAATGCGCGGCCGGGCCAGGCCGGGATTGTTCCGCGCCGCTACGAACAGCGGCTGAACGATCGCATTGATCTCGGGGTACTCGTTGCCGAGCACGATCAGATCCATGTTGCTGCCGCCGCCGGGCCCGCCGCGCTGAAGGCTGGGCCGGACCGAGGCGATCACCCGGGCCGACGTGATCGCAGACAGGTCCTTGTTGAGCTGGGCGGCAAGGTCCTGTGAGGTGATCTTGTGCTTCTTGTCGTCGGACATGACGGCGTTGGCGGTGCCGGTATTGTACTGCGTGCCGCCGAAGCCGGGCAGCGAGACGGTGTAGCGGTCGATGGTCCGGTTGGCGATCAGCTGCTGCAGGCGGTTCTCGACCTTCTGGGCCGCCTTGAGCGTGTAGTCGTAGCCGGCGCCTTCGGGGGCCTGGATGCTGATGTCGACCCGGCCGCGATCCTCGTTGGGCACCAGCTCCTTGGGCAGGGCGCTGAACAGGAAGGCCGCTGCGCCGGCCAGGGCGAGCACCAGCGCCGCCGCCGATATGGAGGCCGACCGGCGCCCCAGGAGGCCATCGAGCGAGGCGTGGTAGGAGATTCTCAGTCGGCGCATCGCGGCGTCAACCTTGCGCGCCAGCCATCCCTCGGAGCTGGCCGGCCGCAGGAGCAGCGACGCCAGCATCGGTGACAGGCTCAGCGCCAGAATCGCCGAGAACGCCACCGCCGCGGCGATCGCCACAGCCAGTTCGACGAACAACCGGCCGATGTAGCCCGGCATGAACATCAGCGGCGCGAACACCGAGATCAGCACCACGGTGGTGGCGACGACCGCGAAGAACACCTGCCGCGCCCCGCGCTGGGACGCGACGACCGGCGGTTCGCCCTCGTCGATCCGTCGCTGGATGTTTTCGACCACGACGATGGCGTCATCGACCACCAGACCGATCGCCAGAACCAGGGCCAACAGGGTCAGAAGGTTGATCGAGAAACCCAGCGGCGCCATCACGATGAAGGTCGACAGGATGCAGATCGGCGCCACGATCGAGGGGATCAGAGCGGCCCGCCTGGTCCCCAGAAACAGGAAATTGACCAGCGCGACCAGGCCAAGAGAGATCGACATGGTGATCCAGACTTCCTGGATCGCGTGCTTGGTGAAGGCGGAGAAATCGATAGCCACCACCAGTTTTGTCCCCTTCGGCAGGGTCTTGTTGATCTCGGCGACCGCCTTGTAGACGCCCTGGGAAATCTCCAGGTCGTTGGCCTGCGACTGGCGGGTGACCGCGATGCCCACTTGGTCGACGCCGTTGGAGCGGAACAGCCGACGCCGCTCGTCGGGGCCTTCCTCGACGCGGGCGATATCACCCAGACGCGTGACATAGGCGTCCGACGCCGCGGCGCTCGCGCTGCTGGCGATGGTCGTGCGCGCACCCGATGCCGCGCCGGCGCCGGCCGAGGTTCCGCCGATCGCCGCGGAAGTGGTCGTCGCGGCGCGGGCCGCGGCGTTGACCGGGACGATGGGCAGCCGGGCGAACTCGGCGGGCGTCGCATAGCCCCGCGCGACCCGAATCGTGAAGTCCTTCGCCGGCGCCTCGAGCGCGCCGGCCGGCAACTCCAGGTTCTGACTGGCCAGCGCGGCCTCGACATCGTCCACGGTGATCCCACGCGCCGCCATGGCGCTCGGGTCGAGCCAGATTCGCATCGAGTAGCTTTGCGCCCCGGCCAGCCCGACCGTCGCCACCCCGGGAACGGTGGACAGCCGTTCCACCAGGAAGCGGTTGGCGTAGTCCGAAAGCTGCAGTCGATTCTGGGTGGTCGAGATCAGGTTGAGGAACAGGATTGGCTGGGCGTCGGCGTTGGCCTTGGCGATCTGCGGCGGGTCGGCCTGGACCGGCAGCTGGGCGATGACCCGGCTGACGGCGTCGCGCACGTCGTTGGCCGCCTCGTCCAGGTTGCGCGCCAGGGTGAAGGCTATGTTGATCCGCGAGACGCCGTCGCGCGACGATGAGGAGACCCTGTCAATCCCCTGGATGCCCGAGACCTGCCGCTCGATCACCTGGGTGATGCGTTCCTCGACCACCTCGGCCGACGCGCCGCGATAGGTGGTCTGGACCGAGACATTGGGCGGATCGACGCTCGGCAGTTCGCGGACCGGCAGGGCGGTGAACGACGCCAGGCCAACGACGCAAAGGATGATCGCCGCCACCGCCGCGAAAACCGGCCGCCGGACAGAAAGGTCGGAGAGCATCATGCGCCCGGCCGCGCCCCCGCCACGGCCGGACGGCCCGCGCCCTGGCTGCCGGGAGGGACGCCGGGACGCCGCTGGCCCACCACCCGCACCGGCTGACCGGGCTGAATCTTGTTCAAACCGTCGGCGACGATCCGGTCGCCGGCTTTGACCCCATCGATGATCTCCACGAGACCGTCCTGGCGCAGACCCGTGACCACCGGCCGCTGCTCGGCGACGGTGCGCTGGTCCATCGAATGGAGCACATAGACGAACGCGGAATCGCCCTGCACCGAGACCGCCGATTCCTGGGCGGCCAGGCTCTGGCGTTGGCCCTGGGCGAGACCAACCCGGACCATCATGCCGGGCTTCAGCTTGTGAAGCGGATTGGGAAACTCCGCGCGCGCGGTGATGGCGCGGGTGCGCTCGTCGATGCGGGAATCGAGCATGGCCACGCGGCCGTGAATGGTCGCGCCGGGATAGGCGTCGACCGTGGCGGTGATCGCCTGGCCCTGGCGCAGCTGGGCGAGGTAGCGTTCAGGGACCTGGAAATCGACGCGGATCGTGGAAACGTCATCGAGCGTGACGATCGGCGCGCCCGGATTGACCAGAGCGCCGGGGGCCACGTCGGACAGCCCGACCACACCGGCGAACGGGGCGCGGATCATCCGATCATTCTGCCGCGCCTTGGCGGCCGTGACGTTGGCCTGCGCCGAGCGCCAGGCCGCTTCGAACTGGTCAAGCTGAGCCTTGGAGGCCCAGCCTTGCTGATTCAGCGTCCTGTACCTCTGAAAGGCGCGGTCGGCTTCAACCAGGGCCGCCTGCGCCTGAGCCAGGCCCGCGTCCTGTTCCGAGTTGCGCAATTCGACGAGGACGGCGCCGGACCGCACCGACTGGCCGTCGGTGAAGCGGACCTTGTCCACCAGCTGGGTGGTCGCCGCGGTCAGGGTCACCGACTGGCGACCCTTGGCGACCCCCAGCACCTCAAGCTGGTCGGTGAAGGCGTGGGTGAAGATCGAGGTCGACGAGACCTGCGCGGGACCGCCGAAGGCGCCTGCGCCACGCCGGTCCGCGGCCGCGCCACCCCGGCCGGCCC
>NZ_JANMBF010000092.1:0-1584 GCF_031360265.1 Phenylobacterium sp.
TGGCCGGCAAGGCCGGCCTGGGCCCGACCGAATTCCTGTCCCGCAGCGAAACCCTGGCCCGGCTGCCGACCCTGCGCCGCGAAGGCCTCAAGGGCGGCGTCAAGTACTGGGACGGCCAGTTCGACGACGCCCGGCTGGCGCTGGCGCTGGCCCGGACCGCGGCCTCGCGCGGCGCGCTGGTGGTCAACTACTGTCCGGTCGACAACCTCGTGCACACGGCGGGCAAGGTCACGGGACTGCGCTGCCATGACAGCGAGACCGGCCAGGCATTCGAGCTGCAGGCGCGCTGCGTCATCAACGCAGCCGGTGTCTGGGTCGACCAGTTGCGGCAACTCGATGGCGAGGCGATCGGCCGGCCGGTGCGGCCCATGGTGGCGCCTAGCCAGGGCGTCCACATCGTGGTCGACCGGGATTTCCTGCCCGGAACCCACGCCCTGATGGTGCCCAAGACGGCCGACGGCCGGGTGCTGTTCGGTGTCCCCTGGCTGGGCAAGCTGATCCTGGGAACCACCGACACGCCGCGCGGCGACTTGGCGCTGGAACCGCGCCCGTTCCAGCAGGAACTGGATTTCATCCTGGGCGAATCGGCCCGCTACCTGGCCCGGGCGCCGCAACCGGGCGACATCCGCAGCATGTGGGTGGGCCTGCGCCCGCTGGTCAAGCCGCAGGACGAAAGCGGGCATGACACCAAGAAGCTCAGCCGCGAGCACACGGTGCTGACCAGCGCCAGTGGGCTTGTGACGGTGACCGGCGGCAAGTGGACCACTTACCGGGCGATGGCCGAGGACGTGCTCCAGACTTGTTTCGACATGGGGCTTCTGCCCGCTGTGGCGGCGGGAGTGACCGCAAACTTGACCCTGGTCGGGGGCGATGGTCCGGCGGCCGGGCGGCGGCCCCTGAGCGAACCCCAGGGCCTGCACTCCTATGGCAGCGAGCAGGGCGCGGTGCGCGAGTTGCCAGGCGCCACTCGCTTGCTGGGCGGCGGCCTGACCGAGGCGATGGTGCGCTTCGCGGCGCGCCGTGAATACGCCCGGACGGTGGAGGACGTGCTGGCCCGGCGCTGGCGCCTGCTGTTTCTCGATGCCGCCCTGGCCGGAGCGATGGCGCCGCAGGTCGGCGCCATCCTGCGGGAAGAAACAGGGGCCGACCCGCGCGTCGCGGAATTCGAGGCACTGTCCCGGCTGTACCTCTCCCTGCCACCACGCAGCCAGGCTGCTGAATGATGGCTCCTGCAAAGTCGAAGGCCCGGCGTCTGGTTTTGCATCCACTTCTGCTTCACAACGCGCAAGCCGATCCTGTATTCTCTGCGTCCGGAACGTTTGATTGGCTGCCTCGCCCCCGCACCGGGCCGAGGATCTGAGTGAGAGGGCGCAATGGGCAAGAGAATTGCAGTGGTCGGCGCCGGCGCGCTCGGAGGCTACGTCGGGGCGTATTTTGCGCGGGACGGCCACGACGTGACGCTGATCGACATGTGGCCCGAAAACATCGAGGCGATCCGCTCGCGCGGGCTCGAGCTCGACGGGGTCACGCCCGAAGAAAAATTCATCGCCAGGAACGCGAAGACGATGCACCTGTCGGAAGTGC
>NZ_JANMBF010000095.1:0-2287 GCF_031360265.1 Phenylobacterium sp.
CGGATCGGGCATGTCGGCAGGGTTGTGCAGCTCGAGCTCAGAGCCATCGTTGAGGCCGATCTTGTAGATCACGCTGGGCGCCGTCGCGATCAGGTCGAGGTCGAACTCGCGGCTCAGCCGCTCCTGGATGATCTCCAGGTGGAGCAACCCTAAGAACCCGCAGCGGAAGCCGAAGCCGAGCGCCGCGGAGGTCTCCATCTCATAGCTGAACGAGGCGTCGTTCAGGCGCAGGCGGCCGATGGCCGCGCGCAGGTCCTCGAAATCGGCGGCGTCCACGGGAAAGAGACCGCAGAACACCACCGGCTGGACGTCGCGGAAACCCGCCAGGGCCTGCGCCGCCGGGCGCTTCTCGTCGGTGATGGTGTCGCCGACCGCGGCGTGGGCCACTTCCTTGATCTGGGCGGTGATGAAGCCGATCTCGCCCGGCCCCAGGCTCTCGACCTCGGTGCGCTTGGGATTGAACACGCCGATGCGGTCGATCAGGTGAGTCGAACCCTGCTGCATCATCTGCACCCGCTGGCCCTTGCGCAGCGACCCGTCGATCACCCGGACCAGCACGACGACGCCCAGGTAGGCGTCATACCAAGCGTCGACCAGCAGCGCCTTCAAGGGCGCGGCCGCATCCCCCTTCGGCGCGGGCAGGCGGTGGACGATGGCCTCCAGCAGCTCATGGATGCCGGCCCCCGTTTTCGCCGAGGTGAGGATCGCGCCCGAGGCGTCCAGGCCGATGACGTCCTCGATCTGCTGGCGGATCCGCTCGGGCTCGGCGGCCGGCAGGTCGATCTTGTTCAGGACCGGGACGATCTCGTGATTGTTGTCGATGGCCTGGTAGACGTTGGCCAGGGTCTGGGCCTCGACGCCCTGGCTCGCGTCCACCACCAGGATCGAGCCCTCGCAGGCGGCGAGGCTGCGAGAGACCTCGTAGGCGAAGTCCACGTGGCCGGGGGTGTCCATCAGGTTCAGGACATAGGTCTCGCCGTCGTCGGCCTTGTAGCTCAGCCGCACGGTCTGGGCCTTGATGGTGATCCCGCGCTCGCGCTCGATGTCCATGTTGTCGAGCACCTGCTCGGTCATCTCGCGCTGGGTCAGCGCGCCGGTCTCCTGGATCAGCCGGTCCGACAGCGTCGATTTGCCGTGGTCGATGTGGGCGACGATGGAGAAATTGCGGATGTGGTCGAGCGGGGTGGTCATGCTGCGCCCGCCTCTAGCACATTCCTTCGCGGTTGCGAGATGTCGCCGCCGCCCGGCGGGCTCCGCGGGGCCCGAACACGGTTAATCGGGCGTTAAGGCGACCTCGTCCATCAGGATCGCCGGGCGGAGCTGGATTTCAGACTGAGGAGGCCTTTGCGCCCATGGACCGTCGCATCCTGATCCTGTCCGGCGCCGCCGCGCTGGGGGCCGCCAGCCTGGCCAAGTCCGAGCCGATCCAGCTGCCGCCGGCGCGTCCGCGCGCCGCGCCCCCGCCGCCGACCCCGCCCAACGCCACGCCGACCTATCCGACCGCCGGCCCCACGGCGACGCCGCCCCCAGGCGTCACAAGGGGTTCAGCAACGGGCGTCGCGCCCGCGCCCGGCAAGGCCGAGCCCTATTCGCAGGACGAGATCGTCAACTCCGTCTCCGACTTCCTGGGCGTCACCGCCGAGGCGGCCGGCGGCGCGGTGGAGCGCATCTTCGTCAACAACGGCCGGCCCACCGCCTACATCGCCGGTGAGGAGGGCTCGGGCGCCATCGGCGTCGGCGCGCGCTATGGCCGGGGCATGCTCTACATGAAGGGCCGCGAGCCGATGGAGGTCTATTGGCAGGGTCCGTCGGTGGGCTGGGATTTCGGCGGCAACGCCAGCCGGGTGTTCACCCTCTGCTACGACCTCGACGACGCCCGCGACATCTTCCAGCGGTTCCCCGGCGTGGAGGGTTCGGCCTATTTCATCGGCGGCCTGGGCGTGAACTACCAGCGCGCCAACGACATCGTGCTGGCCCCGATCCGCGCCGGCGTCGGCTTCCGCCTGGGCGCCAACGTCGGCTACCTGGCCTACACCAAGAAGCGCCACCCCTTCCCGTTCTGAAGTCACCCCTGCTCGTCATCGGCCGGCTCGTCCGGGCGACCTATGATCTCGGCGATGCAGCAGGGCGCGCCGCAGCGCCGCCCAATCCCATTTTCAGCACGAAGATCATATGGGTGGCCAGGACAAGCCGGGCCATGACGTTACTTAAGGAATTCCGCAACATGAGGGGATTTCTAACCTGCGGAGCCGCCCCGCCCCTCAGTGCTTGTCGGTCTTGCCGGCCA
>NZ_JANMBF010000119.1:0-4946 GCF_031360265.1 Phenylobacterium sp.
ACCGTCACGCCGTCCTTGGTGGAGCGCGGGGCGCCGAAGGACTTCTCGATGATCACGTTGCGGCCCTTGGGACCGAGCGTCACCTTGACCGCATTGGCCAGGATGTTGACGCCGCGCAGCATCCGGTCGCGCGCGTCGGAAGCGAAATAGACGTCTTTCGCAGCCATGTTGGGAACTCTCTTTTCTGATGAAATTCTGGGGGGGAGAAAAGCTCTGGAAGGCCCAGGCCTGGCGTTCTTGGCGCTTAGGCTTCGAGCACGCCCAGGATGTCGCTTTCCTTCATGATCAGCAGGTCCACGCCGTCGAGCTTGACCTCGGTGCCGGACCACTTGCCGAACAGGATCTTGTCGCCCTTCTTGACGTCGAGGGGCTGGATCTTGCCGGTGTCATCGCGCGCGCCGGGGCCGACGGCGACGACTTCGCCCTCCTGGGGCTTTTCCTTGGCGGTGTCGGGAATGATGATCCCGCCCTTGGTCTTTTCTTCTTCCTCGACGCGCTTGATGAGGACGCGGTCTCCCAGGGGACGAAACGCCATGATATTCTTTCTCCGTTCGGAACGACGGTTGGTTTTGTGACAGCGCCAGACGCTGCAAGGCCGCGTGTTAGCAGTCGCGGCTCTTGAGTGCTAACGACGCGGTGCAAGTAGGAAGGTGTCGGGGACGAGTCAAGCGCGGCGATCGGCGGCGGAACGCGGAAAGTGCTGGAGGCGCCCGATGGGCGCGGCTAGGGTCGGCGACGAGGAACGAACCAATTCGGAGAATATCACCCATGCGACGCGCCCTGGCGCTTGCCGCCCTGATCGCCATGTCCGTCGCGGGCACGGCCGACGCCGCCCACTGGACCAAATATGTCGATGCCGACGGCGGCCTCGCCTGGTCGTATGACAGCGACTACAGCTACAAGGATCGCGCCACCGGCCGTCTGGTGGTGATGCAGGCGATCTCCAAGCCCTCCGCCAGTATTGGCCCCGCCGGTCCCGGCGAGGAGAACGGCGTGGGCTCGGTCGTGGCCCTGGACTGCGCCAAGCACAACATGATCGTGATGAGCGGCTACAAGCCCAGCGCGCCGCTCAACATCAAGGGCGCCTGGCGCGAGGACACGCCGAAGAAGGCCGAGGGGCCGGAGAACCAGGCGCTGTTCGCCGCGGTCTGCACCCAGATGGCCAGCGTACCGGTGAAGTAGCCGGGCCTGGAGCGTCGCGTCCGGGCGAGCCAGGGCCATGTTCCTCCTCGACCCGGCGTTTCCAGAGAGCTCCGAGCCCGTCGGCGACCTGGCGCTTTGCCATGTGCGCCTGCAGGCCGATGCCCGCTTTCCCTGGCTTGTGCTGATCCCGCGCCTGGCGTCGGCGCGGGAACTGGAGGATCTGGGCGAGGCCGAGCGCACGCAGCTGATGGCGGAGATCCTGCGCGCCGGCGCCGCCGTGCGCGCGGTGGCCCTGGCGATGGCCCGGCCGGCGGCCAAGCTCAACATCGCCCAGCTCGGCAATGTCACCGCTCAGCTGCACATCCATGTCATCGGCCGCCGCACCGACGACGACGCCTGGCCCGCGCCGGTGTGGGGGGTCGGCGCGGCCCGGCCCTACGATCCGGCGGATGCGGCGCTGGCGATCGCCGCGGCGCGGGCCGCGCTGGGACTTTAGGGTCCGGTTCGCCGCAGGACCACCGGGCGGCGGCTGCCGCCCTCGGCAAGTTCGCCCGTCCAGCGGCCGTCGTCGCCGGCGTGGAGGGTTGCGACCACACCTGTGGCGCCGGGCTCGGGCGTGAAGCCAAGCGACAGCTCCCGGCCCTGGCGCTGGAGGTTGTCGATCAGGCCCGAGCCGTTCAGCGACCCTTTGCGGCGCAGGTCGCGCCAGACGCCTTCCAGCCGGTCGGCGCGATCCACCAGCTGCAGGGCGTAGAGATCGCCGCCGCCGCCGCCATTGCCACCGGGGGTCATCAGGGTCCAGCCGCCGTCCAGCGGCCCCTGAAATCCCTGGGCCGAAGCGAACGAGGCGCGCAGGCGGGTGTCGTAGGCCGCGTCCCGAGTGGTCGGGTCTGCGTCCGGGGTCTTGCCGGTCTCATCCACACGGACCGGCGCGCTGAGCCGAGGCGCGGCGCGTGGCTGGCCGGCGGTATCGGGCTCGTCCTCGTCCCGGGCGGTCTGAGGCTGCAACAGGGTCCCGATGACATCGACGGAGGCGGTGGCGGGCGGCGCGGGCTGGGCGTCGGCCGACCGCGCGGCGGCCAGGATCAACAGCAGGGTTGCGACCAAGGCCCGCATCGACCGTCATGCCCCCCGCCCGGCGATGGCCCGGGTCACCGCAAGCAGCCGGCGCGCCTGGTCCAGGTGCAGCCGCTCGACCATCCGGCCCTCGACCTTGAGCACCCCCTTGCCCGCGGCCTCCGGAGCCTCGAAAGCCGCGGTGACGGTGCGCGCCCAGGCCACCGCCAAGGCGTCGGGGGCGAAGACGCGGTTGGCGATGTCCAGGTGGGTCGGGTGGATCAGGCTCTTGCCGTCGAAGCCGAAGTCCGCCCCCTGGCGGCATTCGCGCTCCAGGCCGGCGAGGTCGGGAATGTCGTTGAACACCCCGTCCAGGATGGCCAGGCCATGGGCCCGGGCGGCCATGACGGCGGACGCCAGGGCCGGCAGCAGCGGCGCGCGGTCCGCGCCCGGCCGGCAGCGCATCTCCTTGATCAGGTCATTGACCCCGATCACCCAGGTCTCGACGCCCTCGGCGCGGGAGGCGTGGCCCAATGCGTCCAGGGCGAAGATCGCCGCGCAGGTTTCGATCATCGCCCATATCGGCGTTACCGGCCCCAGCGCCTGGCGATAGGCGGCCAGGTCGCCCGGCGAGGCCGCCTTGGGGACCAGCACCGCGCCCAGGTTCCCCTCGGCGCCCGCCCGCGCCACGGCCGCCAGGTCATCGGCGCCCCAGGGCGTGTCGAGGCCGTTCACCCGGATCACCAGCTCGCGCGCGCCGAAGCCGCCGGCGCGCGCCGCGGCCGCCGCCAGGCCCCGCGCCTCGGCCTTCGCCTCCGGCCCCACGGAGTCCTCCAGGTCCAGGATCACCACGTCGCAGGCCAGGGTCCTGGCCTTGTCGATGGCGCGGGGGTTGGCGCCCGGCAGGTAGAGCGCGCTGCGCCGGGGGCGGGCGTCGGGCATGGTCTCCAAGGTCGCGCTCCCTGCTGCGTGCATCAATCATTACGTCTAGGGTAGGATCATGACCACTCGCTACGACCCCGACGCGCGCAATGTCCTGGGCGGGGAGCTTTTGTCCTGCTCGCTGCGGCCGATGACCGGCTTCTTCCGCAACGGCTGCTGCGAGACCAGCCATGAGGACGTGGGCCTGCACACCGTCTGCGCGGTGATGACCGCGGAGTTCCTGGCGTTCAGCCGCGCCGCCGGCAACGACCTGACCACGCCGATGCTGGAGGCCGGCTTCCCGGGCCTGACGCCCGGCGACCGCTGGTGCCTGTGCGCGCCGCGCTGGAAAGAGGCGCTGGACGCCGGCGCCGCGCCGAAGCTGGTGCTGGAAGCCACCCACGAGGAGACCCTGGCGATCGTGCCGCTGGGCGTGCTCAAGGACTACGCGGTGGAGGCCTGACGGCGCTCAGCGCAGGGGGTAGCTGGCCTCGAGCCGGTAGTGGGCCGGCCCGCCGCCGAGAAAGCTGGAATAGAGGCCGAAGCTCGCCACGCGGATCGGCGGTGATTTCAAAAGGTTGTTGGCCTGGATCCAGGCGGCGACCTCGGCGGGGTCGGGACGGCGCAGATAGGCGAGCGTCACGTGCGGCCGATAGTGGCGGGTGTCGGCCTTGAGGCCCACGCGGCGCGCGGCAGTCTCACACGCCCTGGCCAGGCGGCCAAGCTGGGCGCTGTCGGCCACCCGGGCCCAGATCGCATGGATGTCCGGCCCCTCCCCGAACGCGCCGACGCCTTCAAGCCCGATGTCGAACGGCGCGGCGCGCAGGCCCGAGAGTTCGGCGTCGAGGTCGCGAGCGAGATCCTCGCGGATTTCCCCGAAGAACCGCAGCGTCACGTGCAGGGCGTCGAGAGGGCGCCAGCGCGCGCCCTCGACGCCGTGCTGGCGCCGCGCCAGGGCCAGGCCGATCTCCTCGGGAATCGAAAGGGCTGCGAAGAGCCGGATCATGATGCACAGCTTAGCTCGGTTTCGGCCGCGAAAGACCGGCCAAATCCCTGACAGGACCTTAACCAACAAGGTCTTGCTTCCGCCACGCGGCGACCCGATATTTCACCTGCGTCCAATCCGGACGATCAACTCAAGGGCTTTGCCTCAAATGAGCGACCTCAACCGCGGCTTTGCGCGCACGATCCCCGCGGATCGCGCCGACATGTCGGTGGACGTGGGCCTGCGCAGCTTCATGCTAGGCGTCTACAACAAGGTGGCGCTGGGCCTCGTGCTGTCCGCCGCCCTGGCCTATGTGACCGGGCAGGTGGCGCCCGTCCAGGCGCTGCTCTATCGGATCACCGCTGACGGGCGCCTCGCCGGCCTGCAGCCCCTGGGCTATGTGATCGCCTTCGCGCCGATCGTGGTGATGCTGTTCGGCATGACGGCGATCCGCAACGCGACGCCCCGGTCGTCGGGCATCCTCTACTGGACCATCGTCAGCCTGATCGGCGCGTCGCTGGGCGTGCTGACCCTGGTCTATACTGGCGGGTCGATCGCCTCGACCTTCCTGATCACCGCCACCGCCTTCGGCGGCCTCAGCCTGTTCGGTTATACGACCAAGCGCGACATGACCGGCTTCGGCAGCTTCCTGATGGTCGGGCTGATCGGCTTGGTGCTGGCCTCGGTGGTGAACATGTTCCTGCACTCCGGGCCGATGAACTTCCTCATCAGCGTCGTCGGCGTGTTCATCTTCGCCGGCCTGATCGCCTATGACACCCAGCGCCTGAAGATGACCTACTATCAGCTCGGCGGCGACCAGCAGGCGATGGGCGTGGCCACC
>NZ_JANMBF010000141.1:0-6808 GCF_031360265.1 Phenylobacterium sp.
TGGGTGGATACGCAACATCCCCGCCCGGGGCCACGATGGCGTCGGCGGGCTTGGCGAAGAAGAACGGCGGATCGCGGTCCTCGCCCCCCATCTCCTTGCGGTGCGCCCAGTAGTTGCGCCCTACACAGAGGATGCGACGGACCGGAAACGCCGCCTCGCCTTCCACGGGCACGGTGACGACGGTAGGCGGATCGAACAGATATGCGCTCATGGCCGCTCGCTTACGCCGGACCCGCGCTCAAGTGAAGCCCGTCAGCGCACCACCAGCGACACGCCGCGCGCCCGGGGATCGGAGGCCGCCCTGGGCGTGCGACCGACCACCTGGATCGCCTCGATGTCACCGTTGTAGCCCTGGTCCTCGAAGCGGTAGCCCCGCGCCGCCAAAGCCGCCTTCAGCCTGGGCGGGAAGGCCGCATAGGGCTCGGAGAAGATCGTGTTTTCCGGCAACAGCTGGTGATGGAAACGCAACGCCGCCAGCGCCCCCGGCAGCGGCAGGTTGAAATCGTAAACGTCAGCCAGGACCTGGAACACCGAGGTGAAGATCCGCGACCCGCCGGGCGTGCCGATCACCATGGCGACCCGCCCGTCCCGCGTCAGAATCGTCGGCGTCATCGACGACAGGGGCCTCTTGCCGGGCGCGATGGCGTTGGCGGCGCCGCCCACCACCCCGAACTGGTTGGGCGCGCCGGGCTTGACGGAGAAATCATCCATCTCGTCGTTCAGCAGAAACCCCGCGCCCTCGACCACCACGCCGGCTCCGAACGACCCGTTCAGCGTATAGGTGTTGGACACCGCATTGCCCCAGCGGTCGACCACCGAGAAGTGGGTGGTCTGCGGTTTCTCCAGGCCGGCCTTCACCGCCGCCAGCGCCGAGGGCTTCACCGGATCCACCTCGCGCGCGCGCCGCGCCATATAGGCGGGGTCGGTCAGCGCCGCGACCGGGACCGTCCAGAAGTCCGGATCGCCCAGGTACTCGGCCCGGTCGGCGAACACCCGCTTCTCGATCTCGGCGACCAGGTGAATATACTGCGGGGTGTTCAGGCCGACGCCGGCAAACAGCGCCGCGTCATCGGCCTTCATCGCCAGCAGTTGCAGCAGCGCGATGCCGCCGGAGCTGGGCGGCGGGGCGGTGATCACGTGGAAGCCGCGCCAGTCGCCCTCCACCGGCGCGCGCCAGGCCACCTTGTAGCCGGCCAGGTCCGCGCGGCTGATCAGGCCCTTGGCCGGTCCCCGGTCCATCTGGGCGACGATCAGGTCCGCCGTGCGGCCCTCGTAGAAGTCTTTCGCGCCGGCCTTGGCGATGCGTTGCAAGGTTGCGGCCAGCTCCGGCTGGCGGAACCTCCACCCGGCCACGAGTCCCGCGAAGTCGCGGTCGAAGTTGGTCCCGGCGAAGGCCGCCTGCGCCGCGGTCCGTTCCTTGGCGCCGCCCGGCGTCACCACAAAGCCGTCCCGCGCCAGCCGGATCGCCGGCGCCATGTCCCGCGCCCAGGCGAGCCTGCCGAAACGGGCGTGCGCCGCCTCCAGGCCGCGCACCGTGCCGGGCACGCCGGCGGCCAGCGGTCCCACGAGGCTCAGCGCGACGATCGGATCGCCCTTGGCGTCCAGGTACATGCCGGCGCTGGCCCGGGCGGGCGCGGTCTCCCGGTAGTCGAGGAAATAGGGCTTGCCGTCGACCAGCAGAGTCATGAACCCGCCGCCGCCGAGGTTGCCCGCTTCCGGGTAGGTGACCGCCAGCACGAAGGCGGTGGCGACCGCGGCGTCCACCGCATTGCCCCCGGCCTTCAGCACCTCGCGCGCGGCCATCGCCCCATACCGGTCCGGCGAGGCCACCGCCCCGGCGTCCAGCCCGCGCGGCCCCATGGCGGCGGCCGACTCGGCGGCCGATCCGACGGCCAGCGCCAGCGAAACGGCGGCGGCGAACAGGGTCTTCAACAGGCGCAAGGGCAAAGCTCCATCATCCGTCCCCCGACCTACGCAACTCAGCCTGAGACTGACAAGACACGATCAGCTCGCGGCGAAGATCGCGTCAAACCAATCCCCGATCCTGTCACCCCGGCCCTGCGGCCGGGATGGCGGGAAAATCCCGCGCCTGTTGACCCAGGTTCGGCGCCCAGCGACGCTGATCCCCCTGGCTTTCGCGGCGATCGCCAAGGGGGCGGTCGCCTATTCCAACGGCGGCATCAGCAGATCCCGCGCGGCTCGCGCGTCCTTCATCACCTGGGCGGTCATGGTCTCCAGGCCGTCGAACTTCAGCTCGGGTCGCAGAAAGGCGATCAGGTCGGTTTCGATGACCTGGTCATAGATGTCTTCGTCGAAGTCGAAGAGCCAGACCTCCAGCAGCGGGATGCGCACGCCTTCGATGGTCGGATTGACGCCGATGTTGGCGACGCCGGGCACGTGGCGGCCGTCGGGCAGGCGGGTGCGCGTGGCATAGACCCCGAACCGCGGGATCACATAGTCGGTGAGCGCCACATTGGCGGTGGGAAAGCCCAGGGTGCGGCCGAGCTGTCGGCCGCGCTGCACGGCGCCCTCGATGGCGAAGGGCCGGCCGAGGATGGCGGCCGCGTCGCCGGGCCGGCCGTCGCGCAGGGCTTCGCGAACATGAGTCGAGGAGAACTTCTCGCCGGCCCCGTCCTCCACCGCCTCGGCCACGGAGACGCCGAAGCCCAGTTCAGCGCCGTAGGCGCGCATCGTCTCCGGACTGCCGGTGCGGTCCTTGCCGAAGGAGTTGTCGAAGCCCACGGCCACGTGGCGCGCGCCAAGGCCCCGGTGCAGAACGCTGGCGGCGAAGTCCCGGTCGGTCATGTTGGCGAGCTCGGCGTCCCAAGGCAGGACGTAGAGGATATCGACGCCCATGGCCTCCAGCGCGCGCGCCTGCTGGTCAGGCTGCATCAGCCGGAAGGCCGGTTCGCCGGGGCGAAAGTAGACGCGCGGATGCGGGTCGAAGGTGATCACGCCCAGCGGCGCGCCGAGCTCGCCGGCGGCCCGGGCGGCCAGGGCGATGACCCGTTGGTGGCCACGATGCACCCCGTCGAAACTGCCCATGGCCAGCGCCGCGCCCCGGTCGCCGGGCGACAGGTCCTTCCAGCCGCGGATGACGCGCAGCCGCCTCATGCGCCGGCCGCGCCGCCCCGCCGCGGGACCATGATCAGCGCCTCGCCCTCGACCACGGTCTTGCCCGCGACCAGACAGACGGTGTCGAAGGTGGCGTGACCCTTGTCCGCATCCAGGGCCTTGACGGTCACCCGCGCGGTCACCTGGTCGCCGATCTTCACCGGCCGGCGAAAACGCAGCGACTGCGACAGATAGATCGCGCCGGGCCCCGGCAACCGGTTGCCGATCACCGCGGAGATATAGGCCGCCGCCAGCATACCGTGGGCGATCCGCCCGTCGAAGGGAGTGGTCCTGGCGTAAGCCTCGTCCAGATGCACCGGATTGACGTCGCCGGAGACCGCGGCGAAGGCCTCGATGTCGGCGGCGCCGACCACCTGGCTGGTCTCGGCGCTCTGGCCCAGGCTCAGCTCGTCGAAATAGAGACCCTGCATCGATCGCTCCCCTTAGCCCCAGCCGCTCCACTTAGCCAGGAACGCGGCAAGTCACCAGACCAGGTCGGCCATGGCCCAGGTGGCGGTGAGGCCGTCCTGGCGCAGCAGGTCGGCCACGGCCGCGGTATTGAGGCCGTCCGGGCCGATCGTCTCCGCGCCATGGATGCCGCTGGCGATGAACAGCACGTCCAGCCCCCGCGCATTGGCCCCGCGCACATCGGTGGGCAGGCCGTCGCCGATGCAGAGCACGCGGGCGGCGTCGAGCGGACCGGCCAGGCGCCGGGCGGCCTCAGCCAAGGCCAGCTCATAGATCGCCGGATAGGGCTTGCCGGCCATGGTCACCCGCCCGCCCAGGCTGGCGTAGAGTTGGGCGAGCGCGCCGCCGCAATAGATCAGCTGCTCGCCGCGCTGGACGACGATGTCGGGGTTGGCGCAGATCATCTCAAGGTCGCGTTCGATGCAGGCGAGGAACCGCTCGCGATAGTCGCCGGGCTCGTCGGCTTCGTCGTCATAGGGGCCGGTGACGGAGATGAAGGCGGCAGCCTCCAGGTCGGCGAAGGTGAGCTCCAGGCCCTCGTAGAGCGCATCGTCGCGGTCGGGCCCGATCTTCCAGGCGGGGCCAGGCGCGCGCGCCGCCAGCAACAGCCGCGTGGCGTCGCCCGAGGTCACCACCCGCGACCAGGCGTCGCGCGGCACGCCCAGGCCGTCCAGCTGCTCGATCACGGGGCCGCAGGGGCGCGGCGCGTTGGAAATCAGGATCACCGGCCCGCGTTCGGCCTTGAACCGGGCCAGCGCCGCGCAGGCCGCCGGGAAGCTCTCGCGACCGTTGTGGATCACCCCCCAGACGTCGCACAGCAGCACGTCGTAACGGCTGGAAAGCTGGGAAAGGCCGGCGGCCGACTGGGGAGCGGTCATCGCCGGGCGGTAGCGGTGCGGCCCGGCGCGGTCAATGTGGCTTGGAGCCCAGCCGCGAAGTCTAGGGTCGCGACCCAACAGCCCTCCCTCCTTTGATCGTCATCGCCCGACTTGTTCGGGCGACCCAGGATCTCGGCGTCGCGCGTGCGAAGATGGCGCCGCTACCAATCCTAGGATGGCGACCCGGTGATCATAGGTGACCCGGACAAGCCGGACCATGACGACCTATGATTATAATATCAATGAGTTGTGTGAATTTCGTCTAGCCGTAGGCCGCGCGGCGCGGGAACTGCGGTCGCAGCACGGGCGGCGGCGGGCCGGCTTCGCTGAGCACCGCTTCCTTGATCGCCCGAGGCTCGCCGAACAGATGGCCCTGGCCCAGGTCGATGTTGAGCTCAAGGATATCGACCACCTGGCGTTCGCTCTCGACCTTCTCGGCGATCACGCTGACGCCGTAGCGCCGCGTCAGCGTGGTGAAATCCTCGGCGGCGAGGTCCGGGAGCGAGCGCAGGACCAGCCGGCCGTCGCGCTCGGTCAGCTCCTCCAGCAACAGCTGGGCGCCCACCTTGATGAACTTCACGTCGGAGCGCGAAAGGTCCTGCAGGTCGATATCGAGGTCGACCAGCTTGTCGAGACTGAAGCGGAAGCCGAGGTCGGCGAGCTTGCCCATGTTGCGCGCCTCGACCGAGCCGCGCGCGTCGAACGCCTGCTGGCCGATCTCGAAGATCAAGGCGCCGGCCAGGTCCTTATTCACGGTCAGCAGCTCCAGGAACTGGGGGAAGAAGCTCTCGTCGGCCAGGCTGGCCATGGAGACGTTGCAGAAGATGCCGATCTTGCGGTCCTGCCTGGCCAGCCGGCGCACGATCTGCACGCAGCGGAACAGGAGCAGGTTGTCGATGGCGGTGACCAGGCCGCCGGGCTCGGCGACGCTGAGATATTCCGCCGGCATCAGCACCCGGCCGCTCTCGTCGCGCAGCCGCGAGAAGCTCTCATAGAACTGGGTCTTGCGCTGCGGCAGGCCGACGATCGGCTGCAGGAAGAGGTCGACGCGGTTCTCGGCGAGGGCTTCGCGCACGGTCTCCAGCAGGGCCGGCGTCTGGCCGGGGTCGCCGCCCAGGCGGACTGGGAAGGCCGGTTCGTCGCCCTGATCGTCGAGCCGGCGGCGCATCCGATCGACCAGGTCCTCGAGCATGTGGACCTCGTCGACCAGCGCCTCGGACCGCTGGGCGTCGTCGGCGACGGTGTCGAAGATCTCGCTGACCCGGGCGTCCAGCGCCTCCACCTGACTGAGCAGGATCGCGTGCGCCTCGCGCACGGCCTCGACGTCGCTCCGGATCGCGCCGGTTTCCAGCGCGCGTTCGATCAGGCCGTGGAAGGCGAAGCACAGCCCCAGTCCGCCCACCAGGGCGGCTACGCCCGCGCCCCACCCGCCACCGTTGCGCCACAGGGTCAGCGAAACGATCAACGAGAGGCACAGATAGGTTGCGCAGAGCAGCGCGAGCGTCAGCCGTCGCATGGTCCCGCCATCCGAATCACCCGGCCAGTATCCGCCGCGCCCGCGCTTCAAGTCGAATGATTAACGTCCGCCGGCGTCGAGCGTCTCGCGCGGCCTGCCACACCACCATCCGGGACGCGACCCTTCGACATGCGTGTCACCTCCCCGTTGGGCGAAGGCGATCACAGGCCGGAGGGGCGAACAGGCTAAAATGCGTTCTCGCCGGTGATCGCGCGCCCCAGGATCAGGGCGTGGACGTCGTGGGCGCCTTCATAGGTGTTGACCGTCTCCAGGTTCGCCGCGTGCCGCATCACATGGTACTCGCCGGAGATGCCGTTGCCGCCGTGGATGTCGCGGGCCTCGCGCGCGATGGCCAGCGCCTTGCCGCAGTTGTTGCGCTTCATCAGGCTGATGGCCTCGGGAACCCAGGCGCCCTGGTCGATCAGCCGGCCGAGCGCCAGCGCGCCCTCGAAGCCCAGCGCGATCTCGGTCTGCATGTCGGCGAGCTTCTTCTGGACCAGCTGGCGGGCGGCCAGTGGCTTGCCGAACACCTTGCGGGTCTGGGTATATTCCCTTGAGGCATGCAGGCAGAACTCGGCGGCGCCCATGGCCCCCCAGGCGATGCCGTAGCGGGCCTTGTTCAGGCAGGAGAACGGGCCGCGCAGCCCCGAGACGTTTGGCAGCATCAGGTCTTCCGGCACGAACACATCGGCGAGCGCGATCTCGCCGGTCACCGAGGCCCTGAGCGAGAGCTTGTTCATGATCTTCGGCGTCGTCAGTCCCTCGGACCCGCGGTCCACCAGGAAGCCCCGGATCACGCCCTCCAGCTTCGCCCACACCAGGCAGACGTCGG
>NZ_JANMBF010000072.1:0-24590 GCF_031360265.1 Phenylobacterium sp.
TTCGTCAAGGCGATCCAGGACCGCCAGACTGCGGCGTTCAAGGACGAGCTGCGCAACGCCGACCTGCTGCTGATCGACGACGTGCATTTCGTCGCCGGCAAGACCTCGACCCAGGAAGAACTGTTCCACACCCTGATCGCCCTGGTCGAGGACGGCCGGCGCGTGGTGCTGACCGCCGATCGCTCGCCCACCGAGTTGTCGGAGATGGAGCCGCGCCTGCGCTCGCACCTGCAGGCGGGCCTGGTCTGCGGCATCGAGCCGGCCGACCGCGCCCTTCGCCTGGGCATCCTGGAGCGCAAGCTGCAGACGCTGGCCCTTCAGGGCCGGTTCCTGCCGTAGGCCAAGCCGGAGGTCCTGCAGTTCCTCGCCGACCGCTTCACCGACAGCGTCCGCGAGCTGGAAGGCGCGCTCAACACCCTGGTCGCCAGGGTTGGCGGGGACCTGGTCCGACTGAGCCTTGACGAGGCCCAGGCCATCCTGCGCCCGCACCTGTCGTGCACCGAGCGCAAGGTGACGGTGGATCAGATCCAGAAGACCGTGGCCGAGCACTATGGCCTGAGCCAGGCGGACCTGATTTCCGAGCGCCGGGCGCGCGCGGTGGCCCGCCCGCGGCAGGTGGCCATGTGGCTGGCCAAACAGATCACCACCCGCTCCCTGCCCGACATCGGCCGCCGCTTCGGAGGACGCGACCACACCACCGTGCTGCACGCGGTGCGCCGGATCGAGAGCCTGAAGGCCGAGGACCCACAGATCGCCCGCGACACCGACGTGCTGCTGAGGAAGCTCAGGGGCTAGTGGAATCGACGTTCCTCTGACGCCGCAACCGAGGCGTTGTTCTCCTCACCTTATGGAGGAGCAGAAGCCAGGCCTCAGACCTATTCGCTGGACAATGCCGGC
Source organism: Phenylobacterium sp. (assembly GCF_031360265.1). Taxonomy (GTDB): domain Bacteria; phylum Pseudomonadota; class Alphaproteobacteria; order Caulobacterales; family Caulobacteraceae; genus Phenylobacterium. Next base: position 898 of record NZ_JANMBF010000072.1, read on the forward strand.
TGAGCTGGAGGTCGATTCAGCTGAGGCGGCAGGCTTTCCGACGCGCCGGCGGCGAATGTTGTAGGGTGGACCTGCCGCGCAATCGCGGTCGAGCCGTCTGAAAGCGATCCATGAGAGACCTGAAGGGCTCCGCCTTCGATGAGCGCCTGGCCGCAGCGGCCGAGGCGAAGGCCGCGCTGCTGGCGAAACTGAAACCCAAGGCGACCGTCACCGCGCCCCCCGGCGCCAGTCGCGCGGCGGTGAAAGAGGCCGAATTGAAGGCTGTGCGTCAGGCGCGCGCCGACGAAAAGGAGGCCGCCCGCCTGGCCGCGGCCGACGCCCACGCTGAGGTTCAAGCCGGGGTCGCCGCCGCCGAGGAGGCCGCCCTGGCCGAAAAGCGCGGGGCGCGCAAGGAACGCAAGCAGCTCACCAAAGCCGAGGCGCAGCAGAAGCGCGACGCCCGTTACGCCGCGCGCAAGGCGCGGTAGAAGCTCGGGTTCTCACCCTCACCTTGGGCGGGCTACGGCATTCACCCATCTCACCGAAACGCCGGCCTTCTCCCCTTTTAGACCCTCGCGCAGAGCCCTCTCCCCCTTGCGGGGACCGTTGCGTAATTGGCGGATCGCGATTCTCTGTCGTTGAGCTGGGAGATATTCGATGGCGGTAAAGCGGACGGGCCAATTGAGTTTCGTGGACGCGTTGCTGGCGCAGGGCGTGGGCGGATCGGGGCGGCTGGACGCGTCCGAGCGCCCCGTTGGTCAACCAAGGATCAGCGCCGGCGCCGCAGATCCTTGATTGACCAACGGCGGAATACTGTTGCACGAGCCGCCCCTCACCCAACCCTCTCCCCACGCGGGGCGTGGGGAGAGGAGATCGACGTGACCTCGCCCCTCAGTTTCGGCCCCGTCAGTCTGGGTATCGACTTCGGCACGACCAACACCGTCGTGGCGCTGGCCGATGGGTTGGGGCCGGCGCACCTCGTGCGGTTCCCCGCGCCGGAGGGGGCCCTCTTCGCCTTCCGCAGCTGCCTGTCGTTCCACGCGCCCGTCGAGGCGCCGGCCGAGCGCGCCGTCGCCGCCGGGCCCTGGGCGATCGAGGCCTATGTGGAGGACCCCGCCGAGACGCGGTTCATCCAGTCGTTCAAGAGCTTCGCGGCGTCGGAGAACTTCACCGAGACCCAGGTGCTGGGCAAACGCTACCGCTTCGAGGACCTGCTCTCGACCTTCCTGCTGAAGCTTCGGGCCTATGCCGACGCGGAGATGATTGACCTGCCGGCCCGGGTGATCGTCGGTCGCCCGGTGATCTTCGCCGGCGCCGCGCCAAAGGAGGCCGTCGCGCTGGACCGCTACGAGACCGCCTTTCGCCGCATGGGCTTCTCCGAGATCCTCTACGCCTATGAGCCTGTGGGCGCGGCCTTCTTCTTCGCCAGGGAGCTCACCCGCGACGCGACCGTCCTGGTGGGCGATTTCGGCGGCGGGACCTCCGACTTCTCGATCATCCGCTTCGAGCGCGTTCCGGCCGGCAAGGGGGCGAGCGAGATCCGCGCCCATCCGCTAGGCCGTTCGGGCGTCGGCGTCGCCGGGGACGCCTTCGATTATCGGATCATCGACAACCTGGTGTCCCCAGCGCTAGGCAAGGGATCGAGCTACCTGAGCTTCGGCAAGACCCTGCCGATCCCCAACCGCTACTATTCGGCCTTCGCCCGCTGGGACCAGCTGGCCCTGATGCGCGCCAGCCGCGACATGCGCGAGATCCGCCGCCTGGTCCGCGACGCAAGCGAGCCCGAGAAGCTGGCGCGCCTAGTGGAGACCCTGGACGAAAACTACGGCTACCAGCTCTACCGCTCGGTTTCCCGCCTGAAGGAAGCATTGTCGGCGGCGGATCGGGCGACGTTCCGCTTCGCGGCCGGCTCGATCACGCTTGAGGGCGAGGTGCGGCGCGCGACCTTTGAGAGCTGGATCGCCCCGGAGCTGGCCTTGATCGAGGGCGCCGTGGACGCGGCCCTGGCCGACGCCGGACTGGCGCCTGGCCAGATCGACCGGGTCTTCCTGACCGGCGGCTCCTCCCTGGTGCCCGCCGTCCGCGCGATTTTCCATCGCCGGTTCGAAGCCTCGCGCATCGAGACCGGGGCGGAACTGGAATCCATCGCCTCGGGCCTGGCGCTGATCGGCCGCGAACGCGACCTCGGCCGCTGGACCACGCGGGCGGCCTGACCGTCGCTGGACTTTCCTCGCCGACGCCTTAAGTGCGGCGGGCGACGCCGTCGCGGGGAGCCCGGCATGATCCTGATCGGCCACTATGACAGCCCGTTCGTCCGCCGCGTCGCCATCGCCCTTCGCCTCTATGGCATTGCCTACGAACACCGCGCCTGGTCGGTGTTCGCCCAGAGCCAGGAAATTGCCGCCTACAATCCGCTGAAGCGCGTCCCGACACTCATCCTTGACCCCGATGCCGGTGAAGGGGGCGAGGTGCTGATCGAGAGCGCCGCCATCCTCGACTGGCTGGACGAGATCGTCGGCGCCGACCGCGCCCTGATCGCCGACAGCGGCCCGCAACGCCGCGCCGCGCTGAAAGTCTGCGCGCTCGCCTCGGGCCTGGCCGACAAGGCCGTCAGCCTGGTCTACGAACGCGCCGTCCACGGCCGCCAGACGCCGCTGTGGGTCGAACGCTGCCGCTCGCAGATCGACGGCGTGCTGGCCGCGTTGGAGGCCGACCGCGCCGCGCGGCCCGGCCCCTGGTGGTTTGGCGAGGCGATCAACCACGCCGATATCCTGGTCGGCTGCGCCTTGAGGTTCCTCAGCGAAGCCCACCCCGAGGCGTTTGACCCGGCCCGCTGGCCGGCGCTCGCCACCCATGCCGCGGCGTGCGAGGCCCTGCCGGACTTCGCCGCCGTGGTCCTGCCGTTCTTCGTCTCGCCCCCGAAGGCGTAGGACCGCATCAGGCTGGCGGCGTGCGCCGCGGCGGCGCCCCCTCAGGGACCGGCCCGTTATTTCCCCGCCGACACCAGCGTGGGCGAGTCCAGGTCCAGCCTGTCGATAGGGATGACCACCAGATCCGGGCGGCTGGCCTTCAGCGCCGCGCCGAAGGCCTTGGCGTCGCCGGCGACGATGGTGCTGGCCTTGGCCGGATCGAACAGCCGGGCGGCGGCGGCCTGCACCTGGCCCGGCGAGACCGCCTCGACGCGGGCGGTGTAGTGGCCGATCTCATCCAGCGGCACGCCATAGAGCGCCAGGTTGCCGAGCACGCCGGCCAGGCCCCCGGTGGTCGCCAGCCGGCGGCCATAGCCACCGACCAGCGTTGACTTGCGCGCGGTCAGCTCGTCGGCGCCGGCCGGGGTCGCGGCGAGCGCGGTCATCTGGGCGGTGATCAGGTCCAGCACCTGGGCGGCGGACTCGTTCTTGGTCTGGGCCACGGCGCGGAAGGCGCCGGTGGTGCGATTGGCCGACAGGCTGGACGAGGCGCCATAGGACAGCCCCCGCTTGACCCGGATCTCCAGGTTCAGCCGCGCCGAATAGCCGCCGCCCAACAGGGTGTTGGCGACAATCGCCGGATAGTAGTCCGGGTCGCCCCGGGCGATGGACGGGCTGGCCAGGGTCACCGCCGCCTGCCCCGTGCCGGGAAGGTCGATGGCCAGGCTGCGCGGCCGCGCCCGGGGTGAGATCGTCGGCGCGCGCGCCAGCGGCGCCTTGGGCCTGGCCCAGGTTCCGAACGCCGCCTGGGCGAGCGCGAACCCCTGCTCGGCGGAAATGTCGCCGGCGAGCACCAGGATCGCGTTGTCCGGCCGATACCAGGCGCGGTGGATGGCGCGCAGGTCTTGGGGCTTCAGCCGGGCGATGGAGCCGGGGGCGCCGGTCGCCACATGGCCGAAGGCGGTGCCTGCGAAGATCACCGGCGCCGTCGCCATCCTGGCGACCTCGCCGGGCTCCTGATAGGCGACCTTCAGACCATCCAGCGCCTGCACCCGCTGGCGCTCCAGCTCCGCCGCGGCGAAGGCCGGATTGCGCGCCACATCGGCCAGGATCGCCATCCCCGCGGCCAGCTTGTCGGACATCACATTCAGGGTGACGGTCGAATCCTCAAGGGTCGCGCCAGAGTCCAGCGTGGCGCCCAGCGCCTCGACCTGGCGCGCGATGGTCTGCGCCGAGCGCGTCCGGGTGCCCTCGGTCAGCATCCCGGCGGTCATGCCGGCCGCGCCGGAGAGTCCCCGCGGATCGGCCCAGGCGCCGGTCCGGATCGTCAGGTTGGCGGTCACCAGCGGCAGGGTGGAGGACCGCGCCACGATCACCCGCAGGCCGTTGGCCAGGGTCTTTTCGGCGGGTTTCGGCAGCCTTGGGGCCACCGGCGCGCCAAGCGGCGGCGGCGGCTGTCGCTGGCCCTCGGCGGCCAGGGCATAGACCGGCCCGTCGTAGGTCGTGGAGACGGCCGGGATCGGCGCGGCGGCCGCGACCTCGCCCTTTGGCCTCTCGCTTTCCGGGCGGTAGCGGATGGTCATCCGGGTGCGCGGATCGAGGAACTTGCGGGCCACCCGCTGCACGTCTGCGGCGGAGACGGCCTGCAGGTCGGCCAGCTCGCTATTGGCCTTGGCCGCGTCGCCGTCGATGCTGAGCGCGTAGCCCAGCGCGAAGCCGCGCCCATCCAGGGTCTCGCGTTCGCGCAGCTTGCCGGCGACCAGTTCGTTCTTGGCTTCATTCAGCTCCGCGGCGGTCGGCGGCCGGTCGCGCAGGGCCTGGACCTGGGCCAGCAGGGCCGTCTCGCCCTCGGCGAGGGTGTGGCCCGAGGCCATCACCGCGCCGACCATGAAGTTCCCCGGCTGGGCCGGCAGGTCGGCGTTGGAATAGATCTCCGCGGCGATCTGCTGTTCATAGACCAGCGCGTTGTAGAGCCTGGACGACTTGCCGGCCGACAGGATGGCGTCCAGCACCTTCAGGGCCGGTGCGTCCGGATCGGAGGCCTTGGGGCCCAGCCAGGTGATCGCCACCGCCGGCAGGGGGACATTGGGGCCATAGCCGTCATAGACGCCGGGACCCTGGCGCGGCGGCTCGACGATGGTGACGCGCCGGATCGCCCTGGCAGGCGCCTTCAGGACGCCCAGGTACTTGTCGATCCAGGCGTTCAGCCGGGCCTCGTCAAAGTTGCCGACCACGATCAGGGCGGCGTTGTCGGGCCGGTAGTAGGCCTCGTGGAAGGCGCGGACGTCGTCGATGGTCGCCGCGTCCAGCTCCTCGATCGAGCCGATGCCCGGCCGGTGATAGGGATGGATCGCGTAGGTCGCCTGCGGCACATAGAGGCTGAACAGCCGCCCGTAGGGCGAGGCCAGCACCCGCTGGCGCAGCTCCTCCTTGACCACGTCGCGCTCGGATTTGAAGTTCGCCTCGTCGATCACCAGCGAGCCCATCCGCTGGCTCTCCGCCCAGATCAGCCGCTCCAGGTGGCTGGCCGGAACCACCTCATAGTAGTTGGTGAAGTCGTCGTAGGTGGAGGCGTTGTTGACCCCGCCCACATCCTCGGTCAGGCGGTCGAAACTCTCGGCCGGCAGGTCGCGGGTGGCCTTGAACATCATGTGCTCGAACAGGTGCGCGAAGCCGGACCGCCCCTGTGGATCGTCCTTCGACCCTACCCCGTACCAGACCTGCACCGTGACGTTCGGCGTCGCCCGGTCCAGCGAGGTGAAGACCTGCAGTCCGTTCGGCAGCGTCCGCTGCTTGTAGACGATCGGCGGGACCTGGCTGGCCCTGGCGGCCGGCGCGGCCTGCGCCCCGCCGGCAAGGTTGAGGCCGAGGCAGATCGTGATGACGGCGAGGGTGCTCAAGGCGTGGCGGATCATGGAGCTTCCGAGGTTCGCGGCGGGTTGCGCTTCCTTAGCACCCGCCGCGGCGTTCGGAACCTTACGGCTCTGTCATGTCGGCTCGACCAAGGACAGGGAAGGAACCTCCTGTTCGGCCCAGGGGGAACCAAGGTTGGTGACCCAGGCAATTCGACTCTGATCGTCATCGCCCGGCCTGTCCGGGCGACCCATGATCTCCGCTCCGAAGATAGGGACCGCTGCGGCGCCGCCGCTTCCAATCTGCAAATACGGAGATCATGGGTGGCCCGGACAGGCCGGGCCACGACGTAATTTAATAGAGTCAGTAGATTGGCTGGGTCTCCTTTGTGGGGGACCCGCAGCGCAGCGGCCCCCGATGGGGTGACGGCGGCGGCGGCGCGTCAGCTCGCCAGCCGCACCAGCATCTTGCCCGCGTTCTGGCCCGCCATCAGGCCGATCAGGGCGGCGGGCGCATTGGCGATGCCGTCCATTACCGTCTCCTGGTACTTTACCCGGCCGTCCTTCAGCCAGCCGGCCATGTCGCGCTGGAAATCGGCGTAGAGGTGCATGAAGTCGGTGGCCACGAAGCCGCGCAGCGTCACCCGAGAATAGATGATGTTCGACAGGTTCGAGACCGCCGAGTGCCCGGAGTTGTAGCCGGAGATGAAGCCGCAGACGGGGATGCGCCCCAGCGTGTTCATCCGCCGCAGAGCCGCCTCCAGATGGTCGCCGCCGACGTTGTCGAAATAGACGTCGACGCCCTTCGGTGTGGCGTCTTCGAGGGCCTGGCGGATCGACTGGGTCTTGTAGTTGATCACGGCGTCGAGCCCCACCTCGTCGCGCAGCCACTTGGCCTTGTCGTCCGAGCCGGTGGAGCCGACCACATAGCAGCCCTTGATCTTGGCGATCTGGGCCGCGACCGAGCCTACCGCGCCGCCCGCCGTGGAGACGAACACCTGCTCTGCGTCCTTCAGTTGGCCGATGTGCAGCAGGCCGCCATAGGCCGTGAAGCCGGTGCCGCCCAGGGCATGCATGTGCACCGTCAGTGGCAGGTCGGGATCGGGCGTCAGCCTCGTCAGCCCCTTGGCCGGGCTGGTGAAATATTCCCGGAAGCCCAGGCGGTGGGTCACGAGGTCGCCAACCGCAAAGCCATCGAGCCTGGACTGCACGACCCGGCCCAGGGCGCCGCCCATCATCGCCTCGTCCAGCGCCTGGCCGGCGGTCAGCCTTGGCCGCATGGCTGGATCCACCGACATCAACAGGTTGTGCACCAGAACCTCGCCGTCGGCGGCGTCGGCGACGTCGCGCTCGACCATGGCGAAATCCTGCGGCGCGGGCGCCCCGGTGGGGCGTTTGACGAGATGGATTTCACGGCTCTTGGGCATGGCGGGTCTCCGGAAACGGTCGGTGGAAAGGCGGGGCGGTCCGCGCGGGTGTCATAGGACGTCGCCCCACCCTAGCCTCCGGATCGCCGCATAGGCCACCTTGTCGCGCTTGGCGACCAGGCGAGACTCCAACGCGCCATCAACGCCGCAGAGCTTGAGCGCGATGCCGGGCTTGCCCGTACGTGGCGGAGCCAGGATCCGCGGCCGGGCCGGGCCCAGGGCGACGCCGGGCCGGGCAGCAATCAGATAGCTGTAGCGCTCGTCCTCGAAGGGGACCTCCGCGCCCTTGGCCAGCCGGTGGTCGCGGCTGCGCGGCAGGCGGACCGACATGTGGCACCAGTCCTCGCCCACCAGCGGGCAGGCCGCCTGATGGGGGCATGGCGCGATCACAGTTGCACCGATATCGAAGAGTATTTCCCGCGCGGCCAGTATGCGCCGATAGCCAGCCGGTGTGCCGGGCTCGACCAGCACCAGCAGACCGTCGCAGGACGTCCATAATTCGATGATGGTCGAGGTTTGCCGGTCTGCCGCGATCTCCGCCAGGGCGTAGCTGGCGATCACCAGGTCCGCCCGGGGCCAGGGGCCGGCCGCGGTCAGGTCCCCCCGCACCGCCTGCGCTTCACGCAGACCCTGCGGGCCGGCGGCGGCCAGCTGCCGCGCCAGCGCCAGGAACGGCGAGCTGGCATCAAGCCAGGTCAGCGCGGCGAGCCTTGGCCAGGCGTCCACCGCCGCCCAGCTCGCGGCCCCGGTCCCGGCGCCGGCGTCCAGCAGGCTGGCTGGCGCGAAGTCCGGAGCCCGCCGCGCCGCCTCAGCCAGCACCGCCGCGCAGGCCGCATAGGTGGCCGGCAACCGGGTCAGGGCATAGGCCAGCGCGTCGTCAGCCTCGACGATCACCGCCGAAGACGGCTGGCCGGCGCGATAGGCCCGCGAGGCGCGCGCCGCGCGCTCGGCCAGCCCCTTGCGCGGCACGCCCTCCAGGGCCTTGTCGATGGCCGCGCGCAGGCTGGCCGGCAGGTCGGGGGTCATTGGGCCCTGGCCATGGCTTCGCGTCGAAAGGCCAGCAAGGCCGCCGGCACCTCGCGGCGCAAGGCCAGCCGCGCGAGCCAGCCGGGGGCGGCGAACGGCGCAGCGATGCGCGCCTCATAGCTCACCCGCACCGCGCCGGGGCGGGGCTCGACCCGCCACGCGCCCTCGAACACCGCCAGGTCGCCGCCGGTGCGGTGGAACCTGATGCTCTGGTTCGGGTCGTAGTCCGAACGGAAGACATTGCGGACAGTAGGCAGGAAGGTCATCCGGCTGACGTACTCCCGAACGTCCCAGCGGCCGGCGGGGTCGCGGTCCAGGATGCGGCAGCTCTTCAGGTTGGCGACCATGCGGGGCGCCAGATCGCAGTCGGTCATCACCTTCCAGACCGTCTCGATCGGCGCGGCGATGTCGACGACGCCCCGCACCAGGCCGGAGGTCCCGTCCGGGTCCGCGGTCACCTCGACGAAGGGCCGCCCGTGGCTCAGCGCCGCCGCCGCCGTGGCCGGCGGCTCGAAGGCCGCGGCCGGACCCGCCAGGGCCACAAGCAGGACGCAAAGGCGCATCGCCGTGGCCCGGCCCGCCTAGTCCGAAGTCTTGAGAAGTTCGTCGAGCACGGTCGGATCCGACAGCGACGACGGGTCGCCCAAATTGCTCAGGTCGCCGGCCGCCACCTTGCGCAGGATGCGGCGCACCACATGGCCCGCCCCGGAGCCCGCCTTGGCGCGCGGCATGGCCGACAGGAACCGCAACGACCGCGGCGCGGCGTCGGGCCCGATCTCGCGGCGCACCAGGCCCTTGAGCTCGGCCTCCAGCATGTCGCTGGCCGTGGCGTCGGCCGCGACCACCACGAAGGCCGTGACGCCGTGCAAACCGGAGACGCAGACCGCCTCGGCGACGCCGTCGTGGCCTTCCAGCACCTGCTCGACATCACCGGCGGCGACCCGGTGGCCGCCCACCGCGATCATGTCCGGCGCGCCGTCTTCCGAGCGATTGCGCACCAGATCGTCGACCACGCCGGGATCGGCCAGCGTCGAGATGTCGCCGAGGTTGGCGATGTCGCCCTCGGCGACCTTGCGCAGGATGCGGCGCATGATCTTGCCGGATCGGGTCTTCGGCAGCCCGGGCGCGAACTGGATCACGTCGGGCGATGCGAACGGCCCGATTTCGCGCCGCACCCAGTTGCGCAACTCCGGCTCCAGGGCCGCGGACGGTGCGATGTCGGCATTGAGGGTGACGAAGCAGTAGATACCCTGGCCCTTGAGTTCGTGCGGGTAGCCGACCACGGCGGCCTCGGCCACGGTGTTGTGGCCGACCAGGGCGCTCTCGATCTCGGCGGTGCCCAGCCGGTGACCGGAGACGTTGATCACATCGTCCACGCGCCCTGTGATCCAGTAGTCGCCGTCAGCGTCGCGTCGGGCCCCGTCGCCGGTGAAATACTTGCCGGGATAGGTGGTGAAGTAGGTCGAGATGAACCGTGCGTGGTCGCCATAGACCGTGCGCATCATGCCTGGCCAGCCGTCGGTCAGGCACAGGTTCCCGCTCGCCGCCCCCTCCAGCACCCGGCCCTCGGCATCGACCAGCTGGGCCTTCACCCCGGGCAGAGGCTTGGCGCAGGACCCGGGCTTCAGCGCCGTGGCGCCAGGCAGCGGGCTCATCAGGCAGGCGCCCGTCTCGGTCTGCCACCAGGTGTCGACGATCGGGCAGAGGCCATCGCCCACCACCCGATGATACCAGAGCCAGGCCTCCGGATTGATCGGCTCGCCGACGGTGCCGAGCAGGCGGATGGACCGGCGCGAGGTCCGCTTCACCGGCTCTTCGCCCTCGCGCATCAGGGCGCGGATGGCGGTGGGCGCGGTGTAGAAAATCTCCACCTTGTGCTTGTCGCAGACCTCCCAGAAGCGCGAGGAGGTCGGATAGTTGGGCACGCCCTCGAAGATCACGGTGGTCGCCGCATTGGCCAGCGGGCCATAGACCACATAGCTGTGGCCGGTGACCCAGCCGACGTCGGCCGTGCACCAGAAGACCTCGCCAGGTCGGTAGTCGAACACCAGCTCGTGGGTGTGTGCGGCCCAGGTCAGGTAGCCGCCGGTGGTGTGCAGCACCCCCTTCGGTTTGCCGGTCGAGCCGGAGGTGTAGAGGATGAACAGCGGGTCCTCGGCGTTCATCGGCTCGGGATCGCAGCGGTCTGAGACGGTGGCCTTGATATCGGAATAGAAGACGTCGCGGCCTTCGGTCATCGGCACGTCGGCCCGGGTGCGCCGGACCACGATCACGTCGGTGACGCCCGGGCAGGATTTCAGAGCCTCATCGACGTTGCGCTTCAGCGGCACCGGCTTGCCGCCACGAAGGCCCTCGTCGGCGGTGATGACGATCCTTGAATCGCAATCCTGGATGCGGCCGGCGATGGAGTCCGGCGAAAAGCCGCCGAAGATCACCGAATGGATCGCCCCGATGCGCGCGCAGGCCAACATGGCGTAGGCGGCCTGGGGGATCATCGGCAGGTAGATGGTGACCCGGTCGCCCTTCTTGACGCCCCTGGCCTTCAGCACATTGGCCATCCGACAGACTTCGTCGAGCAGCTGTCCGTAGGTGATCTCGTCGCTGACGGAGCCGTCGTCGCTCTCCCAGATGATCGCCGTCTGGTGTTCGCGCTGCGGCAGGTGGCGGTCGATGCAGTTGACCGAGACGTTCAGGATCCCGTCGGCGAACCACGTCACCCGGAAGTCCTTGGCGTCGAAGGAGACGTCCTTGACCTTCGTGAACGGGGTCATCCAGTCGAGCCGCTGGGCGACGTCCGTCCAATAGCCGTCGGGGTCGGCCTCCACCCGGACCAGGGCGGCCTCATAGCCGGCCGCGGTCATCAGGGCGCCGTCGGCCCAGGCCTGGGGAACCGGAAATACTTCGCCGTCAGACACCTGAGCGCACTCCTGAAGACAAGGGTCGGATGGAGTATTCCCACAGGTGGCCCCGGCGCAACCGCCGCGGCGCCGCGCTTGCCGCGACTCGCTCGTGTCGCCATGGTCCGGTGATGCTTCGCAAAGGTTCGCTGGGCGCGTTTTCAGCGCTCTCGCTGCTCGTCTCCGGCTGCGGTCTCAACCCAAGCGGGGATGCGACGCAGGGGATCGTCAAGTTCCTCGGGGCGGTGCGGCGCGGTGACTCGGTCGCGATCGAAGCGGGGCTCGACAGGCCCGCGCTGCGGAACAATTTGCACGACCAGCTTGCGGAATTTGGCCGCGCCAGCAGCCTCGACGTCGGCGGCGGACCCTCGGAATTCGCGCTGGACAGGATGATCACCACGCAATCCATCCGTCGCGCGGAAGCGCATTCGCGCCTGCCCGCCGCACCGACCCTCGCCGAAGTCGGCCCTCTGGTCCGGATGGCGGACAAGACCCACGCCTGCCTGCAGGACGCCGCCCGAAAATCCTGTTCACTCTCCTTTGCAAAGCGGGGCGGACGCTGGCGGCTGGTGGCGATGCCAGCGACCGAAGCGGAGGCCCTATAGCGTGCTGGATCTGAAGTTCGCCTTCCTGACGGATCCGGCTCTGGGCGACCCTCAGAGTCAAGAAATTCACTAAGAAACAATGGCTTGCTAGTGTTCCCATAGCTTCCGAAGTTCGACCGCACCAGCCGCAAGCGCCTGCGAATTTCCCAATCGGGACACTAGCCCGTCGAGGTTCCAGCGCCTATGCCCTAGACACCGTCCACGAAGGCCGCCCGCATGCTGCTGCATCTGTCCACCTGGCAAGAGGTCGAGGACCACCTCAAACGCTCCAGGACGGTGGTGATCCCCATCGGCTCCAACGAGCAGCACGGACCCACGGGGCTGCTCGGCACCGACTGGCTCTGCCCGGAGATCATCGCCCATGAGGCGCAGAAGACCGCCGACCTGCTGGTGGCGCCGACCTTCAACATCGGCATGGCCCAGCATCACCTGGGCTTCCCCGGCACCATCGCTCTGCGGCCCTCGACCTTCATGGCGGCGATCGGCGACTGGTGCCGCAGCCTGGGCCTGGCCGGCTTCGAAAAGCTCTATTTCCTCAACGGACACGGCGGCAATGTCGCCACAATCGACGCGGCCTTCTCTGAACTCTATGCGGAAGCCACCTACGCCGGGCGCAACCGGGGCTTTGCCTGCAAGCAGAAGAACTGGTGGGAGCTGAGGGGCGTGCTGGGCCTGGCCAACCGTCAGTTCCCCACCGGCCACGGCAGCCACGCCACCCCCTCGGAGATCGCCGTCACCCAGTGGGCCTATCCCGACGCCATCAAGTCGGCGAACTACGCGCCGCAGATCGCCCCGACCGGCCCGATCCGCGAGGCCCTGGACTTCCGCGCCCGCTATCCCGACGGTCGCATGGGCTCTGACCCCGGCCAGGCCACGCCCGAAAAGGGCGGTGAGCTGGTGGCCGCCGCCGTCGCGGCCCTGATCGAGGACGTGGCGGCGTTCAGCGCGGAAGTGGCGCCGGCTTAGGACGCAGGCCGAAGGGCTCGATCAGCTGGCCCGCCATGCCGGGGGCGATCAGATGTTCGACGCCGTAGTCGTCTGGCAGCTGCTTGGGCAGGTAGTAGGTGCCGAAGATCAGGTCCATGCACGGCAGGATCGAGGCGTAGTTGTGGTCGATATGGTCGGTGCGGGTGTGGTGCCAGCGGTGGAAGGCCGGCGTCGAGACCACCCGCTCCAGGACCCCGAAGCGCCAGTTCAGATTGGCGTGGATGAAAAAGCTCCAGGCCAGGCCCACGATCACGAACAGCAGCGGGGCGAGATCCTGGCTTTCGCCCATCGGCTGGGCCAGACCCAGCGCGTAGAGCGGCACGACGCCAAGGAAGTGGCCGAAGGCGATATCCAGGGGGTGGGCGCGGGTCGCCACCAGCCAGTCGATCTGCTCGGCGCTGTGGTGTACGGCGTGGAAACGCCAGAGCCACGGAACCTCATGCATCCAGCGGTGGGCCCAGTAGTAGGTCGCCTCGCCCAGCACCAGTCCGGCGGCGACGCGGACCCAGAGCGGCAGGCCGCCTGCGACGGCGTAGACCTGGGCTGGGACCAGCAGGTGCAGCGCCCATCCCAGTAGCGCCAGGGGCGGGATCATCAGCACCTTGGGCAGGTAGTTGTTGAGGAAATAGTAGGCCAGGTCGCTGGCCAGGCCGCGGCGCAGGATCCTGGCCGGCCGCGCCGCGAAAAGCCGCTCGAGCGGCACGAAAATCACCGCCAGGAGCACCAGCCAGACACAGAGCCGGAACAGGTCCAGCGCCAGATGGGGGAGTTGCTGATAGAGCGCGGCCATGTCGAGGCAAGCCTAGGCAGGCAAAGGTGAAAGCCGGGTGGACGCAAAGGGCCGGGCGAGCGTTTTCACCGCCCGGCCGGCCCGTCGAGAGGCAAGCGCTCCGCAGCCGTTTGCGACGGCTGCGCGGGGTTCAGGCGGTGGCGGCCGTCGAGCGGCGGCGACGCGCCGCGGCGCCGACACTGCCGAGGCCCATGATCATCAGAGCCCAGGCCGCAGGCTCCGGAACGCCGCCCTTCAGCGACACGCCGTCCAGCAAGGCGAACGGCGGTTGACCGCCGCTAGGGCCACCCTTGGCCAGGAAGGACAGGGTCTCCGAGGCGCCGGTGGCGGTGAAGCTCATGGTCGCCAGCTTCCACGGCACGAAGCCGTGGTTGGCGTTGCTCACGACGCCGGTCGAATGGGTTTCAGCCCCCAGGCTGACATCCCAGCCCTCGGTGGTCGGGCCATTGAAGCCGAACTGCTGGGCGGCCGCCCAGTAGAACGACAGCTTGTAGGTCTGGCCGGCGACCAGGCCGGTGACGGTCTGGTCGATGGAGCCGATCTCGAAGGACGGGTCGGAGGCCAGGAAATTGCCGCCGTTCGGGCTGGAGGCGGTCATGCCGTTGGCGACGCCCTTGCCGGGACCCCACAGCGAGACATTGCCGTACTTGCCATTGCCGCCAACCGTGTCGGCTTCGCCCGGGCGGTAGACCCAGTTGTAGCCGTTGGTCGACCAGCTGGTGACCTGCTGGCTCGGAAACTGACCGCCGAACTGCGAGGAGACGGGCAGGGTCGTGGCTTCAAAGCCGCCGTTGGACACAAACTCGGTGGCGTGGGCGGACGCACTGACGGCCAGAGCCGCAAGGGTGGAAAGAGCCAGGACCGTCAATTTGGAAGACATGCTACGCCTCGAGACAACAGCCGCCGCGCGACCGGGAAATGGCCGAGGAGAACCCCCATCTCAGGAGCTAGCTCTGCCACAGCGGTCGGTGAACTATCGCGGCCGCCCGTAGGGCGCAACTCGTTGCAACCGCCGGGAGACGCGGTTCAACCTGGGGGGGATAATATCTCCCGCCAGGGGCATTTCAGCAGGTGAACACGGCCTCGCCGCGCACCTCGACCGGCCAGCTTGTCAAGCGAAGGCCCAGGCACGGGCTGCTGGCGCCTGCGCCGTCGAGCGTGAACAGCGCCCCGTGGCCGGTGCACAGGAGATGTCCCGCGTCGCGCGTCAGATAGCGGTCGTCGAAGGTGGCCAGCGGCCAGCCTGCGTGCGGGCAACTGTCCACATAGCCCACCAGCAACTCGCCCTTGCGCACGACGAAACCGGCGAAGATCCGGCCGTCGTCGCGGAAGCGGAATCCCTTGCCGCCAGGGTCAGCGATCTCGGCGAGCGCGCAGAGCCTGACCCCTGCGCCGGGCCGGGCCGGATTGGATTCGCTAGAGCTGGCCAAGGGTGACCCGAAACGGCTTGATCTCCACGCGCTCGAACAGCCCGGCCCTGCGATAGGGGTCGGCGGCGCTGAAGGCCTCCGCCGCCGCGAGATCTGCCGCCTCGAGGATCATCAGCGAGCCCGTCATGTCGCCAGCCTCGTCCAGGAGCGGCCCGCCGAGCTTCAGCGCGTCCCGCCGGGCTCCGGCATAGGCCAGGTGCGCGTCGCGGGTCGCCATTCGCAGGGCCAGCGAATTGGGCCTGTCGAGGCAGGTCAGGACAAACAGCGGCATCGGCTATTCCTCGCGCAGCGGTCGGGAGAGCAGGCCGCGGATGGCGGTATCGACGTCGACCTCGCCGGCCAGGATGGCGGCGGTGGCCTCGCAGATCGGCACGTCGACGCCGAGCTTGCGGGCGAGCTGGCGCACGGCGGGCGCGGAGGCCACGCCCTCGGCGACCGAGAGCTTGCCGGCCAGGGCCTGCTCCAGCGTCCGGCCGCCGCCCAGGGCCAGGCCGACGCTCATGTTGCGCGACTGCGGGCTGGAACAGGTGAGCACCAGATCGCCGAGCCCGCACAGCCCGGCCACCGTCTCGGCCTCGCCGCCCAGCGCCACGGC
The DNA here is from genome assembly GCF_031360265.1 of Phenylobacterium sp. GTDB lineage: Bacteria > Pseudomonadota > Alphaproteobacteria > Caulobacterales > Caulobacteraceae > Phenylobacterium. Next base: position 16,395 of record NZ_JANMBF010000072.1, read on the forward strand.
CAGCCGGGTCAGTTCGGAAAAGCCGCGGGTGATCAGGGCGGCGTGCGCGCTGCGGCCCAGGCCCCGGCCCTCGACGATACCGCAGGCGATGGCCAGCACGTTCTTGACCGCTCCGCCGGCCTCGGCGCCGATCATGTCGGTAGCGAAATAGGGTCGGAACGTCGGCGTCGCGATCTGTTCGGCCAGCTGCTCGGCGCAGCCCGGATCGGGACAGGCGAGCGTCACGGCCGTCGGCAGCCCGCGGGCCACTTCACCAGCGAAGCTCGGTCCCGACAGCACGGCGGGCTGGGCCTGTGGCAGGGTCTCGGCCAGCACCTGCGTCATCAGCTTCAGCGTGCCCTGCTCGACGCCTTTCGAGCAGAGCAGGATTCGCAGGCCGTCGCGGACGTGGGGGGCGAAGGCGGCGAGGGTGGCGCGCAGATGCTGCGCCGGCGCGACCGCCAGGACGAGGTCGCTGCCGGCCAGGTCAGCCAAGGCGACCGTGGCCCGGATGCCGGCGTCGAGGGTCACCCCGGGCAAAAAGCTGGCGTTCTCGTGGGCCGCGTTGACACTCGTCACCACGTCGGCTTCCCGCGCCCACAGCGTGGTCTCCAGCCCGGCCGTCGCGCAGACCTGGGCCAGGGCCGTGCCCCAGGCGCCACCGCCGATTACCCCCGCCTTGGTCATGCCTTCGCGCCCTTGCGGCCAGGAACGTGGATCGGGTTGGCCTGGGCCGCCACGGCATCTAACGGCCAGCGTGGCCTTGCGGGCGCATCGAGCGGATCGGACATCCCCAGGGCCAGCCGTTCGGCCCCGGCCAGGGCGATCATCGCGGCGTTGTCTGTGCAGTAGGCCAGCGGCGGGGCGGCGAAGGCAAACCCTTGCGCCCGCGCGCTCGCCTCCAGGGTGGCCCGGACCGCACGGTTCGCGGCCACCCCTCCGGCCACCACGAAGCGCAGGCCCACGCCTTCATGCTGAGCGGCGTAGGCGGTCATGGCGCGGTCGCTGCGCTCGGCCAGCTGGGTGGCGATGGCGGTCTGGACGGCGGCCGCGAGATCGCGACGTTCGGTCTCGGTCGAGAGTGTTTCGGCGAGCCGCGCGGCGGCGGTCTTCAGCCCGGAGAAGGAAAAATCGCAGTCCTTGCGGCCCAACAGCATCCTGGGCAGCTGATACCGCGCCGCATCGCCGCCCTCGGCCAGCGCCTCCAGCGCCGGGCCGCCGGGATAGGCCAGACCGAGCGTCTTGGCGATCTTGTCGAAGGCCTCACCCGCGGCGTCGTCGAGGGTGGAGCCCAGGCGGCGGCAGGCGCCGACACCCTCCACCGACAGCAGCTGGCAATGCCCGCCGGAGACCAGCAGCAAGAGGAAGGGATAGGCCACCTGCGCCGCCAGCCGCGCGGAAACCGCGTGACCCTCCAGGTGATTGACCGCCACCAGCGGCAGGCCGCGGGCCAGCGCGATGGCCTTGCCGAACGACAGCCCGACCATCACGCCGCCGACCAGTCCCGGACCAGCGGTTGCGGCGACGCCGGTCAGCGCCTCGAAGCCCAGGCCCGCCTCACGCAGCGCCCGGGCGGCGATGGCGTCGATGATCACCACATGCGCCCGCGCCGCGATCTCCGGCACCACCCCGCCGAACGGCGCATGCGCCGTGATCTGGCTGGCGATCACCGACGACAGCACCTCCACGTCGCCGTCAGGCGCAAGGCGCACCACGGCGGCGGCGGTCTCATCGCAGCTGGTCTCCAGGCCGAGGACCAGTTGAGGGATCGTGTTTGCAGGCAAGGTCATCCGGTTGCCGGGGGGCGCCGGCTCCTGTAGCAGGCGCATCTCGCTTCCGCTCCGAGGTAGACCGCCGCCCGTGCCCACGCAACCGCCTGCCCCTCATGTGCAAGTGCGGATCGGCGCGCGCGGGTCAAAGCTGTCGCTGGCCCAGGCCGGCCATATGCAGCGCCGCATCGCCGCGGCCCTGGGCGCCGACCCCGCGGACCTCGCCCAGGTCGAGGCGGTCGCCCCGCTGATTGTCATCACCACCACCGGCGACCGGGTGCAGGATCGCCGCCTCCTGGAGATCGGCGGCAAGGGGATGTTCACCAAGGAGATCGAGGAGGCGCTGCTGGGCGGCCGCATCGACTGCGCCGTCCACTCGCTGAAGGACATCCCGGCGCTGCTGCCGGACGGCCTGTGCATCGCCGCCATCCCCGAGCGCGAAGACCCCCGCGACGCCTTTCTGAGCTTGAAAGCCGAGCGGCTGGAGGACCTGCCGCGCAACGCGGTGCTCGGCACGGCCAGCCTGCGACGCCAGGCGCAGGCCCTGCACCGCCGTCCCGACCTCGACGTCCAGATGCTGCGCGGCAATGTCGATACCCGCCTGGCGAAGCTTGAGGCCGGGGTCGCCGACGCCATCCTGCTGGCCTTCGCGGGCTTGAAGCGCCTGGGCCTGGACCATCTGCCCCAGAGTCTGATCGATCCAGTGGAATGCCCCCCGGCCCCCGGACAGGGCGCCCTGGCGATCGAGACGCGCCTAGCCGATTGCGAGGCGGCGTGGGTGCGGGCGATCCGCCATGGGCCCTCCGTCGTCGCCGTGGCGGCTGAACGCGGCGCACTGGCGGCGCTGGAGGGCTCCTGCAAGACCGCCATCGGGGCCTACGCCCGGTTCGAGGGCGCGCATCTGAAGCTGATCGTCGAGGCCCTTTCGACCGACGGCCAGAAGCGCTTCCGCCACGCCGGCGAGGCGGACATGACCGAACTCGCCGACCCGGAGGCCTCGGCTCGGGCGCTGGGTCTGTCGCTGGGTCTGGCGGTCAAGGCGGAAGCCGGGGACGCGATCGATGTCTAGATTTTCGGGCCGACGCGATGATTCGAAAGGGAACGCGCGGCGGAGTCGCGTCTGCCCGTTGTGGCGACAGTGCGTGCAAAGCGCCCGAGATCAAAGCGCCTGAGATCAGTGGCCACCGGCAAGCGCGCCTCGCGGAATTCGGCGCGCCGCCGGGCCCTGGCGCCCATCCCTACCCCTCGACCGGGATCCACCACTCGACCCAGGCGCCGGGCCTGTCGGGCTGGAACAGGTCCGGATAGACCTCGAGGTCGGGCGCGCGCACCAGGCTCAGGCCGCAGTTTGGCACCCGGTCGCCCCAGATCTCGCGCACGGCCGACTGCATCTGCGGGTGCAGCGGGCCTCCGTCGAGCACCTGCCGGAACACCAGATAGGACCGGGCGGGCAACTCGATCACCTCGCATCCGGGCGGCGGCTCGGCGTCGGCCGCCAGCGCCACGCCGGCGATATAGTGCAGGCCCTGGCCGTCCGGCCTGGCGCAGCAGACGCCGAACGTCCCGCGGCCGACCTGGCCGGGAAGCGGCAGCCTCGGTCCGAACTGGTCCCAGAGCGCCGGAATGCCGGCCACGGTGGTCTCGTCAAAATCCTGGCCGAGGCCGGCGATGCGCAGGGCTGGCTTCTTCGCCGGCGCCGGGGCCTGGGTGAGGTTGGTGGCCGGCAGGCCCTCGGTGCGCATGACGAGTTGCTCCGTTCGCGGTGGGCGCACCCCGTCCCGGTAGCGGCCAGGCGCGATGCCGAAGGTGCGGGTGAAAGCGCGGGTAAAGCCTTCCTGGCTGTCGAACCCCCAGTCCAGCGCCAGGTCGATGAGCCGGGTCCTGGGACCGCTGCGCAGCTGCCCGGCGGCGGCCTCCAGGCGGCGGACGCGGACGTAGGCTATGGGCGACAGGCCGTAGCGGGCGGTGAACAGGCGCGAGAAGTGATAGGGCGACAGGCCGGCGGCGTCGGCCACGACGTTCAGGTCCAGGCGGCTGTCGAGATTGTCCTCGATATGCCGCCGCGCGCGGTCCATCGGATCAGTCTTTGGCTGCGGCCAGGCGTCCATGGCGTCATCATCGCGCCTGATCGCGGGCTTGTCTTGACCGGGTTTGCTTCGCGCGGCGCCGATCGCTTCTCCTCACCCGCGCAGCGGGGAGGGGTTGGGGTGGGGGTGCAGACTCGGCGGCGGGCGTTTGCTCACCGTCTTCACCGCGACGTCTGCGAGTCAGAGCAGACACTCCCGCACCCAACCCTCTCCCCCTTGACGGGACCGTTGCGCGACGGCGGCTGATTGATGGTTTCAGGTTGGGCGGTTGGCTGGGTGGTGCTGGAGGCGTGTTTCTTGCCGCTTGCGGGTGTCCCCGGGGTGCGGTTGGGCCATTTTGGACGCAGTCGTGGCGTGGTCAGGCGGGGCTAAGGGTCACCCAGCGCCGCATGTTGAAGGCCATGGCGACGAGCAGCACCTGGGCGTGGGCCCTGGCAAGGCCGAGGTAGCGGATGGCGGTGAGGCCCATCCGTTCCGGCGCCCGAGCGTACTCTCCGTGGCGCAATTCGACCGCGCCCATGCCGCGCCGTTCGCGCGCGGGCCAAAAAAAAGCCGCGCCCGGAGGCGCGGCAGTTCATTGGGAGGAAACGCCCAGGAAGGGCAGAGGCGTCAAGGACGCCTCACCAGCTCCATATACGCCGCACTGCACCATGACGCAAGCCATGGACGGTAAAAATCCCATGTTATCATAAGTCTCAGCCGGAAAAACCTGAAATTTCCGCGCCTTGCGCTGGCCGATTTCGGCGCCATCTTGGTTGCAGCGCACAAGAACCGGTCCGCCCGAGCAACTCCGCACTGGCCCCGGAGCCCCGGCTCGCCTACAAGCGCGCCTTCCTCGCCCCCCGAGACACCTCGTTCAAGTCCATGTCGCTCCGCAACATCGCCATCATCGCCCACGTCGACCACGGCAAGACCACGCTCGTCGACCAGCTGCTCGCCCAGTCGGGCGTGTTCCGCGCCAATGAGGCGCACGCCGAACGCGCCATGGACTCCAACGACCAGGAGCGCGAGCGCGGGATCACCATCCTGGCCAAATGCACCTCGGTGCTGTGGCACGGCGAGGCGGGCGACACCCGCATCAACATCATCGACACCCCCGGCCACGCCGACTTCGGCGGCGAGGTGGAGCGGATCCTGGGCATGGTGGACGGCTGCGTCTTGCTGGTCGACGCCGAGGAAGGGGTCATGCCGCAGACCAAGTTCGTGCTCGGCAAGGCGCTGAAGATGGGCCTGCGGCCGATCGTCTGCCTGAACAAGGTCGACCGCGCGCATGCCGATCCCGACCGGGTGCTGAACGACGCCTTCGACCTGTTCGCGGTCATGGGCGCCACCGACGACCAGCTCGACTTCCCGCACATCTACGCCTCGGGGAAACAGGGGTGGGCGACGCTGGACATGGCCAAGCCCAACGACAATCTGGCGCCGCTGTTCGACATGATCGTCAGCCATGTGCCCGAGCCCAAGGCCATCGCCCGCAAGGACGGCCCCTTCCAGATCCTCTCGGTGCTGATCGAGAACGATCCCTTCCTCGGCCGCCTTTTGACCGGCCGCATCGAGAGCGGCAAGGCGACACCCGGCCTGGCGATCCACGCACTCGGCATCGACGGCAAGGAAATCGAGCGTGGCCGGATCACCAAGGTGCTGGCCTTCCGCGGCCTGAAGCGCCAGCCGGTGGATGACGCCGAGGCCGGCGACATCGTCGCCATCGCCGGACTCTCCAAGGCCACCGTCGCCGACACCCTGTGCGCCATGGAAGTCACCGACGCCCTGCCCGCGCAACCGATCGATCCGCCGACCATCTCGATGACCGTCAGCGTCAACGACAGCCCGCTCGCCGGCCGCGAAGGCGACAAGGTGCAGAGCCGGGTGATCGCCGCGCGCCTCCTGAAGGAAGCCGAGGCCAACGTCGCGATCCGGGTGTCCGAGACCCCCGACCGCGACGCCTATGAGGTCGCCGGCCGCGGCGAACTGCAGCTGGGCGTGCTGATCGAGAGCATGCGCCGCGAGGGCTTCGAACTGTCCATCAGCCGCCCGCGCGTGGTGTTCCAGACCGACCCGGAGACCGGCGAGCGGATGGAGCCCATCGAAGACGTGATGATCGACGTGGACGACGAGTTCTCGGGCATCGTCATCGAGAAGCTGTCAGCGCGCCGCGCCGAGCTGAAGGACATGGGCCCGTCCGGCGCCGGCAAGACCCGCCTGTCCCTGATGAGCCCGTCGCGCTCGCTGATCGGCTACCAGGGCGAGTTCCTCACCGACACCCGCGGCTCTGGCGTGCTCAATCGGGTGTTCAGCCACTATGAGGCCTACAAGGGCGCCATCGACGCCGGCCGCAAGGGCGTGCTGGTCTCCAACTCCGAGGGCGAGACCGCTGCCTTCGCGCTGTGGAACCTGGAGGACCGGGGCACCATGTTCGTCGGCGGCGGCGAGAAGACCTACCAGGGCATGATCATCGGCGAGAACAGCCGCGGCGACGACCTCGACGTCAATCCGATGAAGGCCAAGCAGCTCACCAACATCCGCTCCGCCGGCAAGGACGAGGCCGTCCGCCTGATCCCGCCGCGCCGCCCGACCCTGGAACAGGCCATCGCCTATATCGAGGAAGACGAGCTGGTGGAGGTCACGCCCAAGTCCATCCGCCTGCGCAAAAAGGTGCTGAACCCCAGCTTCCGCAAGAAGCGGGTCAAGGAAGACTAGACGCCCGAGCCGGCGGCGTGGAACGTGGAGACCAGGAGATGCAGATGACCCTCGTTCCCGCGACCAAGCCACCCCGCCACTATCCGACCCCCGCCGCCAAGTGCGCCGACCTGGTGGTGCATATCGTCGGCCTGACGCTGGCCCTGATCGGCGGGATAATCCTGCTGTTGCTGGCGGTCCGCGCCGGATCGATCACCCGGGTAGTCGGCGTCTCGATCTATGCGGCGGGCGTCATCGCCATGCTGGCGTTTTCCACCGCCTACAATTTCGCCAAGGCCCGCTATCGCCCGGTTCTGCGCCGGCTCGACCATGCCGGTATCTTCCTGATGATCGCCGGCTCCTACACGCCGTTCACCATCCACAATCTGCACGGCGGCTGGGCCTGGGGGATGACCGCGGCGGTGTGGTCGATCGCCGGCATCGGCGCGCTGGGCAAGCTGTTCGCGCCCAAGGTCGACCGCAAGCTCTGGGTCGCTGTCTATCTGGCGCTGGGCTGGCTGGTGGTGGTGGCGCTGAAACCCATGATCCACAACGTCTACTGGGTAGCGCTGCTGCTGCTGGTGGCCGGCGGCGTGCTCTATTCCACCGGCGTGATCTTCTATGTGAACAGGCGCCTGAAGTTCTCCCGCGCCATCTGGCACGGCCACGTGGTGGCCGCCGCCGCCGCCCACTGGACCGCCGTGCTGATCGGCGTGGTGCTGATGAGCCGCGGTTAGTAGCGCCGCTCCATGAACACGTCGGCGCGGACATAGGCGGTCTCGGCCGGCTCCAGATGGGTGAAGCCGCTGGCCTTGTAGAGCGCCAGCGCCGGCGCAAGGCTGGAATTGGTCTCCAGATAGAGCCGCGGCGCCCCGTCCTCAGCGCCCGCCGCGATGCACCGCGCCATAAGCCGGCGCCCCAGCCCGGACCCACGCCAAGTCTCCGAGACGGTCATCTTGGCCACCTCATAGCCGCCGTCGGCCATCTTCAGCAGCGCCACGCACCCCACCGCTTCGCCGTCCGCCAGCGCCATGAAGATCCGTCCGCCCTTGGCGATGATCTGCCCCTGCGGATCGCCCAGCACCTGACGGTCCTTGGCCTCCATGGTGAAGTGCCGGCCGATCCAGGCCTCGTTCAGCGCCCTGAAGGCCGCCGCGTGTTCCGGCTGATATTCGACGATCTCCATGGACGGACGCCCCCTGGCTGGTCATGAAGGCGAACCTTCAGTGCGACACCCCGTTCTAATGGCCAACCCGATCTTCTCAAGCCTGCCGACCACCATCTTCGAGGAGATGTCGGGCCTGGCCCGGTCCCTGGGCGCCATCAACCTGGGCCAGGGGTTTCCCGACGATCCGGGGCCGCAGGCGATCCGCGCCAAGGCCGCCGACGCGATCCTCAATGGCTACAACCAGTATCCGCCGATGGCCGGCCTGCCGGAGCTGCGTCAGGCGGTCGCCGCCCACTATGCCCGCACCCAGGGCCTCGATCTCGACGGTCTGAGCGAGGTGACCATCACCTCCGGCGCCACCGAGGCCCTGGCCGCAGCCTTCTTCGCCCTGATCGAGACCGGCGACGAGGTGATCGTCTTCCAGCCGGTCTATGACGCCTACCTGCCGCTGATCCGCCGCGCCGGCGGCGTGCCGAAGCTGGTCAGCCTGCAACCGCCGCACTGGCGCCTCGACCGG
>NZ_JANMBF010000075.1:0-16936 GCF_031360265.1 Phenylobacterium sp.
CCCGCCTGCAGGTGCGAGCGCAGGCGTGGCTCCATCTCCGACAGCTCGGTGGGCGAGCGATCAGCGGTCAGCACCACGCGGCGGCCATCCTCGACCAAAGCGATCAGGGTGTGGAACAGCTCTTCCTGGGTCGAGGTCTTGCCGGCGACGAAATGCACGTCGTCAATCAGCAACAGGTCGGCGTTGCGCAGCTCGTCCTTGAACGCCGCGGTCTGGCGGTCCTGGATCGCCTTGACGAAGGTCGAGGTGAACCGTTCGGCCGTCAGGTAGACCACCCGCTTGGAAGGCTCGTTCCGCATGGCCTCCCAGGCCAGGGCGTTCAGTAGGTGGGTCTTGCCGAAGCCATAGGGGCCATGGAACAGCACCGGATTGAAGTGGCCGTCGGACCACGTCGCCACTCGGCGCGCCACCGCGAAGGCGAATTCGTTGGAAGGGCCGGCGACGAAGCTGTCAAAGGCGAAGCGCTCCTGCAGGCCCAGCATGCGGCCCTGGCGGACCGCCAGCGGCGCCGCAGCGGTCTCGACCTCGAACACCGGCGGCGCGACCGGCGGCGGCGCGGCGGAGGATGCGGCGGCGGATTGCGCCGTCATCGGGCCGGCGGCGTCGAACTCGTGACGCGACTTCAGGTCGAGACGGCGGCCCAGCGGATCGTGCTGCGCCCACAGTTCGCCGATGCGCCGCCAGGCATGTTGCCGGATCCAGTCGCGCGCGGTCCCCGTTGCGGCCACCAGACAGACCTCATCCCCGGTCTCGCGAAGCGCCGCCTGGCCGAGCCACGAGCCGAAGGTCGCCTCACCCAGCTCGCGCTTCAAGTCCAGGCAGGTCTTCGTCCACACGGCTCCGGCCGGCGCGCTCGCCATAGCTCCCGCAACCCCCCCGCTGATCATCGCCACCCACCCCGTCCTGCCAGCGCCACGGCCACTCTTGTGGCCATCCTCACGGTCCGAGCCCCACGCATCGGCCGTCACCACTTTATTCAATGCAAACAGTTTCTTATCCAGCGAACGCTTGCGCTTCGCCGGCTTCCCGGATTGATCCGGGATCAGATTTAAGACACCTGTCGGAAGCCCGACACTACTGGGGGGCCGGGGCCGGTCAACGGTGATTCTTACCGGTTCAAGACGATATTTTAATTGACTCGCGGCGAGCCCTTTTGGGGCCAAGGAAAACGCTCGATCGCCGTCCGTGCGCTGAGAACTTTGGTCGCAGGCGGCGCGCCGCCAAGGGGTCCGGACGCAACGAAAAACGGCGCCCGGGGGCGCCGCTTGCGGACCTGGATCCGATGGAAGTAGCCGGGTAGGCCCCGCCGGGCGTCCGACGGGCGCCAACCGGTCGGGCGGTCGCCTCAGGCGGCCGAGGCGGTCGACATCTTGCGCAGGGCGGCAGCCAGGCGGGAGACCTTGCGCGAGCCGGTGTTCTTGTGAACCACGCCCTTGGAGACGGCGCGCATCAGCTCGGACTGGGCCTTGACGAAGGCGTCCTTGGCCGCGCCGGCGTCGCCGGCGCTCAACGCCTCGTCGAACTTGCGCAGGAAGGTGCGCACCCGCGAGCGGCGGGCGGTGTTGACCTCGGTGCGGCGGGCGATCTTGCGGACCGCCTTCTTGGAGCCGGGGGTATTGGCCATTGCGAACAGCTCTTCAAACAGGACACGCCGGGCGAGCCGGGGCGGGGAAAATCGGAGGCGCGGATATACGGGAGGACCGGGGACGGGTCAATGGAAGGGCTGGCGATTCTGCCGGTCCGCGAGTCTATCGCCCCGTGAACCTGGCCGGGCGTTTCTCGATGAAGGCCGCCATGCCCTCCTTCTGGTCATCGAAAGCGAAGAGCGAGTGGAACAGCCTGCGCTCCATCTTCACACCCTGGCTGAGCGGGGTCTCATAGGCGGCGTTGACCAGGTCCTTGGCGATCATCACGGACATGGGCGACAGGGCCGCGATTTTGCCGGCCGCTTCCATGGCGACGGCTATCAGGTCGGCGAGCGGCACGACCCGGCTCACCAGGCCGCAGCGCTCGGCCTCGGCGGCATCCATCATCCGGGCGGTGAGCACCATATCCATGGCCTTGGACTTTCCGGCGAACCGGGTCAGCCGCTGGGTGCCGCCGGCGCCCGGGGTGACGCCCAGGTTGATCTCCGGCTGGCCGAACCTGGCATTGTCGGCGGCGATGATGAAGTCGCACATCATGGCCAGCTCGCAGCCACCGCCCAGGGCATAGCCGGCCACCGCGGCGATCACCGGCTTGCGGCAGCGGGTGACCCGTTCCCAATTGCGGGTGATGAAATCCTCGTCGAAAACCTCGGCATAGCTCTTGGCGGCCATCTCCTTGATGTCGGCGCCGGCGGCGAAGGCCCGGTCCGAGCCGGTGATCACCACGCAGCGCACGCCCGGATCGGCCTCGGTGGCGTCCAGCGCCGCGGTCAGCTCGTCCATCAGCTCGCCGTTCAGCGCGTTCAGGGCGTCCGGCCGATTCAACCGGATCAGGGTCACTGCGTCGCGCCGCTCGACGATCAGGGTCTTGGGGCTCATTGTGGAATTCCTGAGAGGGCCTGCCTCTGGGCTTAAGGCCCCGTGACCGAATAGCCAAGCGCGCGCAGGCGGGCAGGCAGGCCGTCCGGCCCGATCAGGTGGCCGACGCCCACCACCACCACGGTCCGGCCATGGCCCTTCAGCCGCGCGTCGAGCACCTGGGTCCAGCGCGCGTTGCGCTCGGTGACCATGCGGCGAAATAGGCTTGGCGAGGTCTTCCGCACCGGGTCCAGGGCCTCCCGATCCAGGGCCGCGAGATCGCCGTCCATCCACGCCCGCACCAGGGCCATGAACGCGTCGGGCTGGTCCTCGAGCTCCACCAGGGTCTCGTGCAGGGAGGCAAGCTGTTCGGCCGGCAAGCCCCCCGACAGCAGGGCGATCTGTTCGGACGAGGTCTCGAACGCCCGGCGTGCGGCGTGCGGCGTGGCCAGGGCCGCGATGGTTTTCTCGACGCCGGACGCGGCCTGCGCGCCGGCCTTGCGATAGGCCGCGCCCGCCAGGGCGATCTCCGCCAGCCACGGCTGCAGGCGGTCGAGCAGGGCGGGAGAGACGTCGTAGAGCGCCGCGACCCGGCTCAGCCGCGCGGCATCGTCGGCGGGCAACAGCTTGAACAGCGACTGGTCGGGGGCAAGCACACCAGCCCAGCTGGCAAGGCTCGCGGTCTCGGCCTCGGTCTGGGCGTCGATGGGCAGTTCGAACCACAGGTCGTCGGCCGCCTTCAACGCGCGGACCAGCGCCGGCGGAGTCCAGTCGAGTCCCGGCGGCAGGACGTGGATCGAGCCGAACAGCACAACCTGCGAATCCCTGTCCCTGACGACCCACAGCGGGGGCCGCGCCGCCGCGGCGCCGACGACGGCTAGGGCGACCAGGGCGCCGGCGAGCGTCCTGAAAACTGGGGACCTGAACAGCCGGATCACCTCTGGCAGACCGGGCAATGGAAGGTCGAGCGGCCCGACTGCGCCCGGCGCGCGATAACGCCTGTGCAGCTGTCGTTGCCGCAGGCCCGGCCCTCGCGGTCGTAGACGGCGAAGCGATGCTGGAAATAGCCCAGGCTCCCGTCAACCTGGGCGAAGTCGCGCAAGGTCGATCCGCCGGCGAGGATCGCCTCGGCCAGCACCGCGCGAATCTGCGCCGCCAGGCGCGCGAGCCGCGGCCCGGAAATCCCGCCCGCCGCCCGGAACGGCGAGATGCGCGCGCGGTGCAGCGCCTCGCAGACATAGATGTTGCCAAGGCCCGCGACGATCCGCTGGTCGAGCAGCAGGGTCTTGGGGCCCTGCTTGCGATCCTTGAACGCGGCCTTCAGCCGGTCGGCGTCGAAGTCGTCGGACAGGGGCTCGGGGCCCAGCCCGGCGAACCAGGGATGGTGGGGCAGCGCCGCGGTGCCGATCAACGCCATGTAGCCGAACCGCCGGGGGTCATAGTAGGTCACCTGCGTCCCGGCCTCGGTGGTCAGGACGACGTGCGCGTGCTTGGGGTCGGGGTCGGGCGCGTAATGGAAGCGGCCCGGCCGCCAGGCCCCCGGCCCTGCCTCGGCCTCGGCCCCGACCTCCAGGGGCCGGGTGATCTCGAAGCGCCCGCTCATCCCCAGATGCATCACCAGGGTGTCCTCGCGGTCCAGGCTCGCCAGCAGGTACTTCGCGCGCCGCCGCAGGCCGGTGATCGTGGCGCCGGTGAGCTGCTGCACGAAATTCGCCGGCAGCGGGAAGCGCAGATCCGGGCGGCGCGCCTCGACCCGGGCCAGCCGCTGGCCCTCCAGCACCGGGGCGAGGCCGCTACGCACCGTTTCGACCTCGGGAAGTTCGGGCATGGGCCCCACTCAAACCAGCGACCCCTGCGGCTTGGCATGCCCGGGATGGCGCGCCAAGGCCCCCCACGCTAATAGCCTCCCATGACCGGGCCCGCCGCCACCTTCGGATTCCGCCACGTCGATCCCCGCGACAAGCCGAAGCTGGTGCGCGGGGTCTTCGACCGCGTGGCCCGGCGCTACGACCTGATGAACGACCTGATGAGCGGCGGCGTTCACCGGCTGTGGAAGGACGCGGTCGCGGCCAGGCTCAATCCCCAGCCGGGCGAGACCATCATCGACTGCGCCGGCGGCACCGGCGACATGGCCCGGCGCTTCGCCCGGATGGCGCGCCGGACCCGGCTGCGCCGCGGTGGGGCCGAGGCGAAGATCCTGGTCATCGACTACAACGCCGAAATGATCGCAGCGGGCCGCGACAAGGGCTCGGAGCCGGAGATCGCCTGGGCGGTGGGCGACGCCCAGCGCCTGCCGTTGCCCGACGCCAGCGCCGAGGCCTATGCGATCGCCTTCGGCATCCGCAATGTCACCGACGTTCCCGCCGCCCTGCGCGAGGCGCGACGGGTGCTCAAGCCGGGCGGGAGGTTTCTCTGCCTGGAGTTCTCGCGGCCGGTTACCGAGGCCCTGCAACGGGCCTATGACGCCTATTCCTTCAAGGTGATCCCGGAAATCGGCGCCCGCGTCGGCGGCGACCGGGCGGCCTATCAATACCTGGTGGAAAGCATCCGCCGGTTCCCCGACCAGCGCCGGTTCGCCGCGATGATCGCCGAGGCCGGGTTCGTACGCGTCGACTACAGCAACTTCACCGGCGGCGTGGCGGCCCTGCACACCGGCCGGGCGATCTAGGCCGATGAGCGGACTGGGCGCGCTTGGCCGCATGACCGGCGCGGTCTGGGTGATGATCCGCAACGACGCGCTGCTGCCGCGCGAGCTGGAGGGACTTTACGCGCCCGGCGTCCGCACCCTGGCCGCGACCTTGCGTCTCCTGGCCGGCGCCGGCGCGCGCACCGGGCGGCCCGGCGAGCGTCTGGCGCGGTCGCTGGAGAGCATGGGGCCGGTGGCCATCAAGCTCGGCCAGCTGCTGTCGACGCGCGGCGACTTCTTCGGCGCCGACTTCGCTCAGGACATGTCGCGGTTGAAGGACAGGCTGCCGGCCTTCCCCACGGCCGTGGCGCGGGCCGAGGTGGAGCAAGCCCTGGGCCGGCCGCTGGACAGCCTCTATGCGGAGTTCGGCGCGCCGATGGCGGCGGCGTCCCTGGCCCAGGCGCATCCGGCCGTGCTGCGCGATGGGCGCAAGGTGGCGGTCAAGGTGTTGCGGCCGGGTATCGAGCGGCGGGTGGCCCAGGACGGCGAGAGCCTGGCGCTGGCCGCCCGGCTGATCGACCGCTGGATCCCCGCGGCGCGGCGGCTCGAGCCCCGGGCCTTCGCCGAGACTGTGATCCGGGCCACGGTGCTGGAGCTCGACCTGCGGCTGGAGGCTGCCGGGGCCGACGAGCTGCGCGAGGTGATGGCCAAGGACGGCTACATGACCGCCCCGGCCATCGTCTGGGAAGGGGTCGGCAAGCGCGTCCTGACCATGGAATGGGCCGCCGGATGGCCGCTCTCCGATCCCGCGGCGCTGACCCAGCCGGGCCTTGCCCCCCAGGCCATGGCCGACAACCTGATCCGCGCCTTCCTGTCCCAGGCCCTCGACCACGGCGTGTTCCACGCCGACCTGCACGAGGGCAACCTGTTCGCCGCCGCGCCGGATCGGCTCACCGCCGTCGACTACGGGATCATCGGCCGCATCGGGCCGGCGGAGAGGCGATATCTGGCCGAGATCCTCTGGGGCTTCCTCAGCAAGGACTATGAGGGCGTGGCGCGGACCCATTTCGACGCCGGCTACGTGCCGGCCCACCACAGCGTCGCCGCCTTCGCCCAGGCGCTCCGGGCCGTGGGCGAGCCGGTGTTCGGACGCCCCGCCAGCGAGGTTCCGATGAGCCGGGTGCTGATGCAGCTGTTCGAGATCACCGCGCTCTACGACATGCGCCTGCGCCCCGAACTGGTGCTGTTGCAGAAGACCATGATGATGGTCGAAGGCGTCGCGCGCCGGATCCAGCCTGACCACGACATCTGGACCGCCGCCGACCCGGTCGTCCGCCGCTGGATGGCCCGGGAACTGTCTCCGGCCGCCCAGGTCCGGCGCTTCGCCGAGGAGGCCGCCACCGCACTGCGCAATCTCGCCCGCCTGATCGAGACCCCGCCGACGCCGGCCGTCGTCGAGGTTCGCGCGCTCCCCCGCGACCGATCCGCGGTCCTCTGGTTCGCCATTGGGGCCGTGACCTCGGGCGCAGCGTTCCTGGCGGCGCTGATACTAGGGTGACTCGACTGCCGAAGGCGCTGAACCCTCAGTCCTCGATCTTGGTGCGCGCCATCCACTCGGCGCCGGTCAGCCGTTCGGCGCCGTCATCGCCGAACAGCTCCATGGCGCCGTTGCGAAAGACCGTGGTCTTACCAATCGTCGGCATGTCGGCCACTTCCAGAGGATCGCGCCGCCCGGCGGTCAGGTAGAGGAGGTCGTCGGGCCCCTTGGACTTCAGGGAATGCACCACCCCGTCGATGGGGAACCCCACGAAGTCGCCCGGCCCGACCGCATGGCCGACGCCGTCCAGCACCATCTCGCCAGCGCCCTCGAGGATGAACACGAACTCCTCCGACACCGAATGGGCGTGGGGGATGAAGCTCTCCTTGCCGGGCGGAATGCGGATCAGGTGGACCCCCAGCTGGGTCATGCCCGCCGGGTCGCCCAGCCTGACCATCCGCATCTCCGAGGCCGCATTGAACGGGTGACGCCCGCGCCAGGCCTTCGGCCAGTCCGTCTGGCCGGTGCGGACGATGTGCCGGGGATCGGCCAAACGCTCAGGCCTGGTCGTCGGAGGACCGGCGCCGCCCGCCGCGAGCCGTCTGGCTTTTGGCCTCGCGGTCCTTCTGCTTTTCCCAATAGGCCATGCCGTCGTCCGGCTTGAACATGGTGCGCGGCGCGCCGTCCTTGTTGGCCACGGCGAAGACGTTGGCCTTCGGGTCGTAGAACAGGGTATCGCCGTTCTTGCGGGTGATCGTCAGCGTGCCTTTGGGCGGATGGCCGACAAAGGCGTGGGCCTTCCTGACGAACTGGTCGACAGACCTGGCCTCGAACACCTGGCCGTTGCGCTCGAAGGCGCGCTGGGCGCCGTCGTCGGCCGAACTGTTCCGGCTGGGCGCCCACACGGGTTTGCCGTCCTCGGCCGTGGCCACCACGTCCTTGCGGTGATCGACCTGCGATCCGTCACCGAAATTCCGCGAACTCTCGCGGCGGTCGAACGATCGCTCCGGCCCGTTGGCCGTCGCCATCTGCGTGCCCGCCGCCTGTGAATTCCCAGCCTGTTTGCTCACCGCGGACGGGCCGTTGTCGCAGGCACTCAACAGCGTCAGCGCCACAATACCAAGCGCCAAAGGGCGCGCCGTCTTCAACCCAGCCATCACGTTATCTCCTACCACAGCAGAGGTTGGAACAAAGAAAGAACACAAAACCGGACTTGTCGAGTCAAATTTGCCGGAATTGTTCGCAGGCCGCATCTGGCCTATGGCTGGCGCCCGGCGCACGAGGGGCAAGAGCCTTGCTAAGAACCTGGGACGAAAAGCGGATTCTGCTCATCGTCGGCGGCGGGATCGCGGCCTACAAGAGCCTTGAGCTGACCCGCCTCGTCCGCAAGGCCGGGATCGCCGTGCGCCCGATCCTCACCCGGGCCGGTGCAGAGTTCGTCACCCCGCTGTCGCTGGCGGCCCTGGCCGAGGACAAGGTTTACCGCGAGCTGTTCTCGCTCACCGACGAAGCGACGATGGGCCACATCGAGCTGTCGCGATCGGCGGACCTGATCGTCGTGGCGCCTGCCACCGCCGACCTGATGGCCAAGGCGGCCAATGGCCTGGCGGGCGACCTGGCTTCGACCACCCTTCTGGCGACCGACAAGCCGGTGCTGATGGCGCCTTCGATGAACGTGCGGATGTGGCGGCACGCGGCCACCCAGCGCAACCTTGCCACGCTGACGGCCGACGGCGTCACCTTCGTCGGGCCTGACGAGGGCGCCATGGCCTGCGGAGAATATGGCCCCGGGCGGATGGCCGAGCCCGAGGCGATCTTCCAGGCGATCCTGGCGGCGCTGGGCGCGAGCCCGCGCCCTCTGGCCGGCCGACGGGCCCTGGTCACGGCCGGCCCCACCGCCGAGGCCATCGACCCGGTTCGCCTGCTGACCAACCGCTCGTCCGGCAAGCAGGGCTACGCCATCGCCGCCGCCCTGGCCGCGCTGGGCGCCGAGGTCGTACTGGTCAGCGGCCCGACCGCGCTCGCGCCGCCGCCCGGCGTCACCCGCGTCGATGTGGAGAGCGCGCGCGACATGCTGGCGGCCTGCGAGGCGGCGCTGCCGGCTGATATCGCCATCTGCGTGGCCGCCGTCGCCGACTGGCGGCCGCAAAGCGTCGGCGACCGCAAGCTCAAGAAAGGCGCCGCCGCGCCGAACCCCATCGCCCTGGTGGAGAACCCCGACATCCTTGCCAGCCTGTCGAAACATGCCCGCCGACCCCGCCTGGTGGTGGGGTTCGCCGCCGAGACCGACGATGTCGAGGCCAACGCCAAGGCCAAGCTGGGCCGCAAGGGCTGCGACTGGATCGTCGCCAACGATGTCAGCGTGGCCGGAACCCTGGGCGGCGATGACAACGCCGTGGCTATCGTCAGCGCCGGCGGCGTCGAGCGATGGGAGCGGATGGCCAAGGTCGAGGTAGCCCATCGGCTGGCCCGGCGCATCGCCGGGGCGCTTGCATGATCCCGACCGTGCCGATCGTCCGCCTGCCGCACGCCGAGGACCTGCCGCTGCCGGCCTATGAGACCGACCAGGCGGCCGGCATGGACCTGAGGGCCGCCCTGCCGCGGGACGAGCCGCTGACCCTGCGGCCCGGCGCGCGCCACCCGGTGCCGACAGGTCTGACCTTCGCCTTGCCGGCGGGTTTCGAGGGCCAGGTCCGGCCGCGCTCGGGCCTGGCCGCCAGACACGGCGTCACCTGTCTCAACACGCCCGGCACCATCGACGCCGACTATCGGGGCGAGGTGAAGGTTATCCTGATCAATCTGGGCGAAGAGGATTTCGTCATCCGCCGCGGCGACCGCATCGCCCAGCTGATCGTCGCCCCGGTGGTCCAGGCGGTCTGGGCCGAGGTCCCCAGCCTCGATGAGACCGCCCGAGGCGCCGGGGGCTTCGGCTCCACCGGCCGCTGACCTCATGAGCCAGGATCCGCCGCGCCGCAAACGCCTGCCCTTCCGCTGGCTCTCGCTGGCCGAATTCGTCGGTATCCTGGCGCTGGTGATCGCTGGCCTCGGCTATTGGGACGCCCACCGCGAGCGCGCCCAGACCGACCAACAGCGCGCCACCGCTGCGCGCGAACGCAAGGAAGAGGCCAGGGCCGGGGCGCTTAAGCTCGCCTTCCTGATGACCGGCACGCCGGACGGCGACGGCGGGCGCCTGCGCCTGGCCTCGGCGCACCCCGAACAGGTCATCCAGACCCAGAGCCTGAGCTTCCCGCGCGAAGTGCGCGGCGAGGCGGTCCAGACCACCGGCAATCCGCGCATCGAAGCCGGCTGGTTCGACGCCGCGCTGGCCAGGGCCGCTCACAGCGGACGCGCTCACACCGGAGGCGACGAGGCCCGTCAGGGGCGCCTGCCGGTCGGGATCGTCACGGTCTATATTCAGGACGGCCAGACGCGGACCGACCGCGCCGTCTATCTGCTGGGCTACAGCCTGCATCCGCGCGTGCTCCGCGCCGACAGGGTCGAGCTTGAGGGCCTGTCCCTGGTCCGCCGGGCGGGCGGCGAGGATGTGCAGGCGGCTGTCGATGGCCTGTGGACCCGCCAGGCGGCGCCCGCGCCGTGAGCCGGCTTACAACCGCCCGCTTCCAGCTGTCGCCGCTGGGGCCGGGCGACCGCCAGGACCTCTTCGCCCACCTCTCCGATCCGGCCACCGTCGAACACATGGACATCGCGCCCATGGCCGACCTGGATGCCGCCGATGCAATGATCGCCTGGGCCGCGGCGCTCCCCGACAATGGCAGCGCCTGGTGGGCCGTCCGCGACCGCGCCGGCGACTTCGTCGGGACGGCCGGGCTGATCGTCGCCGAACGCCGACGAGGCTCGCGTGGCGAGGTGTCCTACAACGTGGTCCGCCCGCGATGGCGCCAAGGGATCATGGGCCAGGTGCTTCCCGCCCTGCTAGCGCACGGCCACGGCGCGCTGGGTCTTCGCCGGATCGAGGCGCTGGTCACGCCCGGCAACCTGGCCTCCGCCGCCCTGCTCGAGCGGTTCGGTTTCCGGCTGGAAGGCGTCCTGCGCGACCACGCCTTCTGGAAAGGCCGGTTCTGGGACCAGCGGCTCTACGCGCGGCTGGCGGACGATCCGGTGTCCTGAGGGGTCAACGGCGGCGGGATGAAGCCGCTGACGTTTTCCTCGATGGCCTGGGCCAAAGCCAGCAGGCGTGCATCGCTGCTCAGCGGGCCGATCAGCTGGGCGCCCACCGGCAGGCCAGACTCTGAAAGCCCCGCCGGGATCGCCGTGGCCGGCAGGTGCAGGGCGGTGGCCAGCGAGATCCAGTTCAGCATCGACGCATAGGGCAGGACCGCGCCGTCGGACTGGAGCAGCCGGCGGCGGGCAAAGGGACGGTGGTCGTGCGGGAAGGCGGTGACCGGCGCAGTCGGCGCCAGGATCGCGTCGAACCCTTCGAACACACCGGCGATCTCGTGGCGCAGACGGTTGCGCACAGCGTCGGCCGCCAGCCACTCGCGGTGGGTGGCGGTGTAGGCGAGCGTCATGGCCGCCATCGAGGTAGGCGCCGCGCCCCGGTTCATCGACCAGCGGGCCCAGCCCCGCAGGCGGGTCATGTTGCGGACCATCGCGTCGGGCATGTCTTCGCCGATGATCCCGCCCAGCAGGGTCTGGTAGGCGGCCATCAGGGTCGGCATATGCGCCGGCGAGGCGATGGGCGTCACCTCCGCGCCCGCGTCGACAAGCTCGGCGGCGAAACTCTCAAGGACGGCGCGGACCTGCGGGTCGAGCCCGAAGCTCGGCTCGTCGAGCCACAGGGCGATGCGGGCCCCCTTCAGCTCGCCGGCGGGCGCCTTGGGCGCCAGTGGGCCATCCTCGATCACCGCCAGCAGCAGGCGAAGGTCGCGCGCCGTCCGGGCCAAGGGTCCGATCACATTGAGGTCGCGCACGCTCCACGAACCTGGGCTGGGCGGCACGTGGCCATGCTGGTCGACCAGGCCCCAGGTCGGCTTGTGGCTGAACACCCCGCAAAAGCTGGCCGGGATGCGCAGCGATCCTCCGATGTCCGAGCCGATCTCCAGCGCGGTGACCCTGGCGGCCAGGGCCGCGGCCGCCCCGCCGGACGATCCGCCGGGGGTGCGCGCGACGTCCCAGGGATTGTTGGTGGTCCCATAGAGCGCGTTGAAGGTCTGCCAGTCGCCGGCCATCACCGGAGTGTTGGTCTTGCCCCAGATCACCGCGCCGGCGGCCTTGGCGTTGGCGACCGCTGAGGCGTCCTGCGCCTGACGCCGGCGCAGGGCCGCCAGCCCCGACGACGCCGGCATCCCGACCACGTCCAGGGTATCCTTCACAGTCATCGGCAGGCCGGCCAGCAGGCCCACGGCCTCGCCCCGGTTACGCAGGTCATCGATGGCGCGGGCGCGGTCCAGGGCGCGGTCGAGATCCACGGCGACCACGGCGTTCAGCCGGGCGTGGGTCTGTTCGTGATGGGCGAGCGCGGCCTTCAGCAGCTCGACGGACGAGACCCGCCGGGCGTTCAGCGCCGCGATCTGGTGGCTGGCGTCGCGCTCGAGGAGACCCTCCATCGTCAGCCGCGGTCCGTAAAGCCCAGCACGTCGCGCATGCCGTAGTGGCCGGGCGGGCGACCGACGACCCAGCGCGCCGCCACCAGGGCGCCGCGGGCGAACAGGCCCCGGTCGCGGGCCGAATGGGCCAGCGTCAGGCTTTCATCCTCGGCGATGAAGCTGACGCTGTGGTCGCCGACGATGCCGCCCCCGCGCACCACGGCAAAGCCAATATCCCCGGCCGCGCGCGCGCCGGTGATCCCGTCTCGGCCCCGCCTGGCCACATCGGCGAGGCTGACGCCCCGGCCCCTGGCGGCCGCCTCGCCCAGCATCAGGGCCGCGCCGGACGGCGCATCGACCTTGCGGCGGTGGTGGGCCTCGAAGATCTCGATGTCATAGGCGTCCGGGCCCAACCTGGCGGCGGCCTGTTCGACGAGGCCCATCAGGAGGTTCATGCCCAGCGAGAAGTTGCCGGCGCGCACGATGGCGATCCGGCTCGCGGCCGCCTCGATCGCGGCGATCTGGGCGTCGTCGAACCCCGTCGAGCCGACCAGCAGCGCCGGTCCCCCTCGCGCGGCGCACGCCGCAGCCAGCGCGACCGACGCCGCGGGCGTGGTGAAGTCGATGACCACGTCGGCGGCCGCCAGGGCCTCGTCCTGGCTGGTCAGGCCCTCCCCGGCCAGGCCAGTCCGCTCAAACCGGGCGACCAGCGCCAGCCCGTCCCCCACCGCCACGGCGGCCGACATGGCCTGGCCCATGCGGCCCAGCGCCCCGGCGACGGCGATCCTGATCGGTTGGGCGGACACGGGGGCTACTCCGGCGAGGTCCGCTAGTCTCCCGAGCCCGCCCGCCGGGTCAACGACAAAGCGCGGCCTTAGGCGGGCTGCGGCTCCAGCGCGGCCCTGAGCGCCGCCATGGTGGTCTTCTGGAGGCTCGGGCGCGACATCATCCGCTGCAGCCAGGCCGCCAGCGGCGAGCCCGTCAGCATGTCCCGGCCCTCGGGAAAGAGCGGCATGAAATCCAGGTGCGCCGCGGCGGCGATGTCGGCCAGGCTGATCGCGTCCCCGGTGAAATAGGTCTGGTCGCCGAGAATGTCCGCCAGGGCCGCGACGCAGGTCCGCGCCTGCGGCAGGGCCGCGGCGACTGCGGCCTCGTCCACCGGCATGCCGAACATCGGCTTGATCACCCGGTTGAAGGCCAGGCCGGAGCTGATCGACGGCATCACGTACCAGTCGACGATGCCCATCACCTGGTTCATCCGCGCCCGGGCCCGCGCGTCGGCGGGCGTCAGGCTTCGCCCCGGGCAGACCTGGTCGATGTAGCGGACAATCGCCTGGGCTTCGTAGAGCTGGAAGTCGCCATGCTCCATCGCCGGGATTCGGCCGAAGGGCTGGCGGGCCAGGTGCGCGGGCGCCCGGGAGTCCCCCATGCCCATGGGCGACAGGCGATAGGGCGCGCCCTTCTCCTCGCAGGTGATCAGCGGCATGCGCACATAGGGGCTGCCGGGGACGCCGTGGATGATGATCTCGGACATCGTCTGCTCCTCTTGTGAAACGTCTGTTTTGTGAAAGGTCTGGGGGTCAGGCTTCGGCCGCGGTCCTGTAGCCTTCGAGAATGAAGCCCCACCCTCCGTCCATGGAGATGCGGGCCGCCTCGGCGCCCTCGCTGTCGCCGAAGCGCTCCAGGCCGCGATGCTCGAACGCCACGTGGGTCTGGCCGTCGGCGCCCGCGACGAAGGATACCTCGATCTCGGTCAGCAGATTGGGATCGTAGCCCCAGTCCTTGGTGATGCGCCACGCCAGCACCAGGCGGCCCGGCGGTTCCCAGGCCAGCACCTCGCCCCAGGGCGTCTCGCCGCCGTCCTCGTGTCGGCCGTACCAGCGGCCGCCGACCCCGGGCTCGATCACCGCGTCGACGAGCGGCGAGGCTCCGATGTGATGGGTCTTCGGCCACCAGCGGCCAATGCCGTCGGTGAACACCGAGAAGGCCTTGTTGGGGCTGGCCTGGAGGGTCAGCGACTTGCGGATCGCGGCGGGTCTGATGGTCTGGCTCATGGCGGTGTCAGCTCCTCGTCCTCTTGGATTTCAACCTCTGTCCGTTCGACCTCGGCCTTGAAGGCCTCGAGCGCTTCGTCCCAGAACCGGTCGAGCCAGGCGCGGATCTGGCCCAGCCCCTGGGGGTCGATCTGATAGACGCGGCGCGCGCCGTCCGGCCGATCGGTGACCAATCCGGCCTCCCTGAGCACCT
The DNA here is from genome assembly GCF_031360265.1 of Phenylobacterium sp. Lineage (GTDB taxonomy): Bacteria > Pseudomonadota > Alphaproteobacteria > Caulobacterales > Caulobacteraceae > Phenylobacterium. The sequence continues at coordinate 14,461 of NZ_JANMBF010000075.1, forward strand.
TCAGATGCTGCGACACCGCGGGCCGGCTCACGGGCAGGTCGCGCGCCAGCTCGCCCACCGCGCGCGGGCCATCCGCCAGCCGCTCGAACACCGCCCGCCGCGTCGGGTCGGCCAGGGCGGAAAAGGCGCGGGTTGTCAACGCAAATGAGTTAGTCATGACTTACCGTAAGCAATGGCTAACCTCTGTCAAGCGGATTGTGCGATCGAGGTTGTTTCAGGGGTCGGGGCTCTGTAGGTTCGCGCTCCCATCGCAAACGACGCGCCATAAGGACCCGCCGCCGCCATGAGCGACGCCGAGAAACACACCTTTACCGACCAGGAAGCCCTCGATTTCCACCGCTATCCCACGCCGGGGAAGATCGCCATCGCGGCCACCAAGCCGATGGCGACGCAACGCGACCTCAGCCTGGCCTATTCGCCCGGCGTCGCCGTGCCAGTGCTGGCCATCGCCGCCGATCCGGACGCGGCCTACGACTACACCTCCAAGGGCAACCTGGTGGCGGTGTTCTCCAACGGCACGGCGATCCTGGGGCTGGGCAACCTCGGCGCGCTGGCCTCCAAGCCGGTGATGGAGGGCAAGGGGGTGCTGTTCAAGCGCTTCGCCGACGTCGACGCCATCGACATCGAGTGCCTCGCCACCGACCCGGACGAGATCATCACCGTGGTCAAGAACATCGGCGTCACCTTCGGCGGCATCAATCTGGAGGACATCAAGAGTCCCGAGTGCTTCCGCATCGAGACCGAGCTGCAGGAGCTGCTCGACATCCCGGTGTTCCACGACGACCAGCACGGCACGGCGATCATTTCCGCCGCCGGCCTGATCAACGCCTGCCACATCACCGGCCGCGATATGGCTGAGGTCAAGGTGGTGCTGAACGGCCCCGGCGCCGCCGGCATCGCCACGCTGGAATTGATCAAGGCCATGGGCGTGCGCCCGACCAATGTCATCGCCGTCGATTCAAAGGGCGTGCTCTGGCGCGGCCGGCCCAACGACATGAACCAGTGGAAGTCGGCCCACGCCATCGAAACCGACAAGCGGACCCTGGCCGAAGCCCTGGTTGGCGCCGACGTGTTCATCGGAACCTCGGTCAAGGGCGCGCTCACCGGCGAGCTGGTGAAGACCATGGCCGAGCGGCCGATCATCTTCGCCATGGCCAATCCCGACCCCGAGATCACCCCGGAAGAGGTCTACGCCGTCCGCCCAGACGCGATCGTCGCCACCGGTCGCAGCGACTATCCCAACCAGGTGAACAACGTCCTGGGCTTCCCCTACATCTTCCGCGGCGCCCTGGATGTTCGCGCGCGCCGGGTGAACATGGAGATGAAGATCGCCTGCGCCAACGCGCTCGCCATGCTGGCCCGCGAGGACGTCCCCGACGAGGTCGCCGCCGCCTATCACGGGGTGCAGCTGAAGTTCGGGCCAGAGTACATCATCCCCACGCCCTTCGACCCGCGGCTGATCTGGTACATCCCGCCGTTCATCGCCCAGGCGGCCATGGACACCGGCGTGGCGCGCCGGCCGATCGAGGACATGGACGCCTACCGCGCCAGCCTGGCCCAGCGGCTTGATCCCACCGCGGCCTTCCTGCAGAAGTTGCAGGGCGCGGTGCTGTCGGGGCCGAAAAAGCGCGTGGTGTTCGCCGAGGGCGAGGAACCCAGCGTGATCCGCGCGGCCTACGCCTTCCAGTCCGCCAACCTCGGGACCGCCATTCTGGTCGGTCGCGAGGACCTGGTGCAGGACAATATGCGCCTGGTGGGCCTCGACCCCGCCGAGGTGAAGCTGGAGATCCTCAACGCCCGGGTCTCCGGCAGGAACGCCGACTATGTCGACTACCTCTACGGCCGCCTGCAGCGCGAAGGCTACCTGCGCCGCGACGTCCAGCGGCTGATCAACCAGGACCGCAACGCCTTCGCCGCGGCGATGGTGGCGCTGGGCCACGCCGACGGCATGGTCACCGGCGTGACACGCGCCTTCGACCAGGTGCTCGAGGAGGTGCTGCGGGTCATTGACCCCTCGCCCGACGGCCGGGTCATCGGCATGAGCGTGGTGCTGGCCAAGGGCCGGACCCTGTTCATCGCCGACACCTCGGTCACCGAGATGCCCGAGGCCGAGGACCTGGTGGAGATCGCCAAGGAGGCCGCCCGCGCCGTCCGCACCCTGGGCTATGAGCCCCGCTTGGCCTTCATGAGCTATTCGACCTTCGGCAACCCCATGGGCCTGCGCTCGGAAAAGGTGCGCGAGGCCGTGGCCATGCTCGACGAGCTCGACGGCGTCGATTTCGAATACGAGGGGGAGATGCCGCCGGAGCTGGCGCTGGAGCCCGAGGCGCGGGGCAACTATCCGTTCATGCGGCTCACCGGTCCGGCCAATGTGCTGATCATGCCGGCGATCCACTCCGCGGCGATCTCGACCCAGCTGATTCAGTCCCTGGGCGGCGCCACGGTGATCGGCCCGATCCTGCTGGGCCTCGACCGC
>NZ_JANMBF010000049.1:0-2067 GCF_031360265.1 Phenylobacterium sp.
GGGCAAGTCGGCCCAGTTCTTCCTGCACACCTGGCTGCCCGACGCCATGGAGGGCCCGACCCCGGTCTCGGCCCTGATCCACGCGGCGACCATGGTCACCGCCGGCGTCTACATGGTCTGCCTGCTGTCACCGATGTACGAGTATGCGCCCACCGCAAAGCACATTGTTCTGGTGATCGGCGCGATCACGGCGCTGTTCGCCGCCACGGTCGGTCTTGTGCAGAACGACATCAAGCGGGTGATCGCCTATTCGACCTGCTCGCAGCTCGGCTACATGTTCATGGCCGCCGGCGTCGGGGCCTATCAGGCTTCGATGTTCCACCTGTTCACACACGCCTTCTTCAAGGCGCTGCTGTTCCTGGGCGCGGGCTCGGTGATCCACGCCATGGCCCACGAGCAGGACATGCGCCGCTACGGCGGGCTGGCGAAATACCTGCCGGTGACCTTCGCCGTCATGACCATCGGCACCATCTCCATCACCGGCCTGGGCATCCCCGGCCTCGAGCTCGGATTCGCCGGATTCTACTCCAAGGACTCGATCATCCACGCCGCCTGGATGGCCGGCCAGGGGGGCGACCCGATGGGCTATTTCGGCTTCGTGATGGGCGTCTTCGTCGCGGGCCTGACGGCTTTCTACTCCTGGCGGTTGGCGTTCTTCACCTTCAACGGCCACGCCCGCTGGACCTCCGCGGACCTCGAGCACCACTGGCACAACCGAGACCACGCTCACGACGGAGCGCATGAAGACCACGCCGAGCCCGACCATGGGGGGCATGAGCACGAGCCCCACGAGAGCCCCTGGAGCATGCGCCTGCCGTTGATCGCGCTCGCCATCGGCGCGATCGGCGCGGGCTTCGCTTTCCACGAGAAGTTCATCGGGGCCGAACAGATCCAATTCTGGAAGGGCGCGATCTTCACCGCCGCCAACAACCACGTGCTGGCCGAGCACGAAGCGCCCTGGTGGATCGCCCAGGCGCCGCTGATCGTCTCGGTGCTTGGCCTGTTGATCGCGGCCTATGTCTACATCGCCCGAGAGGGCCTGGGCGCCCGGCTCGCCGCCAATCGCGGGCCGCTCTACCTGTTCTTCTACAACAAGTGGTTCTTCGACGAGCTCTATCAGGCGACCTTTGTCCGGGGCGCCAAGCTGCTCGGCGACCTGTTCTGGAAGGGCGGCGACCAGGCGATCATCGACGGGCTCGGTCCGGACGGGGTGTCGGCGGTTAGCTACGCGGTGGGCAAGGGCGCAGGGCGCCTGCAGACCGGCTACGTCTATCACTACGCCTTTGTGATGCTGCTGGGGGTCGCGGGCCTGCTGTCCTACGCCCTCTGGGCCTGGGCCGCTTAAGGGAGGCGACGGACATGCCCATCCTCTCCCTGATCACCTTCGCGCCCCTGCTTGGCGTGGCCGGCATCCTGGCGTTGCGCCTGCTCGGCAAGGCGGACGATCGCAAGACCGTCGAGGCGGCCAAGTGGATCGCGCTGGTCACCACGGTGGCGACCCTGGCGCTCTCGGTCCTGCTGGTCGCGCGGTTCAATCCGTCGGACAACGGCTTCCAGTTCGTCGAGGAGACACCCTGGTTCGCGGGTCTCAGCTACCGTATGGGGGTCGACGGAATCTCCGTGCTCTTCGTGCTGCTGACGGCCTTCCTGATGCCGATCTGCATCGCCGCCTCATGGAAATCGATCACCACCCGGGTGCTCGAATACATGATCGCCTTCCTGGTGCTGGAATGTCTGGTGATCGGCGTGTTCTGCGCGCTCGATCTGATCCTGTTCTACATCTACTTCGAGTTCGGCCTGGTGCCGATGTTCCTGATCATCGGCATCTGGGGCGGCCAACGGCGGGTCTACGCGGCCTTCAAGTTCTTCCTCTACACCCTGCTGGGCTCCGTGCTGATGCTGGCGGCGATCCTGGTGATGATCGGCGTTTCGGGCACCAGCTCGATCCCCGAGCTGATGACCTACAAATTCGACCCGGCCGACAACGGCTTCCAGTTTGTCGAGGAGACGCCCTGGTTCGCGGGCATCTACTACCGCATGGGGGTGGACGGCATTTCCGTCCTCTTC
>NZ_JANMBF010000063.1:0-3941 GCF_031360265.1 Phenylobacterium sp.
GCTTCCGCTCGACGGTGTCGTGCCGGAACTGGCAGGTTTTCTTGCCGATGCCCGCAATGGCCGCCGTCTGGTACAGGGCCAGACAACACTCAATCGCTCCGGGCGCGAACGTATTTTCAACGTGCGGGTTACGACCGAGCCCGGAACTGCCGGAACCCAGCGCGGCTTCGTCGTGACCCTCGACGACATCACGGATCTGATCGCGGCGCAGCGTAGTTCTGCCTGGGCCGATGTCGCGCGGCGCATCGCCCACGAGATCAAGAACCCGCTGACCCCGATCCAGCTCTCCGCCGAGCGGCTGCGCCGAAAATACCGCAAGGACATCGCCCCGCACGAGCTGGAGACCTTCGACCGTTGCACCGACACCATCGTGCGCCAGGTCGGCGACATCGGCCGGATGGTCGATGAGTTCTCCGCCTTCGCGCGGCTGCCGGCGCCACGGGTCACCGAGCAGGACGCCGCCGAACTGCTCCGCGCGGCCCTGTTCGCCCAACGGGTGGCCAGTCCTGACATCGATGTCGAGCTCGTCGAGCCGACGCCCGATATCCGGCTGGTGGCCGACGGCGGGATGCTCGGCCAGGCGCTGACCAATGTGCTGAAGAACGCCGCCGTGGCGGTGGCCGCGCGGCCGGCGCCGACGCTCAGGGGGCAGGTTCGCGCGCGGCTGGTGTCCAACGAGACCGGCGTCGCCTTCGAGGTCGAGGACAATGGAATAGGCCTGCCCGCCAAGGATCGCGACCGGCTGACGGAGCCCTATGTGACCACTCGCGAAAAAGGCACGGGCCTCGGCCTGGCCATCGTCAAGCGCATCCTGGAAGACCACGGCGGCGAGCTGGTTCTAACCGACGCCCGCGAGGGCTCGGGCGCGCTGGCCATCCTGCGACTCCCCCCTTCGGCGCGCGCCCGTTCCGCGCCGGTTTCCCGGGCCGTGACGGCATGAAGGACCAGCTGATGGCGTCTGACGTACTGGTGGTCGACGATGAGGCCGACATCCGCGATCTGGTGGCCGGAATCCTCTCCGACGAGGGCTATGCCGTGCGCACGGCGACGGACTCGGAATCGGCGCTGGCCGCGATCCGGGCGCGTAAGCCGGCGCTGCTGATCCTCGACATCTGGATGGCCGGCGGCGGCCTGGACGGGCTCGAACTGCTGGACATGATCAAGGGCCTCGACGCCGACCTGCCGGTGATCATGATCTCCGGCCACGGCAACATCGAGACCGCCGTCAGCGCTATCAAGCGCGGCGCCTATGAGTTCCTGGAAAAGCCCTTCAAGTCCGACCGGCTGCTGCTGGTGGTTGAGCGGGCGCTGGAGGCCGCCAACCTGCGCCGCGAGAACCGCCGCCTGCGCACCCAGGCGATCACGCCGGACGGGGTCACCGGACGGTCGACGGCCGCCCAGCAGCTGCGTCAGATGATCGCCAAGCTGGCCGGCGCCAACAGCCGGGTGCTGATCTCCGGCCCGCCGGGTTCGGGCAAGGAGACCGTGGCGCGGCTGATCCACGCGGCTTCCGCCCGCACCCGCAACGAATTCGTGCCGATCAGCGCCGCCGGCATGACCCCTGAGCGGATCGACGTCGAGCTGTTCGGCCAGGAGGGCGATGACGGCCGCACCGCCAAGATCGGCGTCTTCGAACGCGCCCACGCCGGCACTCTCTATCTCGATGAAGTCGCCGACATGCCGCGCGAGACCCAAGGGCGCATCCTGCGGGTGCTGGTCGATCAGAGCTTTCGCCGCGTCGGCGGCGACTCCGATGTGCACGTGGACGTGCGCGTGGTCTCCTCGACCTCGCGCGACCTGCGCGAGGAGATCGCCGCGGGCCGATTCCGCGAGGACCTCTTCCACCGCCTGAACGTGGTGCCGGTGAACGTGCCGGGTCTGTCGGAACGGCGCGAAGACATCCCCGAGCTGGTGGAATATTTCATCGATCGGATCAGCACGGCCACCGGCATGCCGCGCCGCAGCCTGGCTGACGACGCCCTGGCGACCCTGCAGGTTCGCGCCTGGCCGGGAAACCTGCGCCAGCTGCGCAACAATGTGGAGCGCATGCTGATCCTGGCGTCCGGTGTGGCGAGCGATCCGATCACCGCCAACATGCTGCCGGCCGAGGCCATGGTCACCGACCAGGCCACCAGCCTGGGCGCCGAACGGATGATCGCGCTGCCGCTGCGCGAAGCCCGCGAGGTGTTCGAGCGCGAATACCTCAACGCCCAGATGCTGCGCTTTTCCGGCAATATCTCGCGCACCGCCGCCTTCATCGGCATGGAGCGCTCGGCCCTGCACCGCAAGCTCAAGTCGCTGGGCCTGTCCAGCGCGCGCGCGCTGGAGGAGGAGGTCGGCTGATGGGGCGGATCGCCTATGTCAACGGCCGCTTCGTGCCCCACGGCCAGGCGGTGATCCATATCGAGGACCGGGGCTACCAGCTGGCCGACGCCGTCTATGAGGTCTGGGCGCTGTTTGGCGGCAGGCTCTCCGACGCTCAGGGCCACTTCACCCGGCTGGAGCGATCGCTGGGCGAACTGCGCATCGCCATGCCCATGAGCCGCGCGGCGCTGACGCTGGTGCTGAAGGAGACGGTGCGCCGCAACCGCATCGCGGAGGGCCTGATCTATCTGCAGGTCAGCCGGGGCGTGGCCCGGCGCGACCACGCCTTTCCGACGACGCCGGTGCGCCCGGCCGTGGTCATCACCGTCAGCGCTGTCGATCGTGTCGCCTCCGAGGCTCGCGCCGCAAAGGGCGTGGGCGTCGTCACCACGCCGGAAAACCGCTGGGGCCGCTGCGACATCAAGACCGTGGGCCTGCTCGCCAACGCGCTGGCAAAGCAGAAGGCCCGGGAGGCGGGCGCGGCCGAGGCCTGGTTCGTCGATGACCTGGGGCTGGTCACCGAGGGCGCCTCGTCGAACGCCTGGATCGTCGATGGCGAGGGGCGGCTGCGCACCCGCGACACCAACGCCAACATCCTGCGCGGCGTCACCCGAGGCAGCCTGATCGAGGTGATCCGCCGCGAGGGGCTGGAGCTCGACGAGCGGCCCTTCACCCCCGCCGAAGCCATCGCGGCGCGGGAGGCGTTCATCACCGGCGCGGGGACGCTGGTGCTGCCGGTAGTCGCCGTCGACGGCAAGCCGGTGGGCGATGGCCGCCCCGGCCCGGTGGCGATGCGGCTGCGGCGTCTCTATATCGCGCAGGCCAAGGCCACGGCGGTCTGAGTCGCCGCGCGCGGTTGCGCCTGTCGCAAATCCCGGTCTAGCTGACATTCGTGTGTGGACGGCGCCTTGGCCGCCCGAAAACCAAAAAGAGGCGAAAAGCCATGAGTGAGAAGAAACAGAACCTGCAGGACACCTTCCTGAACAGCGTGCGCAAGTCGAAGACCCCGCTGACCATCTTCCTGGTCAATGGCGTCAAGCTGCAGGGCGTGGTCAGCTGGTTTGACAATTTCTGCGTGCTGCTGCGCCGCGACGGGCAGTCGCAGCTGGTCTACAAGCATGCGATCTCCACCATCATGCCGGCGCAACCCGTGCAGCTGTACGAGCCCGGCGAAGACGAGAACGATTGAAATCTTCCAAAGCGATTGACCGCGAGGCGCCGATCCAGGGCGCCGTCGTCATCCATCCCGACCGGGAGGGCAGGGGCTCTTCGCGGGCCGCGGCTGCACGTCTGGAAGAGGCCGTCGGCCTGGCGCTGGCGCTCGATCTGGAGGTCCGCGAGACCCTGGTCGTGAAACTGCGCCAGCTCACCCCGGCCACCTTGTTCGGCAAAGGGAAGGTGGAGGAAATCCGGGTGCTGGTGGAGGTCGAGGAGCTCGACGTCGTCGTCATCGACGACGCGCTCACGCCCGTTCAGCAGCGCAACCTCGAGAAGGCCTGGCAGGCCAAGGTCATCGACCGCACGGGGATGATCCTTGAGATCTTCGCCCGTCGCGCGCGGACCCGCGAAGGCCGCCT
>NZ_JANMBF010000135.1:0-18709 GCF_031360265.1 Phenylobacterium sp.
GACCCGGAGATCCAGGACGACGACGGCGAGTCCTTCCACCTTCTCGGATTGATCCAGGAGCGCCTCGACGATGTTTCCGAGGAAGAAGACTTCCTCGACCTCGACCCCGACCAGCTGATCGCCCGGCTCTGCGAAGAGCTCGCGGTGGAAGCCGCCAGGGCCGACGCGGTGCTGGCGCCGCACAAGGCTGTGGCCTCGGCCGCCCCGCCGGAGACTGGCCCTACCCCGGGCGCGCGCCCCAACGGCCACGACGCCCCGCCGCCGCCCGCCGACACCTCCTGATCGGGCGATCACGGCGGCCGCGTCTCGGCGACTTCCGAAGCTCCAAAACCCCCAGACTTTGCCACCCCGGACGGCCTGCAAGGCCGATCCGGGCGCCAGAGCCACTTGCGTTGGTCGCCGGCGCTTCAGCCCGTGCGTCCTGGCCCTTCCCCTTTGACGGGAAAGGACGCGCACGCGCGCGCCATCCCGATCCCACGCAAAATCCGACGCCCCAAGGCGGACTTCAGCCAAGGTTGACGTCGGGGCGCGCTTGCTCGCGCGTCGCGTTGGCTTAGGGTTTCGACCAACAAGCAATAGGGGAGGAGGCTCGCCATGAGCCCCGCTGACGATCTGGCCGCCGCGACCACCCAAAAGCCACAGGACGGGCCGCCGCCGTTCAAGCCGCTGCCGCAGAAGGCGCCCGACGTGGCCATCGAGAGGACCGCCGACGGGACCTGGTATGTGCGTTCCAACCATCCGCCGGGCGAAGGGCCGCACTCGATCGCCCGCCTGCTGGCCGAGCGCGCGGCGGCCCATCCCGACCGGCCCTACATCCTGCAGCGCGCGCCAGGTCACGGGCCCTGGGGCGGGGTGACGTATGGCCAGGCCAAGCGCGCCGCTGACGGGATCGCCCAGTGGCTGCTCGATCGGGCCTTAGGCGCGGACGACAGCGTCATGGTGCTGTCGGCCAATTCGGTGGAGCACGGCCTGGTCATGCTGGGCTGCTACACCGCCGGCGTGCCGATCGCTCCGATCAGCCCGGCCTACAGCCTGATTTCCTCCGACCACGCCAAGCTGAAGCACTGCTTCGCCACGGTGAAGCCCCGGGTGGTGTTCGCCCAGAATTCGGCGATGTTCGCCCGCGCCTTTACGACCCTGAAGGCGCTGGACCCGACGCTGACCTTCGTCTCGGTGGACGGCGGGGCCGGGACCGTTGCGCTCGCCGAGCTGATCGCCACCCCGCCGACCGCCGCCGTCGAGGCGGCTCGCGCGCGGATCGACCATGCGGCGGTGGCCAAATATCTGTTCACTTCCGGCTCTACCGGCATGCCGAAGGGTGCGCCGCAGACGCACGGCATGTTCGCCGGCGTGATCGCCGGCATGGAGGGCCTGCGCGGCGAGCCGGCCGACCCCGAGGTCGTGCCGCAAAGCCTGGAGTGGATGCCCTGGAGCCACATCTCGGCGGGCAACATCGGCTTCAACGGCGTGCTGTGGGCGGGCGGCACGCTGCACCTGGACGAGGGCAAGCCGATCCCCGGGATGTTCGAGACGACGATAAAGAACCTGTCGGAGATCTCGCCGATGGGGTTCGGCTCGGCGCCGGTGGCCTTCGGCATGCTGGCCGAGGCGATGGAAGCCGATCCGGTGCTGCGCCGAAGCTTCTTCAAGAACCTGCGCAGCATGGGTTATGGCGGGGCGACGTTGTCGACCGACGTGTCCGAGCGCCTGCAGGCCCTGGCGATCGCCGAGACCGGCTTTCGCATCCCGCTCACCACCATGTATGGCGCCACCGAGACGCAAGGGATCACCGTGGTCCACTGGATCACCGAGCGGGTGGGACTGATCGGCCTGCCGCTGCCGGGGATCACGCTCAAGCTGGCGCCAAACGGGACCAAGCTGGAGGTCCGGGTCAAGGGGCCGACCGTCACGTCGGGCTACCACAACGATCCGGAGAAGACCGCCGCGGCCTTCGACGAGGAAGGCTTCTACAAGCTGGGCGACGCCTGCCGGTTCCTCGATCCGGACGACCCGAGCCAGGGCCTGGTGTTCGACGGCCGGGTCACCGAGGATTTCAAGCTGGACTCGGGCACCTGGGTCTCGGTGGGCACGCTGCGGCCGGACATCGTGGCGGCGTGCAGCCCCTATGTGCTCGACGCGGTGGTGACGGGCCAGGACAAGCCCTTCGCCGGGGCCCTGATCTGGCCCTCGCCGGCGGCGCTGGCGGGGCTGGGCGAGGATCCCATCGCCAAGCTCGAACCGATCCTCAAGGCGCGGCTGGCGGCCTTCAACGCCACGGCGGGCGGATCGTCGCGGCGGATCGGGCGGTTTTCGATCCTGAAGGAAATGCCCTCGATCGACGCCGGCGAGATCACCGACAAGGGCTATGTGAACCAGCGCGCGTCGCTGGACAACCGCCATGCGCAGGTCGAGGCGCTCTATGCGCGCGAGCCCGGCGCGGGCGTGGTGGGACTCTAGATCATGGCCAGCGAAATCATCCTGCACCACTACGACACCTCGCCCTTTTCGGAAAAGGTGCGGGTGATGATGGGCGTCAAGGGGCTGTCCTGGCGCTCGGTGATCCAGCCGGTGATCATGCCCAAACCGGAGCTGATCCCGCTGACCGGCGGCTATCGGCGCATTCCGGTGCTGCAGATCGGCGCCGACATCTATTGCGACACGCAAGTCATCCTGGCCGAGATCGAGGCCAGGCATCGCAAACCCGCCGTGGTGCGCGGCGCCGACTGGGCGGTCAATCTGTGGGCCGATCGGCTGTTTTTCCAGGCGACGGTGGCAGTGGTGTTCGGCGAGATGGGCGACAGTGTCCCCGAGGCTTTCATCAAGGACCGCGAGAAACTCTCTGGCCGGCCCTTCGATGTGGCCGCCATGAAGGCGGTGGCCGGGCCGATGAAGGGCCAGTGGCGGGCGCACGCCGCCTGGATCGAGCGGGGCCTGGCCAGCAATGATTTCCTCGGTGGATCAACGCCCTCTCTCTCCGACATCGCAGCTTACATGAACATCTGGTGGCTGGGCCGGGCGGCGGCGGCGGCGATGGATGTCCTGCTCACCGGCTTGCCCAAGACCGTCGCCTGGCGCGCGCGGATGGCGGCGCTGGGCCATGGCGCACGCAAGGAGATGACCGGCGCCGAGGCGCTGCAGGTGGCGAGGGCCGCCACGCCGGCCGCGGTTTCCGGCAGCGATCCGGCCGATCCCTCGGGCCTTGCGCCTGGCGTCGCCGTGACCGTGAGCGCCGACGACTATGGCCGCGACCCCATCGCGGGTCGGCTGGTCAGCGTCACCCCCGACCGCATCACCATCGCCCGCGAGGCCGGCGAGCTTGACCTGATGCACGTGCATTTTCCCCGCGTCGGCTACCTGCTGGCCGCGGCCTGATCTGTCTGAAGGAGCTCTTGCGATGAACGACCGCGTGACGGTGGATATCCGGGACGGCGTCGCCGACGTGCGCCTGGTCCGCACCGACAAGATGAATGCGCTGGACAACGCCATGTTCGCCGCCCTGGTGGACACCGGCGAGCGGCTGAAGACCGAGCCCGGCGTGCGCGCCGTGGTGCTGTCCGGCGAGGGCAGGGCCTTCTGCGCCGGCCTCGACATGAGCAATTTCGCCCAAATGGCCTCCGGCGAGAGCCGATCGTCCGCCGCGTTGGTGGCCAGCAAGCGCACCGAGGGCGGATCCAACCACGCCCAGCACGCCTGTATGGTCTGGCGCGAGATCCCGGTTCCGGTGATCGCCGCGGTCCACGGGGTGGCGTTCGGCGGCGGCTTCCAGCTGGCGCTGGGCGCCGACCTGCGCTTCGTCGCCGCCGACGTGAAGCTGGCGGTGCTGGAGATCAAGTGGGGGCTGATCCCCGACATGGCCGGCATGGTGCTGATGCGCGGCCTGGTGCGCGACGACGTGGCCCGCGAGCTGACCTACAGCGGCCGCGTCTTCGGCGGTGAGGAGGCGGTGGCGATGGGCCTGGCCACCCGCGTCTGCGCCGATCCGCGCGCCGAGGCCCTGGCGCTGGCCGCCGAGATCGCGGCGAAGAACCCCCACGCCATCCGCGCCGGCAAGCGGCTGCTGAACCTGATGGGCGAGGGCGACCAGCACGCCATCCTGTTGGCGGAAAGCGTGGAACAGGGCGCGCTGATCGGCTCGCCGAACCAGATCGAGGCGGTGACGTCGAACCTACAGAAACGCGCGGCGGTCTACGCGGACTGAGGAACCAGCGTCATGCGGCCTTCGAGCGCCGCGACCCGGTCGAAGGTCACCGTGCGCTCGCAGCCCGCGGCCAGCGCGGTCTGGGCGATCAGGCAGTCGGCAAAGTCGGCCCGCGAGCCCTGAAAGGCTCGCAGGGCCTTCCAAACGGTTTCAGCCTGATCGACGACGATCTCCTTGGTGCGCAGGAGGGTTTCGAGAGCTTGAGCGACTTGGCCGGGGGCGAGCCGATAGGCGGATGCCAGGACCCAGACCAGTTCAACAACGGCGACCAGCGGCACAAAGCCCGGCGTCTGAGCGCTCAGGTTTTCGATCAGGGTTGTCGCCAGCGCCGACTGCCGCGGGTCGTCCTGCAAGATGTAGCGGACCAGCACATTGGTATCCAAGCCGATCACTTGGGGACCTTCGCCGCCGCGGCTCCATGGCGCGCGATGGCGTCGTTCATCGCTTCGATTGACACAGGCCTGGCGGGTTTTTCGAACATCCCTTTCAGGGCCGTCACCGGCAGCGTCGCGGCGATGAACTCGTAGCGCCCGGGGGCGATCTCGATGAACTCGACCCGATCGCCGGTGTCGACCCCCATCGCCGCGCGGACGGCCGCGGGCACGGTGATCTGACCCTTGCTGGTGAGAGTGGCGGTTGTCATAGGTTCGCCTCGCTGCGCGGAATTCCTTACATTAGCGTAAGGAGAGAAATTTCTCAATCCGCGGCTCGCAGTCATCCCCGCCCGATGAACGGCATCTTCGTCGCCATCACCGTCATGAATTGGACGTTGGCGTCGAGCGACAGTCCGGCCATGTAGAGCACCGCGTCGGCCACGGCGGCGACGTCCATGACCGGCTCAGGCGCGATGGCGCCGTCGGCCTGCATTACGCCGGACCTCATCGCCCGGGTCATCTCGGTCGCGGCATTGCCGATGTCGATCTGGCCGCAGGCGATGTCATAGGGCCGCCCGTCCAGCGAGGTCGACCGGGTCAGGCCGGTGATCGCGTGCTTGGTGGCGGTGTAGGCGACCGAGCGGGGCCTCGGCGCGTGTGCCGAGATCGAGCCGTTGTTGACGATCCGTCCCCCGCGCGGGTCCTGGTCCTTCATCATCCGGAACGCGCCCTGGGTGCAGAGGAAGGCGCCCGTCAGGTTGATGTCGACGACGCGTTTCCAGTGATCGAGAGAGAGCTCTTCCAATGGGACGGGCGGCGCCCCGGTCCCGGCGTTGTTGAACAGCAGATCCAGCCGGCCGAAGCGGGCTTTGGTCGCCGCAAACAGCGCCGCGACCGACGCCGGATCGGCGACATCGGTGGCCTGGGGCAAGGCGCGGGCCGAGGCGCCGCCCGCCAGGCTCGCGGTCTCCAGCAGCAGATCGACCCGACGCCCGGCCAGCGCCACCGCCCAGCCCGCGTTCAGCAGCGCCAGCGACACAGCCCGGCCGATACCGCTGCCCGCGCCGGTGACGATGGCGACCTTGGCTGTTGCGCTCCGCATCGCGGCTGGATAGCCCTGTCGCCCGCGAATGCCCAGCCCTAGACCCTGTCCCGACTGAGTTGAAGCAAGTCAGTCGGGAAAGAACAGGGTCGTCGTCCATATCTGGAGCCCTTCCCACTCAGGTTGAGCCAACCTCAGTGGGAAGGGCTCCAGCCCCGCAAGGTTTCCTGCCCATGCCCGCCGTTGCCCCCCCGCCCGCTAGCCCGCCGCCCGTCGCTCAAGTGGAAGCCGTCGTCGTCTATCCGCCAAGGCTCGCGCCGCTGCGCGGCGAGGCCGCGTTCAGCGCGGTGCGCATCGATCCGGCGATCCTCAAGGCGACGCCGCGCCTCGACCAGGCGCTGGAAAGCGCGCCGGGCGTGTCGCTGTTCCGGCGGACGACCTCGCTGTCGGCCAATCCGACGACGCAAGGGGTCTCCCTGCGCAGCATCGCCGGTTCGGGCGCGGGCCGGGCGCTGGTGACCCTGGATGGCGCGCCGGTGAACGATCCGTTCGGCGGCTGGGTGATCTGGACCGCCCTGCCGGCCGAAGGGCTGGAGGGCGCCACCATTGTCCGCGGCGCGGGCGCCGGGCCCTATGGCGCCGGGGCGCTGACCGGCGTCGTCGCTCTGCGGGAGCGCGGTGCGCGCGACGGCCTGGGGGCGTTTGACCTGTCCGCGGGCGAGCGCGGCGGCTATCGCGGCGCGGTCTCCGGCGGGACGCAGAGCCTCCTGCTGACCGCGGTGGCGGAATCCAGCGACGGCTACACCCCGGTGCGCGGCGCGGCAGCCGGCGCCGCGGACCGGCCTCTGAGCCTGAAGGACGCCAGCGTCGCCGTGCGCGCGCAGCACCGTTTCGGCGACGTTGACGCGGCCCTTCGCGTGGGCGCGTTCGAGGAAAAGCGCGGGGCGGGCCTGTTGGGCGCGGGCTCCACCGCCAAGGGGACCTCGGCGACGCTGACCCTGGCGCGGCCGGCGACCGACGGGGTCGGCGGGTGGCGGGTGCAGGCCTGGACGCGGACCAGTGACCTGGCCAACAGCTCCGTCGCCGTGGCCGCCAGCCGGGCCACCACGACGCCGGCCAACAACCAACTCTCCACCCCGGCGCGCGGCTATGGGCTCAACGCCGCCCTGCAGGGCCGCCTCGGTCAGGCGTCATGGGAGCTCGGCGCGGACGCGCGCTGGGCCAACGGAACTGACCATGAGCGGTTCCGGGTGGTCAGCAACGCCTTCACCATGGGCCGCGACGCCGGGGGCAAAACCTTCGTCGGCGGGGTCTATCTCGAGGGCGCCTACGACCAGGGGCCGTGGATTGTCACCGGCGGCGTGCGGCTGGACAGCTGGAGCTCAAGCGACGCCCTGCGCCATGAGTTCGTGCTGGCGACCGGCGTCACCAGCCTCAACGCCTCGGCGCCGGACGACTCCGGCACGGTGCCGACCGGCCGCCTCGGCCTGCGCTATACGCTCGCGCCGGACCTCTGGCTGCGTGGCGCGGCATATGCCGGTTTCCGCGCGCCGACCCTCAACGAGCTGCACCGGCCGTTCCGGGTGGGCAACGACATCACCGAAGCCAATCCCCGCCTGCGGCCCGAGAAACTGAGCGGCGTCGAGGCCGGGATCGGTGGTGACGGCTCCGTCCACTGGCAGGCCACGGTGTTCTACAACCAGCTGAACGACCCGATCCTCAACGTCACGCTGGGCGTGGGCCCTGGGATCCTCCTGCCCATCGCCGGGTTCATTCCCGCCGGCGGCACGCTGCGCCAGCGCCAGAACGCCGGCGAGATTGACGCCTGGGGCGTGGAGGGTGAGGCCACCGGCCAGGTGGCGACAGCGCTCACCTGGCGCACGGCCTTCGCCTACACCCACGCCCGGATCGACGGCGGCGCCACGGCCCGGCAGCTGACCGGCCGGCGGCCGGCCCAGACCCCCGAATGGACGGTCACCGCGGGCCTTGACTGGCGGGCGAGCGAGAAGCTGACGCTCGGCGGCGCCCTGCGCTACATGAGCCTGGCGTTCGAGGACGACCAGAACATCCGCCGCCTCGCGCCCGGCGCCGAGCTCAACCTGCGCGCCGCCTGGAGCCTCGCCCCGGACGAAGAGGTCTACCTAGCCGTCGACAACGCCGCCGACGCCAGGATCTCCACCGGCAAGACGGCGGACTTCGTGACCAGCTATTCCCAGCCTCGCACCTTCCGGGTCGGGTTCACCTACCGGCGCTAAGCGGGCAGTGCTGCGGCGGCGGCGGCCTGGGCGGCCCGCACTTCCTCGTGGCGTGCGCAGATGCGGGGCCACAGGTCGGCGACCTCCGGGACGTCCAGGCCGAAGTCGCCGGCGAGCACACTGACGAGTTCGTCGGCGGAGGCCAGGAGGCGGTCCGATTTGGTCCCCGGCCGCAGGGTCCGCAGGCTTCGCCCGAGCAGTTGCAGGATCACGCCGTCGCCCTTGAAGCGCTGGCAGATCAGGTTCATCCGGAACATCGAGTCCGGCGCAGTCTGCAGCTCGTGGCACTTTTCCGCCAGGACGTTGAGCGGCGTGGGGGCGACGGCGACGTCGAATGACGGGGCGCCGCCGAACTGATGGTTGCGGAATCGCCACCAGCGATCGTCGAGCGCCTCCAGGGCAAAGCTGTAGCCTCCTGACTCCAGCGGCCCGGCCCGCAGGCGATAGGGTTCCAGCGTCCCGTCGCCCAGGCCAACGTCGGCGATCCAGGGCTCGCCCAGGTCCACCAGAAGCACCAGGTGGTTGCCGATGGCGTCGTCGCCGCGGACCTCGCGCATCACCGCGCCGGCCATGCGGGTGACCTCGAAGCCGATCTCGTCGAGCGCGGCGCCCAGCAGGCCGTTCATCTCGTAGCACCAGCCGCCGCGCCGGCGCGTCACCAGCTTGTCGAACGCCGCGGCCGGATCGATCGTCAGTGGACGTCCGAGCTGAACGTCGAGGTTTTCGTAAGGGATCGCCAGCAGATGGGCGCTGTGCAGGGCGCGCAGGGTCGCCAGGTCCGGTCGCGCCTCGCCGGCAAAGCCGATCCGCTCGAAATAGGCCGCGAGGTCCATCCGACCTCCCTAGCTGTCGGCCTTTGCCGGCGCCGCCGCGCCGGTGATCTGGGCGACGATGTCGGGGCTGATATTGCCGGCGCCTTTTTCCACAATGTGCTGGACGATGCGCGCGCCGACCGCGCCGCGAACCTCGGCGGTGAAGGCTTCCTTGTTGTCCTTGACCCAGGCCATCGAGGCGGTGCGATTGTCGTTGAGGTTCTGGAAGTGCGGGAAGACGTAGCGGGCCATCAGCTCGTAGGAGTGCTTGGTGGCGCCCCAGTTGGCCCAGTTGTGCGCCATCAGCAGGAAGGCGCCAAAGCCGCCGCCGCTCTCGTCCACCAGCTGGCGGATGCGGGCGATGGCGTCATCCGGCGTGCCGATCACCGCCAGGCCCGAGTCGACCATGGCCTTGATCGGGTCGTCGCCCTCGGGGACGACCGGCAGGTTGGCGATCTCGCGGAAATAGTAGATCCATTTGTCGAGGCCAAAGCGCACGTCTTCCATCGCCTGTTCGCGGGTCTCGGCGATGTGCACCGGACCCACCAGCCGCCAGGCGTTGCGGTCCATGGTCTTGCCATGGGTAGCCGCCTGCTCGGTGGCGATGGCCCAGTTCGAGGCCAGCGCGTTGAAGCCGGCGGTCGAGGTCGCGCCCAGCGACAACAGGCCCACGCCATGCTGGCCGGCCGCCCGCGCGCCGGTCGGCGACACCTGGCTGGCGACGGCGATCTCGACGCTGGGTCGCGAGTAGGGCGTCATCTGCAGGCGCGCCTTGTCGAGCTCGAACCAGTCGGACTTGTGGGTGACTTCCTCGCCCCGCAGCAGGCGCACGATCACGCCCAGCGCCTCGTCCATGCGGTCGCGTTGCTGGCCCACCGGGATGCCCATCATGAAGGCGTCGGAGACCAGGGCGCCCGGCCCGACGCCGAACATCACCCGCCCGCGCGTCATGTGGTCGAGCTGGTTGATGCGGTCGGCGAGCATCAGCGGGTGGTGATAGGGCAGCGACGAGACTCCGGTTCCCAGGCGAATGTGCTTGGTGCGCTCGGCGGCGGCGGCGATGAACACCTCGGGACTGGCGATCAGCTCATAGGCGGCGGAGTGGTGCTCGCCGATCCAGGCCTCGTCGTAGCCCAGCTGTTCCATCCACTGCACCAGCTCCAGGTCGCGCTGGATCGCCAGCGTCGGGTTCTCGTCGATCGGATGGAAGGGCGCGATGAAGGCGCCGAAGCGCAGGCGCTGGGGCAGCATGGGTGTTCTCCGGGGTCCGCGCGGTTCCCTCGCGCCGGTGTTGGCTCGACCATAGGCGGCCGACGTCGCGGAAGGCCAGGGTCGGGAGACTTAAGCTGCTGGCATGCTAAGGCGACGCGGGGTTGAACACCCTGGAGAGCCCATCCTTGAACTATCGCCACGCCTTCCACGCCGGGAACTTCGCCGACCTGGTGAAACACGCGGCTCTGACGCAGATCCTGGCGCAGCTGATGGCCCAGCCGGGCCCGCTCAGCGTGATCGACACCCACGCCGGGCGCGGGCTGTACGACCTGGCCGGCCCGGAGGCGCGCAAGTCCGGCGAGGCGCAGGCGGGGATCGTCCGGCTGATGGCCGCGACCGACGCGCCGGCCGAATTTGGGACCCTGACGGCGGCGGTGATGACGCTGAACAGCGGCGGCGCGGTCAGGCGCTACCCCGGCTCCCCCTGGCTGATCGCCCAGGCCCTGCGCGCCGGCGACAGCTACCTGGCCTGTGAGCTGCGCCCCGAAGAGCACGCGGCCCTGCGCGACCTGATGAAGCCCAAACGCGGCGTTCGCACGCTGTGCGCCGACGGCTATGACGCCGCTGTGGCGCAGGCGCCGGCCGTGGGGCAGGTGCTGGTGCTGATCGATCCGCCGTTCGAGCAGGCCGACGACTACCGGCGGATCGTTGAAACCCTCGCCAGCGTGCGCCGCCGCAACCGCGACGCGGTAGCCCTTGTCTGGCTGCCGCTGAAGGATCTGGAGACCTTCGACGCCTTCCTGCGCGACCTTGAGGACGAGGTTCGAGCTCCGGCGTTGGTGGCCGAGACGCGGATGCGGCCACTGAGCGACCCCTTGAAGATGAACGGCTGCGCTCTGGTCCTGCCGGGCGCGCCGGACGAGATGGTCGCGCCCCTGCGGGCGATCTGCGGCTGGACGGCGCGCACGCTTGGCGAGGGCGGCGAGGCGCGGGTCTACACCGTCTGATCCGGCGCCTGCCGTTCAGGCGCCCGATCACAATTGTTGTTTCACGGATCTTTCGCACTTGCGAGATTGCGCGGCATGATATGTTGCGACGCACAATCTTCGCAGGAGATCCCCATGTCCAACGCCCCCGAAACCATGCCCGCCGTGAAGCCGGAAGCCATGCTGCGCGTGCCCGTCGGCCTGGCCTCGCCGCTTTGGGGCCTGTTCGCCGGCGCCGCCGCCACCGGAGCGGCCTGGTGGTGGATGACCCGCTGGACGCAGACCGCGAACCTGGAGGCGATGTTCGCGGGCCCGGCGAAGGTCGAGGCGGTCGCTGAAGCCGAAGTGGCCGCGCTCGCCGCGCCGGTCGTCGAAGCCGTCCTTGAAGCCACGCCGGAGCCTGTCCTGGAGGCCGTCGCCGAGGCGACGCCCGAGCCTGTCGTTGAAGCCCCGGTCGAGGCGATGCCAGAGCCGGTGGTGGAAGCCGCCGCCGAGGTCCTTCCGGAGCCTGTCGTTGAAGCGGCGGCCGAGCCGGCGGTTGAAGCCATCATTGAAGCTGCGCCGGAACCCGTCGCGGAGGCTGCGATCGAGGCAGCGCTTGAGGCCGCACCCGCACCGGTGCCTGAGGCCGCGCCCCCCGGCGCCATCGAGGTCCCGGCGGCGGTCGCGACTCTGAAGACGAAGAAGCCGATCACACCGAAGACCGCCTGAACTGGCGCCCGCAAAGGGCTGCGCCTACAACCGTCGTGGCCGGTTTGAGCGGCGGACGGGGGCGGGGTGGTCTTGAAGCGGGCGATGGACATCCTGGGCGGCCTTGTGGGGCTCGTCCTGCTGTCGCTGCCGATGCTGGCCATCGCCATCGCCGTGCGGCTGGAAAGCCGGGGGCCGGCCCTGCACTGGTCGCAGCGGGTAGGGCGGCGCAACCGGCTGTTCCCGATGCCCAAGTTCCGCACCATGCGGCTCGGCGCGCCGGACGTGGCCACGCACCTGTTGGCCGAGCCGGACCGATGGGTGACGCCGCTGGGAGGCTTTCTGCGGCGCACGAGCCTCGACGAGCTGCCGCAGCTGTGGAGCGTGCTCAAGGGCGACATGAGCCTGGTGGGGCCACGGCCCGCGCTGTTCAATCAGCACGATCTGGTGGCGTTGCGGACGCAGGCCGGCGTCGATGTGCTGCGGCCCGGCCTCACCGGCTGGGCGCAGATCAATGGTCGCGACGATCTGCCGATCCCCGAGAAGGCCCGGCTTGACCGGGACTATCTGGAGCAGATGTCGCTGGCCCTCGACCTGCGGATCCTCGTCCTCACGGCGCTGGGCGCCTTCACCGGCCGCGGCGTCACGCACTAGCGGCGCCAAACGGCTGCTCGCGCGTTAAGTGGCTCTGTGCGCCGCGGAGCCGATCCCCTTGACCACCGAGACGATCCCGAGACCGCCTGGCCGCAGGGCGCTCGCCTGGACAGGCGTCGTGCTGGCGGGTCTGGCGCTCGTCATCGCCATCCTGTTCGCGCTCTGGGACTGGAACGGGTTGCGCGGCCCGCTCGCCGCGATCGCCTCGGCGCGCATGCACCGTCAGGTGACGATCACCGGCAACCTGCGGGTCTACCCCTGGTCATGGCAGCCCAGCGCGACGATCGAGGGCGTTCACATCGCCAACCCAGCCTGGGCCGGCAGGGCCAGTCTCGCCGACATCGACCGGATCGCCGTTCAGTTACGCTTGGCGGCGCTGTTCAGCGGTCGCCTGGACCTTATGCTGCTGGAATTCGACCGGCCGCGCCTGGCGCTCTATCGCGACGCCAAGGGCCGCGCGACGTGGGATTTTTCCGACGGCAAGCAACGCGACCAGCCGCTGCGGCTGCCGCCGATCCGCAGGTTCGTCATCGACGATGGCCTGCTCGCCTACCGCGACGACGCGCGCAAGCTCAGCTTCTCCGGAACCCTCGACGCCAACGAGCGGCTGGGCGAAGCCGACAAGGGCTTCCAGATGACTGGCAAAGGGGTGCTCAACGCCCAGCCCTTCGATCTCAAGGTGACCGGTGGGCCGCTGCTCAACATCGACCGGAAAAAGCCCTACCCCTTCGACGCCGACATCCATGCCGGGGAAACCTATGTGACGGCCAGGGGCGCCGTGCCCAAGCCCTTCGACCTTGCCCAGGTCTATATGGACGTCACCGCGCGCGGTCCCGACCTGTCGGAGCTCTATGGCCTGACCGGCGTGCCGATGCCGAACAGCCCGCCCTACGCGCTTACCGGCCGGCTGTCGCGCGACGTCCATCTGTGGCGGTTCGACAGGATTGGCGGCCGGGTGGGCAGCAGCGATCTGGGGGGCTCACTGTCGGTGAAGACCGGTGGCGTGCGGCCGTTCCTCACCGCTGAGCTGCACTCCAGGGCGCTGGTTTTCCCCGACCTCGGCGCGCTGTTCGGCGGCGCGCGCCGGCACGGCAAGGTCGCCTCGCCCTCGCAGATCGCCGTCGCCCGGAAGATGCAGGCCGAGGCGAAGATCTTCCCCGACGCCACCTTGAACTTCCAGCGCATCCGCAACCTGGACGCCGACGTGACCTTCCGCGCCGCCTCTATCACCGAGGCGCCGATCCATCTGCGGACGGCCTCGGTGCGTGTGAAGCTCGACGCCGGCCTGCTGCGCGCCGAACCGGTCGAGCTCGACCTGCCGCAGGGCAGGATCACGGGATACGTTCAACTGAACGGCCGCCAGCAGGACGCGGTCACCGACCTCGATCTGCGGCTGTCGAACGCCCGGCTGGAAAACCTGCTGCCGGTCAAGTTCCAGGGGTCGGTTCCCTTCGCCGGGGTCCTGACCGGCCGCGCCAAGCTGCACGGGACCGGGGATTCCGTGCATGACGCGATGGCCGACGCCTATGGCGAGGTCGCCGTGGTGGTTCCAGGCGGCGAGATCCGCCAGTCCGTGGCCGAGCTCGCCGGCGTCGACCTGATCAAGGGCCTGGGGCTGTTATTCGCCAAGAACACATCGACGACCCCGATCCGCTGCGCAGTTGCGCATTTCAAGGCCACAAGCGGGGTGCTCAAGGCTGATCGCCTGCTGGTCGACACCGGCCCCGTCCTGATTGTCGGCGACGGAAACATCAACCTCGACACCGAGACCCTGCGGCTTCGGGTGCAGGGCCACCCGAAAAAATTCAACCTGGTGCGGCTGAACGTGCCGATCACCCTGGCTGGCCCGATCCTGCATCCGACGCTGGGCCTGGAAAAGGGCGGCGCCATCGCCCAGGGCGGGGCGGCGCTGGCGCTGGCCGCGGTGCTCAGTCCGCTGGCGGCGATCTTGCCGTTCATCGACGCCGGGCTCGCCAAGGACGCCAACTGTGGCGCGCTGATCGCCGAGGGCGCTCAGGAAGGCGTTCCAGTGAAGACCGCCGGCCCCGCGCCGCGCCGCTGACGGTGGCCT
This sequence comes from Phenylobacterium sp., assembly GCF_031360265.1. Lineage (GTDB taxonomy): Bacteria > Pseudomonadota > Alphaproteobacteria > Caulobacterales > Caulobacteraceae > Phenylobacterium. The sequence continues at coordinate 14,295 of NZ_JANMBF010000135.1, forward strand.
GACGCGCCCGTCACCCTGGCTCCCACGTCACTTTGGCTCCAACGGCCGGACGTCAGCGCTCCGCGGCGTCGCGCAGGCACTTCAGCCAGGCGTCCTCGCGGGCTTTTTCGGCTTCGCGCAGGATCACCTCGGCGTCGCGCACACCGGCGTCGTGCTTGCGCCATTCGGCGACCGCGCCTTCGCGGGCGGCGCGGGCCGCTTCCAGCGTCGGGAAACGGGCCAGTACGGCGCGGGTGGAATAGGTCACCGCCGGCCCCACCGTCTCGCGGTCGGGATAGAAGCCGGAAATCGAATCGGCGCTCTCGGTCTCGATATGGAAGACGTCGGCCCAGCCGGCGTGGTGGCGCATCAGGGCCCAGGGCCGTTCCATCCGCTCGCTCACCGCAATCTCCTAAAGTTCGTCGTCCGGTCGAATCCGCCAATGACGGTCTGACCCCAGGTTAGCGCGCGGGCCCGCCGGCTCCAACGCCGCCGCGGCGATTTTGGGCTTCCGCGACTTAGCGGATCGGTGGAGAAGCCTCGACTATTGCGTCTAACCACAATTTCCAAGAGTGATCGCTCCCTTGTCCAAGTTCGTTATCGCCCGGCAATTCTGCGGGCCGTCCACCTCCGGCAACGGCGGCTATGTTTGTGGCGTCCTGGCGAAAGACATCGACGGACCCGCGACGGCGGTGCTTCGCGCCCGCCCGCCCCTGGACGAGCAGCTGGATCTTGGGGTTCACGAAGGTGTCTTCCAGTTGACCTCGGAGGCCGACGGCGCGCTGATCGGGGCCGGTGTCGCCTCCGATGGCGCGATCCTGCCGCCGGTCCCTGAGCCGCCTGGCCTGCAAGCGGCCCGCGAAGCCGGCGCGCGCAGTCCCGGCTTGACTGAGCGCATCCATCCCATCTGCTTCACCTGCGGGAGCGAGCGAGCGGAGGGTGACGGCCTGCGGGTCTTGGCTGGCCAAATCGAGGGCGCGCCTGCCGGCCGCGTCGCCTGTGTCTGGACCCCCCATCCCGACTTCGCCGGCGCTGATGGCCTGATCCCGAGTGAGATCGTCTGGGCGGCCCTGGATTGCCCCGGCTTCTTCGCCTGGTTGGCGCGGGAAGGCCACCACGGCGCGCTGCTGGGCACAATGACCGGGGAGGTGCTGCGCCGGCCCCGCGCGGGCGAGGATTGCATCGTCATGGCCTGGCCGCTGGCGCGCGAGGGTCGCAAGGAAACCGCCGGCGTGGCGCTGTTCGGCGCCGGCGGCGAACTCCTGGCGCGCGCCCATCAGGTGTGGATCGTCATGGGCCCGCCTGACCAGACGCCCGCGGCCACGCCGGCCGCCGTTTCCGCCTGACGACTTGCGTCGACGCCCGCTTGCAGGTCCAAGTTCGCCCGGATCTTCGGGGAGAGGCCATGCGCGCGGCGTCGGTGTCGGACTATCGGGAGCTGGCGCGGCGGCGGCTGCCGAACATCTTCTTCGAATATATCGACGGCGGCTCCTACGCCGAGACGACACTGACGCGCAACGTCGCCGACATCGAGGCCATCGCCCTGCGCCAGCGGGTGATGCGCGACATGTCCAGGCTCGATATGAGCGTCGAGAGCCTGGGACAGAAATTCGCGATGCCGATCGGCCTGGCGCCGGTGGGCATGGCCGGGATGAATGCCCGGCGCGGCGAAGTGCAGGCCGCGCGCGCGGCCGCCGCCGCGGGGATTCCCTTCTGCCTGTCGACTGTCAGCGTCTGCCCCATCGAGGAGGTGGCCGCCGCCGGGACCCCGCCCTGGTTCCAGCTCTATGTGCTGAAGGACCGCGGCTTCATGCGCGAACTGCTGGCCCGGGCCAAGGCGGCGGGCTGTCCGGTCCTGGCGTTCACCGTCGACCTGCCGACCCCTGGCAGCCGCTATCGCGATATCCGCTCCGGCTTCACCGGATCGAGCGGTTTGTCCGGCGCGCTGAACACCGCCTGGGACGGGATCACCCACCCGGCCTGGATGTGGGATGTGTGGCTGCGGGGGCGGCCGCACACCCTGGGTTCGGTGGCGTCCGCCGTGACCGACAGCCGCAGGGTGACCGATTACCTGTCCTGGATCGCCCGCAATTTCGACCGCTCGGTGACCTGGAAGGACCTGGACTGGGTGCGCGAGGTCTGGGACGGGCCGATCGTCGTCAAGGGCGTGCTCGATGTCGAGGACGCCAGGGACGCGGTGCGGGCGGGCGCTCAGGGGCTCATCGTCTCCAACCATGGGGGTCGTCAGCTGGATGGCGTGCGGTCCTCGGTCTCGGCGCTGCCGGCCATCGCCCAGGCGGTCGGCTCAGATCTGGAAGTCTACATGGATGGCGGCATCCGCTCGGGTCTCGATGTGCTGAAGGCCCTGGCGCTGGGGGCCAGGGCCTGTTTCATCGGCCGCGCCTGGGCCTATGCGCTGGGCGCGGGCGGCGAGGCGAAGATCGCCAGCCTGCTGGCGACCCTGCGCTCTGAACTGGCCGTGGCGATGATCCTCACCGGCTGCGCCAATGTCCGGGATGCAGGCGCTGAACTGCTCGATCAGGCGGATTGAGCCGCACTTGCAGGCGCCTCGTTGCAGGGCACGGGTTTTGCTGCACGCCGGGGCAACCCATGTCGCGGTTGCGAATTGGGACCTCGTGGATTGCCGGAGCGCGCCGATGCAAGAACCGTCCTTGGCCTATACGCTGAGCCAGAGCGAGACCGGCTGGCGCTGGTGCGTCTACGATCTCGACGGGGTGACCCTGGCCGATGGCGCCGACGCCAGCCGGGACGCGGCCCAGGCCGCGGTGGAACGGTCGATGCAGTCCCTGCCTGCGCCTCCCGGCCCCCAAAGCCCCGCCTAGGCGTTACGGTCCAGAGCGCTGTCGGGTTCCCATGCTGAAACTCATACGTCGTATCGAAAGCCGCGCCTTGATCCTGGTGATCGGCATCAGCGGGGCGCTGTGGGGGTTCTTCAATCTCGCCAGCGAGATGGGCGAGGGCGACACCCTGGCGCTCGACCGGCACATCCTGCTGGCGCTGCGCAGCCCGGCCAATCCCGCCGTTCCGCTGGGCTCGCGATCCTTCGAGGAGGCCATGCGCGATGTCACCGCGCTGGGCGGCGTCACGGTGATGGTGCTGGTCACCGTGGTCGGCGTCCTGGCCTTCCTGATGCACGGGCGCCGACGCCACGCCCTGGTGCTGGCCGCCACGGTGCTGCTGGCCGACATTTCAAGCGAGGGCCTGAAGGTCTTCTACCACCGCCCGCGCCCGGAGCTGGTGCCGCACGGCAGCTACGTCTATTCGGCGAGCTTTCCCAGCGGCCACTCCACCCTCTCGGCGGCGACCTATCTGACGCTCGCCATGCTGATCGCCAGCCTCGAGCCCAACCGCGCGACCAAGGCGATGGTCTATCTCCTTGCCATGGTGCTGGTGCTGGCGATCGGATTCAGCCGCGTCTATCTAGCCGTCCATTGGCCCAGCGACGTTCTGGCCGGCTGGTGCCTGGGGGGCGCCTGGGCGCTGGCGGCCTGGTCGGTGCTGCTGAGGATACCGGGCGGAAAACAAGCGCTCCCGAGCCCGCCCGCCGATTGAGGAATGTTAATGGCCGCGCAATGCGCGCCGAAGGTCGCCTGGCCCATGGTGCCCTGGCTGGCGGGCTGCCAACGGAGATTTACATGAAACGCGTCCTCGCAACCTGCGCTGTCGCCCTTGCCATGTCCGGCGCCGCGGCCCAGGCGGCCGCTCCCAATTCCTACACCGGCAAAGAACTCGCGCCCATGGCGAAGGTCGGGCTGGAGCAGGCCCAGAAGATCGCCCTCAAGGCCCGTCCAGGCGAAGTGACGGACCGGGAACTGGAAAAGGAATCCGGCGGCAGCGGCCTGCGGTGGTCCTTCGACATCAAGAGCCACGGCAAGACCTTCGAGGTCGGCGTCGATGCGAGCTCCGGCAAGGTTCTCGAGAACAAGGCGGAAGGGGCGCATCCCGACTAGACAGCTGCGGGGGCCCGGCGCGTCGCCGGGCCTTTCCGCCGGCGCGGGATGCAGGCAGGCTCAATCCATGAAGCTGCTCATCGTCGAGGACGACAAGGAGGCCGCGGCCTATCTGAAGCGGTCGCTGTCGGAGGCCGGTCACACCGTCGATTCCGCTGCCACCGGCCGCACCGGGTTGATGCTGGCGGCGGGCGAGACCTATGACGTCATCGTCCTGGACCGAATGCTGCCGGAGATCGACGGCCTGGCGATCCTGAGGACCATTCGCGCCTCGGGCGTCAAGACCCCGGTCCTGCTGCTTACCGCTCTGGGCGGGATCGACGACCGGGTCGAGGGCCTGGAAGCCGGGGGCGACGACTATCTGGTCAAGCCCTTCGCCTTCGCCGAACTGGCGGCGCGGGTCAACGCGCTGGCCCGCCGCCCGCCGACCCAGGAAATGCCGACCGAACTGGCGGCGCGGGTCAA
>NZ_JANMBF010000137.1:0-32637 GCF_031360265.1 Phenylobacterium sp.
GAACGTGTCGCGCGCGTTGACCTCGTGGTCGGGGACCAGGGTCAGCAGTCTGTCTTCAGTGGAGTCGAATGCGGTCATGGCGCGGATCGATTACAAGCTTGCCGGAACGGAAGCAAACAGCTGTTTGTCGGTGCGCGCGCCCGGCAAGGGGCGCCAGGAGGACCTGCCATGCTCAAGGACATCGAGAGCGCCTACCGCACGATCCGTGTGTGGCCCGAGCCCACGGGCTTCGGCGCGGAGATCAGCGGCCTCGACCTCAGCCGGCCGATGCCGCCTGAGACCCTGGCCGAGGTGAAAGCCGCCTGGGCCCGCCACGGGGTCGTCGCCTTCCCCGACCAGCCGCTGAGCCTGGACGCCCTGGAGGCCTTCACCCTGCAGATGGGGGCATTCGGCGACGACCCCTATGTCAAGCCCATGGCCGGGCGACCCAATGTGCTGGAGCTGCGCCGAGAGCCCGACGAGACAGCGTCGAACTTCGGCGCCGGCTGGCATTCCGACTGGAGCTTCCAGGACACACCGCCGGCCGCCACCATCCTGCGCTCCGAAGTGATCCCACCGGTCGGCGGCGACACCCTGTTCTGCGACGCCACACGAGCTTACGAGGCATTGTCGCCGACGATGCAGGCGATGCTGGCGCCGCTGCAGGCGATCCACTCGGCGGTTCGACCCTACGGCCCCCAGGGCTCCTACGCCCGCGAGACCGCGGCGCGGACCCTGCAGATCATCTCGTCGAAGGATGCCGAGGCGTCGCGCACCCACCCCCTGGTCCGCACCCATCCGGTCACCGGCAGGAAGGCGCTGTTCATCAGCCCGGTCTATACGATCGGCATCGAGGGCCTGACCGAGCGGGAAGCCAACGCCATCCTGGGCTTGCTGTTCAAGCACATGGTCCAGGACGCCTTCGTCTATCGCCACCACTGGCGCGCCGGCATGGTGCTGATGTGGGACAACCGCTGCACCGCCCACCTGGCGGAGGGCGGCTATGACGGCCACCTGCGCCTGATGCACCGCACCACCGTGGCGGGGGATGCGCCCGTGTAGGGCGGTCTCGGGCGGCCTGCAGATTTGACATGGATCAATGTTGCGCCGGCCCGTGCGGGCAGAATTGGGGCGTCGGCGTGAGCCGTTGCTGGGGGTTGCCGTGGCGGACAGGGAAGACGACGACGGCCTGACCGACGAGCGGATCGAGGCCGCCCTGCGACAGACGCCCAAGGGCGCCTTCGCGCTCGCCGGGCTCACCGTCGGGCTGCTGATGCTGGCCTGGGCGGCGATGTATGTCCTGGTGTTTCTGCCGCGCGGCTCGGTCGGCTGAGCCAGATGTCGCCCTCCGCCGAGCACGCCATCGTCCGCTCCGAGCTTCGCTGGACCGTCGTGGTGATCGCCGCGGTGTCGCTGATCATGCTGGCCGTGATCTTCGCGGCCGTGGCCATGCACATCAATCCGCCGAGCAACGTCGAGCGCATTGACCCGCAGACGCTGCACCTGTCCGCCGAATTCACCGAAAGCGACCTGGGAACCCGGGTCGAGGCCAACGGTCAGGTAACGGCGCGGATCGTCGCCACCCAGTTCGCCTTCGTGCCCCGCTGCATCGTGCTGCCCGCGAACCGGCCGGTCACCCTGCGGTTCGCCACGCCGGACGTGATCCACGGCATCCTGGTGACCGGAACCAACGTCAACACCATGGTCGTGCCGGGTTACGTCTCCCAGGTCCACACGGTGTTCCGCACCACCGGCGACCTGCTGATGCCCTGTCATGAATACTGCGGCCTCGGGCACAGCGAGATGATGGCGACGGTGCGCGTGGTGCCGCGCGAGGCGTTCCGGCCGGGCCCGGACGGAAGGGTGAGCTGTGCCGACAAATAAGCGCCTGATCCTGGCCCACCTGTGGGTCGCCTTTCTGGTGTTCGCCGCCGCCTGCGGCCTCGGCGTCTGGCAGATGTGGGTCAGGAGTCCGCTCTCGGCGCCCCAGGACGCGCCGGCGCGCTACTACCAGTCGGTGACCGGGCACGGGGTCGCCATGGCCTATGTGCTGACGACCTTCTTCATCATGGGCTTCGGCTATTTCACCGCCGAGACCTCGCTGAAGGCCGAGATCCCGGCGCCCCGCCTGGCGTGGGGCTCCTTCTGGACCGCCCTGGCCGGCGTCGCCCTGACGGTGGGATCGATCGCCAGCGGCCGGGCGGACGTGCTCTACACCTTCTACCCGCCGATAACGGCCACGGTCTGGTTCTATGTGGGACTGGTCCTGGTGGTCGTCGCCTCCTGGGTCTGGTGCGGGCAGATGATCGCGGCCATGGCGCGCTTCAAGCGGGCCCGACCCGGCGAACCCGTGCCGCTGGCGATGTACGCCACGGTGGCCAACGCCGTCATGTGGCTGTGGACCACGGCCGGGGTGACTGTGGAGATCCTGTTCCAGATCCTGCCGGCGGTGCTCGGCTGGACGCACACGATCGATGTCGGCCTGTCGCGGACCCTATTCTCCTGGACCCTGCACGCCATCGTCTATTTCTGGCTGTTCCCGGCCTACATCGCCTTCTACACCATGGCGCCGCGGGCCGCGGGCGGGCGCCTCTACAGCGACACCATGGGCCGGCTGAGCTTCGCGCTGTTCCTGCTCTACAGCCTGCCGGTGGGCATGCATCACCTGTTCATGGACCCGGAGCATTCCACCGGCTTCAAGTTCATCCAGATGTCGCTGACGGCGCTGGTTTCGATCCCCACCCTTTTGACGGTGTTCACGATCTCGGCCTCGATGGAGCTGGCCGGACGGCTACGGGGTGGCCAGGGCCTGTTCGGTTGGATCCGCGCCTTGCCATGGGACCAATCCATGGTGCTCGCCACCGGGCTCGCCTTCTTCATGCTGTGGTTTGGTGGCGGCGGCGGGCTGATCAACATGAGCTACGGCATGAACGCCATGGTGCACAACACTGCCTGGGTGACCGCCCATTTCCACCTGATCTTCGGCGGCACGGTGGTGATCATGTACTTCGCCATCGCCTATGAGATCTGGCCCAGCCTGACCGGTCGCGCGGCCGGCTCGCCCGGCGCGCGCCGCCTGCAGTTGTGGCTCTGGGCGGTGGGGATGATGGTCATGACCCTGCCGTGGCACTATCTCGGCCTGCAGGGCCAGTGGCGCCGGGTGGCCAGTTTCGACTACAGCGATCCGCGCATCGCGGCCTGGGGGCCCTGGGTGGTGGTGTCGCTGGGCGGCGGCGTGGTCCTGCTGGCGAGCGCCCTGCTGTTCATCGCCAACCTCGCTCCGCGCTCGTCAGCGCCCCGCCTGACGCCCGCGCCAACCTACGCCTTCGCCCTTGCCGCCCATCCGCCGCGCTCGGTCCCCAGGGCGCTCAACGGCTTCGCGCTGTGGAACGTCCTGGTGGCGATCCTGATGGCGGTGGCCTACGGCTTCCCGCTTCTGCAGTTCTTCACAGGCGATGCGCCCCGCGCCCTCATCCATCCTTTGTCGGGAGGCTGAGATGGCGCAGCCTCCGCCCCAGCCTCCCGCGCGCGACCGCTGGTCGACCTGGGCCGCCGTCACCGTCGCCGGACTGCTGGCCTTCTCGGTGATCATGGGCCTGATCGTGCTGCCGGTGCTGCAGGCGCCGAACGCCCATCTCGACGCCTGGACGGCGATCTGTCGCGCCGTGGGCCTGCGGCCGGGGACGCCGGCCCAGCCTCAACCGCTGTTCAACGCCAAGGCCGCTCCGGTCTCGCAGGTCCGCTGGAGTCCGGCGACCCTGCGCATCCTGGCCGCCGCCGACCCGCGGCCCGGCGCGGCGCTGGCTGGCGCCGTGTGCGTCAACTGCCATGGAGAGGATGGGGCCTCGCCGAGCGCTGATTTTCCGCATCTTTCGGGCCAGTCCGCCGCGGCGATCTTCAAGCAGCTCTCTGACTTTCGTTCGGGCGCTCGGGTCAACGCCCAGATGACCCCGGTCGCCGCGGCGCTCACGGACCGGCAGCTGGCCGAGGTCGCCGCCTACTATTCGAGTTTCGGGACGCAGGCCTTCATGGGTGTCCGCTACGACCTGGGCGACCCGGCCATCTCTCGCCTGGCGCATCGCGGCGACCCCGCGCGGCGGATCCCGCCGTGCGAAAGCTGTCATGCCCGCGGCGTCGGCGGCCCGCCAGAGGCCCCTGTCCTGACCGGCCAGCACGCCGAGTACCTGACGCGCGAACTCAACCTCTACGCCTCCGGCCAGCGGCAGAACGACGTCTACCGGCGCATGCGTGACATCGCCCAGCGGCTGACGCCGGAGGAACGCCAGAGGCTTGGCGCCTTCTATCAGGGCGTGCGCTAGATGTGAGCTCTCAACAGGTTGTCCATCCGACCCGGACCGGGGACGCTGTGGTTGCGAAACCTCAGGGTCCCCGGAAGGGATCGGACGAACCTGCCCAGGAATGCCCGGCTGACGGCGCACAGTCGATCCGGGTTGGTGCGTCATGTGCTGGTCGAGGGTCAGTCCGCGAAGGCGCCGGCAACCCCATTTCCGACAAGGTTGAATTTTCCGGCGGACAAGCGGCCGGGCGGGCGGCAATGTCCGCCCAGACCGTTTCCTGAGGACATCCATGCGCAGACAGATGCTTCTGGCGGCCACCGCCGCTTTCGTGCTCTCGGCCGCCGCGACCGGACCCATGGCCAAACCGCAGTTTGGGACCGTGGGCCTCGACACCGCCGCCATGGACACCTCCGTCAGGCCCGGCGACGACTTCAACGCCTATATGAACGGCGGCTGGCTGAAGACCGTGGTCATCCCGCCCGATCGCTCGTCCTGGGGCGATGTGGCGCGCCTTCGTGAACAGAGCGCGGCGCGGGTCCGTGGCCTGGCCGAAGCCGCCGCCAAGGCGCCCGCCTCGGCCGACGAGAAGAAGTTCGGCGATCTCTATGCGAGCTTCATGGACGAGGCCGCGATCGAGGCGAAGGGCATCACGCCTTTGAAGCCGGACCTCGCCCGCATCGCCGCGATCCGCACGCCGGCTGACCTGGCGCGCACCCTGGCGGCGCTGGAACGCCGCCAGCCGCCCTTCGGCTATGGCACGCCGCAGCCTAGTTTCCCGGTCTATCCCAGCGTCGGCATCGACGCGAAGGACCCGACCCGCGCCTCCTCCGAGCTGCTGCAGGGCGGCCTGGGCCTGCCGGACCGCGACTATTACCTGGTCGATGACCCGAAATTCAAAGCCGCCCGGGGCGACTACCGGGCCTATCTGGTGACCCTTTTCAGGCTGGCCGGAATCTCCGGGGGCGAGGCCCGCGCTGACCGGGTGATCGCCTTCGAGACGGCGCTGGCCAGGACCCACTGGAACCGCATCGACAGCCGCGATGCCGACAAGACCTACAATCCGATGTCGCCCGCCCAGCTGGCCGTCAGCGCGCCGGGCTTCGACTGGAAGACCTACCTGGCCGGCGCGGGGTTCGCGGGCCGGCCGGTTCTGGTCATCGACATGCCGTCAGCGATGACCGGGTTCGCCAAGCTCGCGGCCGCCACGCCGATGCAGACCTGGCGCGACTACCTGGCCGCCCGGGTCATCGGCAACGCCGCTCCGGTGCTGCCCAAGGCCTTCGTCGACGCCGACTTCGCCTTCCACGGCAAGGCGCTGGCCGGCACGCCGGAACTGGCCGTGCGCTGGAAGCGCGGCGTCGGCCAGGTCAACCTGGGCATGGGCGACGCGGTCGGAAAGGTCTACGCCGCCCGGTACTTCCCGCCCGCCGCCAAGGCCAAGATCGAGGGCATGGTGGCCGAGATCAAGGCGGCCATGGCGCGCCGCATTGACGGCCTGGACTGGATGACGGCGCCCACCAAGCTGCGCGCCAAGGTCAAGCTCGCCAACCTGAAGATCGAGGTCGGCACGCCCGACAGATGGCGTGACTATTCCAGACTCAGGATTGTGCGTGGGGATGCCTTCGGCAACGCCCAGCGGGCGGCGGCCTTCGAATATGCGCGCAACCTGGCCGACCTGAACCGGCCGGTGGACCGGGCCCAGTGGTGGCTGACGCTCACGCCGCAGACGGTCAACGCCTTCAATGCGGGGCCGCTGATCAAGCTGGCCTTCCCCGCCGGCTATCTGGCGCCGCCGGCCTTCGATCCCGACGCGGATCCGGCGGTGAACTATGGCGCCATCGGCACGGTGATCGGCCACGAGATCAGCCACAGTTTCGACGACCAGGGCGCCAAGCTGGACGAGACCGGCCACCTCATCGACTGGTGGACGCCCGCCGACGTCAAGGCGTTCCAGGCGGCCACCGGCAAGCTAGCCGTGCAATACGACGCCTATGAACCGCTGCCGGGGGTGCATCTGCAGGGCCGCCTGCAGCTGGGCGAGAATGTCGGCGACCTGGGCGGCCTGGTCGCGGCGCTGGACGCCTATCACGCCAGTCTGGGGGGAAAGCCGGCGCCGGTGCTCGACGGCCTGACCGGCGACCAGCGGTTCTTCCTGGCCTATGCCCAGACCCACCGTTCGATCCTGCGCGAGGCCTATCTGCGCCAGATCGTGGCCACCGACCCGCACTCGCCCGACCGCTTCCGCAGCTTCAACGTCCGCAATATCGATGCCTGGTACGCGGCCTTCGACGTCAAGCCCGGCGACAAGCTCTATCTCTCCCCCGCGGACCGCGTGCGGATCTGGTAGCCGCGCGGCCTTCGCCCCGGGTCATCGCGAGCGGGCGGCGGGCGTGCGGGTCACCGCCTCGTGGATCTGGGCCGTCAGGTCGTTGTTGATCTTGATCAGGCGATGGACGTCGTCCTGGATCTTCAGCAGCGCCTCGGCGTCCATGTAGGTCTGCAGAGCCTGTTTGTCGGACGCGGCCGCCGACACCTTCTGACCGACCATGATCACCGACAGCAGCACCAGTTGCAGAAAGGTCTGGGCAATCCAGGCGATGAGGGACGCCGTGCCGCCCTTGATGGCCTCCGGCAGGCTTATCAGCGCCAGGATCGCGAAGGCGTAGGCGCACCACATGGTGCCCACGGAGTTGGTGATCAGGATGGCGAAGCGGCCATTGAAGCCGATGCGCTCGTCGCCTGTGGTGTGCGGTCCGACCTTCTCGCGCTCGGCGATCCGGGGGTGGGGTTGGTGGTCGCTCATCGGCTCGGGTCTCCCAGGGGTGTGGCGGGCGTACGGTAGATCTTGCCGTCCTTCATCACGAAGGGGACCTCCTTGAGGGCGGCGATGTCGCGGGTCGGATCGCCGGCCACGGCCGCCAGGTCGGCGAGGAAGCCGGCCTTGACCTGGCCGAGGCTCGCCTCGCGCCCGAGGATCTTCGCATTGGTGGCGGTGGCCGTGGTCAGCGCCTGGGCCGGGGTCATGCCGTCCCTGACCATCCAGGCGAGCTCGCGCCAGTTCTCGCCGTGCGGGAAGACGCCGACGTCCGAGCCCGCCCCGATGGTTACCCCGGCCGCCAGCGCGCGCCGGAAGGCCTCGGCCGCGGCCTGCATCGCCGGCGTCGGCGGCCCCTGCCCGGGGACGTAGTGCTGGAAGTAGATAGACGTCGCCTCCGGCGCGGTCAGGGTGGGCACATAGGCCACGCCCTTCTGCTTCATCAGGGCGAAGGTGGCCTCGCTCGCCCCATAGCCGTGCTCGATGGTGTCGACGCCGGCCATCACCGCGTTGCGGATCCCCGCGTCGCCGGCGGCGTGGACGGCCACCGGGCGGCCCGAGGCGTGGGCGATCTCAACCGCCGCCGCAATCTCGCGCTCGGTAAGCGTCGGGCGCGTGCCGCCGTCCGGACCGGTGCGGTAGTCGGCGTAGAGCTTGATCCAGTCCGCGCCCATCGCCGCCTGCTGGCGCACAGCGGCGATCATCTCGGCCTCGCCGCTGACCTCCTGCGCGCCCTGCGGCAGGTCGAGGTCGGCACGCCAGCCTTTCCTCGGCCCGTAGCTGCCGGTGGCGACGATCGCGCGGGTGGCCACGAACAACCGCGGGCCGTCGATGATCCCGTCCTCGATCGCCCGCTTCAGCTGCACGTCGGCGTCGCCCGCCCCTTCGGTTCCGAGGTCGCGCTCGGTGGTGAAGCCGCTCATCAGCGTGCGCGTGGCGTCGCGGCCGGCCCTGAGCACGCGGTAGGTCGGCGCCTCCTTCAGCACCTGATCGTCCCACAGCGCCTCGTTGTAGGCGTGCAGCAGCAGGTGCGAGTGCAGCTCGATCAGGCCTGGGATGAGCGTGGTTCCCGGGAGTGGCATTTCCTGCGCACCCCTGGGCGGCTTCACCTGCGCCTTCGGGCCCACGGCCACGATCCTGTCGCCCTCGACCGCCACCACCCAGCCGGCGTGCGGCGCCGCGTCGCCGGGGGTCCACACCGCGTCGGGCGCGAGCAGGAACGGGTCCGCCGCCGCCGGCCCGACGAACGCCAGGGCCGCCAAGAATCCCCATTGAGTCCTATTCAACGCATTTGACTCCCTAGGAAGGAGTAATAAGAAACAATGAGAAACATTTCAGCAAGCCCGCGACTCCCATGTCGGAAGAAGTCTACACCGTCGAGCAGTTCGCCGAGCGCCTGAAGCTGCACCCCAAGACCGTGCTGCGGTTCATCCGCGAAGGCCGTGTGCGGGCGGTCAAGGTCGGCAAGTCCTGGCGCATCCTGCGCTCCGACCTGGAGGCCATGACCGGCGTCGTCCTCGGCCGCCGTGCGTCCGCCGCGCGGGTCACCAGCATCGTCGACCTGCCGGACACCTCGCCGGAGCGCGCCCAGCATTTGGCGCGGCTGCTGCCCAGCCTGCGCATGGGCCAGACCCAACCCGCGGACCCGATGAGTCTCGACATCGCCTACGACCCGCCCCGCCGTCACCTGAAGGTGGTGATCGTCGGCTCGCCCGCCGACACCGCCACGATGCTGAAGATGCTCGACGTGCTGGCGGAGGACTGACCGTGGGCGGGATCTGGAAGACGCCAGCCGCCGGCCTAGCCGTGCTCGAACGGTATGCGCAGTTCCTCGCGCACTGGCCCAAGCCCTGCGAGCACCTGCGCGTGCCCACCTCGCAGGGCGAGACCTTCGTGATCGCCAGCGGAACGCCGGGCGCGCCGGCGGTGGTCATGCTGCACGGCTCGGCGTCGAACTCGGTGGTCTGGATGCGCGACGCCGCCCTGCTGGGCGAGCGGTTCGGAGTCTACGCCGTCGACATGATCGGCGAGCCGGGCCTGAGCGCCCCGTCGCGCCCGGCGCTGGCGTCCGGCGCCTACGACCGCTGGCTGGACGAGGTGCTGAGCGGCCTCGGCGTCGAGCGGGCCGCCCTGGTCGGCATCTCGCTTGGCGGCTGGCTGGCGCTGGAGTACGCGACGAAACATCCTGAACGGGTGAGCGCGCTGGCGCTGCTGTGCCCCGGCGGCGTCGGGCGCCACCGGAATGTGCTCCTCTGGGCGCTGCCCCTGCTGGCGCTGGGTCCGTGGGGGCGGCGCAAGTTTATGCAGCGGATCGGCGCGCCGCAGCCGAACGGCGAGGCGTCGCCGGCGATGCAGGCCTTCGCCGCGTTCAACGACATGATCAACAGCAGCTTCAGGGTCCGCCGCGAGCGCCTGCCCGGCTTCAGCGACGCGGCGCTCGGCCGGCTGACCATGCCGGTGCTGACCATTCTCGGCGGCCGCGACGTTTTCATCGATTCGCCCGGAACCCGCGACCGCCTGGCCGCCAACATCCCGCACGCCGACATCCGCTACCTGCCGCAGGCCAGTCATTTCCTGATCGGCCACACCGACGAGATCGACGCCTTCCTGCGCCAGGCGCTGATCCCATGAGCGTCCGCGAGCTTGCTGGCGCGCGCGTCTATGTCTGCGCCGACACCGGGCCTGGGCTGGCCGACGACCGCAACCTCTCCGACCTGATCGGCGAGCTTTACGGTGCCGAGGTCCGGCTGGTCGCCATCCCGCTGGCGCGGCTCGGCCCCGACTTCCTGCGCCTGTCCTCCGGCGTCGCCGGCCATGTGCTGCAGAAGCTGGTCAACTACCGCTTCCAGATCGCCGTGCTGGGCGACGTCACCGCCGCTGCCCAGGCCAGCGGTCCCCTGCGCGACTTCGTCACCGAGTCCAACCGCGGGCGCACGGTCTGGTTCGTGGACGACTTCGCCGCGCTGGAGGCGAAGCTGGTGGAGAGCGCTTAGGGCAGCGCGAACGCCACCACCGAGTCCCCCTGCCGCTCCTCGTCGACCTTGGCCGAGCCCCCGGCGGCGATCAGGACGTACTGTTTGCCGCCGGCCTCATAGGTGATCGGGGTGGCGTGCGCGCTGGCCGACAGTTCGGCGCTCCACAGCGGTTTGCCGGTCTCCGCGGAAAAGGCGCGGAAGGTGCGGTCCATGGTCCCGCCGACGAACACCAGGCCCGAGGCAGTGACGATCGGTCCGCCCAGCACGGGCGATCCCTTGGCGAAGTGGCCGACACCGGGCGCGAGCTCCTCGACGGCCCCCAGGGGCGTGCGCCAGACGATCCTTCCCACCGACAGGTCGACCGCCATCAGCTCGCCGAACGGCGGGGCGATGCAGGGCAGTCCCAGCGGCGACATGAACGGCGCCCGCGACATGGCGTAGGGAGTGCCCGCCTGCATCGTCGTCTCGGCGCGCAGGTCGCCCTTGTCCCCGTTGACGAACCTGGCGGCCGGGATCATCCGCACCTTGGTCGGCAGGTTGGTCACCGAGACGATCACCCAGCCGTGAACGGCGTCCCAGGCAAAGCCGCTCCAGTTGACCCCGCCGACATTGCCCGGGATCGCCAGGGTTCCCGCCTCGCTGGGCGGCGCGAACATCGAAGTCCCGCTCATGGCGCCGAGCTGCGCGGCGCAGGCCTTGCGCTCGGCGTCGGAGACCCCCCAGACGTCGGCGGCCTTCAGCGCCTGAGGGACCAGTGGCGGCACGGTGGTCGGGAACGGCTGGGTCGGCGAGCTGACCTCGCCGGGCAGTGTGCTTTGCGGGACCGCGCGTTCCTCCACGGGCAACAGCGGCTTGCCGGTTTCGGGGTCGAGCGCGAACACCATGCCGGTCTTGTTGCTGGCGACGACGGCCGGCGTCATCCGCCCGTTCAGCCGGATCCGGGTGAGCATCGGCTGGGCGGCGGTGTCGTAGTCCCAAAGGTCGTGGTGCACCAGCTGGAAGCCCCAGCGCAGCTTGCCGGTGCGGGTGTCCAGCGCCACCACCGAATCGGCCCAGCGGTTGTCGCCGGGGCGCAAGCCGCCCCAGTAGTCGGGGCTGGCGCTGCCGGTCGGCACATAGACCAGGTGGCGCTTGGGGTCGGCGCTCAGCACCGACCAGGCGTTGCCTGCGCCGGTCTTCCAGGCCTGGGCGGCCACGCCCGCGGGCTTGACCAGCGGCTCCCAGGTCCACATCAGCCTGCCGCTGCGCGCATCGAAGCCGCGCACGGCGCCGCTGGGCATCTCGGCGCGCGCGTTGTCGTCGATCGCCGAGCCCACCACCACGACACCGTCCACCACCACCGGCGGCGAGGTCATGTGGTACTGGCCGGGCCGATAGCGGGCCACGTCGCGCAGGCTGACGACGCCCTGAAGCCCGAAGCCGGGGCAGGGCAATCCGGTGGCGGCGTCCACAGACACCAGACGGGCGTCGAGCGTCGCTTCGTAGAGCCTCAGCGCGCAGGCCCGGCCCGACGCCCTGGGGTCGCGCCACGCCGCCAGGCCACGGTTGATCAGCCCGTCGCCGTAGGGGAGGGTCTTGTCGATCCTCGGATCGTAGGTCCAAAGCTGCCGGCCGCTCACCGGGTCCAGCGCGATCACCCGGTTGAACGGCGTGGTCAGATAGAGCCGACCGTCCAGGAACAGCGGCGTGGTCTCGAACCCGCTGCGACGCGCGGATCTGCCGTCGGTCTCTTTCGTCTTGCCATCGGAGATGTCGCCGGTGTGGAAGGTCCAGGCGGGTTTCAGGCTCGCCACATTGGCCGGCGTCACCTGGGTGAGGGGCGAGAACCGCGTCCCGCCGGGATCGCGCCCGTAGGCGCCCCATTCGTCCACGCTTGCCGCCCTGGCTTGGGCGCCGCCGGCCAGCAGCGCCGCGGCGGCCGCGCCCAGCATCGTCGTTTGCATCATCGTTCGCATCTGATCGCTCCATCCCATCGGGGTTGGCCAGACGATGATCCTGCCGCGATCCCGCGCCAGTCGCCAGGGCTGAGCGGCGTCGCCGGCGGGCTGTGCGGGGTTCACGCGGTGACCAACGGCGGGCGGGTGGGGACCAGCGGAAGCACCGGGCTTGACGCGGGGCTGCCCACGCCCTTTCTCGCCCGGATCATCTTCTCGGAGCATCCCATGGAAACGCGCAGCATCGGTCCGTTCGAAGTCTCAGCCATTGGCCTGGGGTGCATGAGCCTCTCCCACGCCTATGGCGCGCCGCCGTCGCGCGAGCAGGCCGAGCGGGTGCTGCTGGGCGCGCTGGACGCGGGCTACACCTTCTTCGACACCGCCGCGGTCTATGGCCTGGGCCACAACGAGACCCTGGTCGGCGAGGTGCTGGGCGGTCATCGCGACAGGTTCACCCTGGCGTCGAAGTGCGGCATGACCGTCGGCGACAAGCGCGAGTTGAACGGCCGGCCAGAGGCTCTCAAGGCCACCTGTGAAGACAGTCTGCGGCGTCTGAAGACCGAGACCATCGACCTCTACTACCTGCACCGCTGGGACCGGCGCGTGCCCATCGAGGACAGCGTTGGGGCGCTGGCCGACCTGGTCGTCGAGGGCAAGATCCGCACGATCGGCCTGTCGGAAGTCGGCGCGCCAGCCCTGCGCCGCGCCCACGCCGTCCATCCGATCGCCGCCCTGCAGACCGAATACTCCCCCTGGACCCGCAATCCGGAGATCGCCGTCCTCGACGCCTGCCAGGAGCTGGGCGTGACCTTCGTGGCCTTCTCGCCGGTCGGCCGGGGCTTCCTGGCGGGCGGGGTGCGCGACCTGGCCAAGCTCGAGGCCGGCGATTTCCGTACCGGCATGCCGCGCTTCCAAGGCGAGGCCTTCGAGGCCAACCTCGAGCTGCTCGCCCAGTTCGAGACCCTGGCGTCGGAGGCCGGCTGCACGCCGGCTCAGCTGTGCCTCGCCTGGCTGATGAAGAAGGATCCGACCCTGGTCTCGATCCCCGGCACCGCGCGCCCCAAGCACATGCGCGAGAACGCCGGAGCGGCCCAGGTCAGCCTCTCCGACGCGATCATGGCCCGCGTCGACGCCGTGGTGAACGAGACCACGGTGACCGGCTCACGCTACGCCCCGGCCATGCAGGCCGCCGTCGACACCGAACGGACGCCGGCGGAAGCAGAGGCATAGGCGCCGCGCTCGATTCCGCTTCGCCGAGGTGTCCGCTCTCGGATATTCCGTGTTCGGAATATCCGGCAAGAAGATTCTTGTGTGTTCCCGTGCCGATGGCGGAAATCAAATTAGTTCCTGAAGTATAACTGCAACAAAACCTTCATTTGCTTCCAACGCTCAGCTTCATGAGAACCCCGCTGCGGGCCGTTCAAGGGTCCTTGCCGCCAGGACCCGGCGGCGCAGCGGGGGACTGAGATGATGCGATCGGCGATACGGGCGGATGTCCGTGGTGCGAAGCTTGCGCGGCTGGGCGCCTGTTCGGCCCTGGCCCTGATCACCGCCCTGGCCGCGACCCCCGCTTTCGCCGCGGAAGCCGGACCGGTGAATATCGATCCGGAGCGGCCAGACTATGGCCGCCAGGTGGACGAACTGGTGGTGACCGGGGCCAGTGGCGCCACCGCCGCGGCGCCGACCAAGGCATCGTTGGAGGCAATCCAGCCGCAGTCGATCATCGACCGCCGGGCCATCGACCAGTTCATTCCGGCGACGGCCGACTACACCCAGATCGTCAACCTGGCGCCAAGCATGTCCGGGACATCGTTCAACGGCCCTGGCCTCGGCGAAGCCAAGAGCACTCTGCGTGGCTTCAAGGACGGCGAATACAACATTACCTACGACGGCATCCCCTGGGGCGACGCCAACGGCCCAAGCCACCACTCCACCTCCTTCTTCCCGTCCTCGACGATCGGCGCGGTGGTGGTCGATCGCGGGCCGGGACAGGCCAGCCAGCTGGGTGTCGCCAGCTTTGGCGGATCGGTGAACATCTTCTCGCCTGAGGTCAGTGACGAACGTGGCGGTTCACAGTCGGTGACCGGCGGGTCCTGGAACACCTGGATGTCAATGACGAAGCTTTCGACCGGCGATATCGCCCAACTGAACGGCGCCCACGCCCTGTTCAATTTCCAGGAACTGACCACAGACGGCTATCTGACGGGCAACAAGGCCAAGGCCTATAACCAACTGGTCCGCGCGGTGTTTCCGATCGCGGGCAGTTGGAAGCTGACGGTGCTGGGCACCTGGAATTTCACCAAGATCAACACCAACGACAACGCCGGCGCGACGTTGAACCAGGTGGCGCTCTATGGGAAGAATTTCGCGCTCAACAACGACCGGGCCTCGCCGAATTTCAGCGGCTACAACCTCGTCACCAAGCACACCTATTTCAATTACGCCAAGCTGACCGGCGACATCACGCCGAGCCTGAAGCTCGAGAACACGGTCTATTCCTACTACTACAAGAATGACACGGAATCGTCCCTCGACCCGACCCTCTCGCCCACCGACATCGCCAACAAGACCGGCCTTGCGATCACCCAGGTTCCCGGTGGCAAGCCGGTCGTCAACGGCCACGTCCCCGGCTACACCAAGCTCAACGTCTACAAGATCTACGGCGACATTCTGCATCTCGACCAGGAGCTGTCCTTCGGCAAGATCAAGGCGGGCCTGTGGATTGAAAAGGCCGACACCGGCCCGCGCGCCCGCTACGACTACGACGCCACGCTTGGCCGGGTGAACGGCGCCTACGCGGTCGACTACCGCCAGAAGGTGGTGGCCGGCGTGCCGCAGTATCTGGAGTACCTGCAATATTCGGGCTGGAAGCAGTACGAGCCCTTCATCGACTTCGAATGGAAGCCGACGACGCAGTTGACGATTACGCCTGGAATAAAATACGTCAGTGAGACAATTACGGTCAATGCCGACGTAAATCAGAAATCACGGCAACCGTTCCACGGCTCCAAGACCTTCAACAAGACCCTGTATTTTCTAACGGCAAACTACAAACCTCAGGAAAATTTGGCGGTCTATGCGCAGTACGCAACCGGCTTTCTGCTTCCGGATATCAGCGTCACCCAGGCCGTGAACCCGAATTTGAATGACTTACGGTCCCAGACATCCACCAACTACCAGGTCGGCGCCGTCTATCACGCCGCGAAGCTAACGTTCGACGCTGACGTCTATTACATCGATTTCAAGAACAAGCTTCAGACGGCCGCGATCCCCCTGGCCGCGGGCGGCAGCGAGACGGTCAATTTCAACCTTGGCGGAGCGGTCTACAAGGGTGTCGAAGGATCGGTGACCCTTGCGGCGACGGACAAGGTATTCCTGTTCGCCAATGGGTCGATCAACTCCGCCAAGGCCGAGGGCGCGACGACGATGATCGGCGGCCTGCCGGTGGTGATCACGGGCGGCAAACAGATCGCCGGGGCGCCAAAATCCACCGCCGCGGTCGGGGTTCTCTACAACGACGAGCACTGGTCTGTGTCGCTGATCGACAAGTACACCGGCGAGGCCTGGGGGGCGGAGGGGGAGCCGGCGGCCTACAAGATCGGCGGCTACAACTCGGCCGACCTCTCGGTGGTCTACCGGTTCGACCGCTACCGTATCGAAGCGGCGATCTACAACCTGACCGACAGCCAGAAAGCCACCTCCATCAAGCCCGGCAAGACGGTCCCCTACGACCAGTACTATTTCCAGCCCGCGCGGAACTATCAGCTCTCGCTGAAGGTCAATTTCTAGTGCGCTGGGAGATAACGCCTTTGGCGGTCAGTCTTCTCCTCCTGGCCGGCGTGGCGCAAGCCCAGCCCGCCGCGCCGCCCGCCAAGCCGGCGCCGGTCTCCAAATTCCTGAGCCCGGGGGAGCTCGATCCCGCGACCCTGCTGCCACCGCCACCGAAGGACGATATGCTGGCCGCCGTCGAGGGCCGCGCAGAACTGCACCGCTTGGCTGCCGTCCGGTCCCCCGAACGGCTGGCCCAGGCCAGGCATGACGACGCGGTGGAGGAGGTCACGGCGATCACCGAGATCTTCGGCCCGGCGTTCAGCCTCGAACGCTTTCCCGCCACCGCCAGGCTGTTCGCCGATCTGCGCAACGAGGACAGTGTCGCGGCCAAGCAGGCCAAGGCCTTTTTCAAGCGCGAGCGGCCCTTCGCCGCCGACCGGGCGCTGGACGTCTGTGACGACGCTCATGACGTGCGCAACAGCTACCCATCGGGCCACGCCACCATGGGCTATGCCGCCGCCGCTGTGTTGGCCAACCTGATGCCCGGCAACGCCCAGATCATCCTGGCGCGCGCCGCCGACTATGCCGAGAGCAGGCTCTACTGCGGGGTCCACTACCGCGCCGATGTCGACGCCAGTCAGGTGCTGGCCAATGTCATGGTGGTCAAGCTGATGGCCAAGCCGGAGTTCAGGGCTGAACTGGACGCCGCCCGCGCGGAACTGACCGCCGCGCACATCGCACCCTAGAAGCTTCCCAGACGACATGCGCGGGGGGACTTGATTATTTGTCCTGACGATAAATCTTGCCGCGCGGATATTGCGTCGGTACATTAAAACATGACGATCAAGTTCGATCCGGCCAAGAGCGACAGGAACATGCGCGAGCGTGGGCTGCCGTTTTCCAAGGTGGCGGACTTCGATTGGGACACGGCGACGACGACCGAGGACTCCCGCTCCAACTATGGGGAACCTCGCTATGTCGCCGTCGGCTACGTCGAGGCATTCGTCTACGTTGTCGCTTTCACGCCGCGAGGCGAGGACCTGCGCGTGATCAGTTTTTGACGGGCCAACGACAGAGAGGTCAAGGCCTATGAACACGCCCGATCCGTTCAAGATGGACGATGAGAACCCGGAACTCACGGCGGAGGATTTCGCGCGGATGAAACCGGCGCGCGAGGTGCTTGGTGACGCCTGGGTCGATGCCCAGAAGCGGGCACGAGGCCGGCCTCGCCTCGAAGAGCCCAAGGAGAAGGTAACACTGCGTCTCGACGCTGATATCCTGCGATTCTTCCGGGCCTCGGGCGGCGGCTGGCAGACCCGCTTGAACGACGCGCTCAGAGGCGTCGTCTCCGAGAACCCGCGGTAGCGCCTACACCATCCCCGCCTTACGCGGGGACTGATAGGCCTTGATCACCCTTTGCAGGCGCTGTTCGCCGCCGTTGGCGTCGGGGTGCAGGCGGCGGACCCGTCGAGACGACGCGCTGGTACATCTTCTCGCCGAGCACACATCCCAAGGCATTGGGAGCAGAATCCCAAACGCCAAGCCTCTAGGCGCCAAATATCCACCCCGGCGTCAGCGTCGAAAGCTGCACCCCGACGAGGATCATCTGGTTGCCGCTTCCCATGTCTATCACCGTGTCCGCCCCCACCTGGCGGACGGTGTAGGTCGTGCCGGGATCGAGAAAGACTCTGTCTCCTTCGGAAAGATGGAAATCGAGCACCCGATCAATTCCGGCGTCCTGCGAGCCATGGAAAAGATCCGCCCCGTCCCCGCCGGTAATGGTGTCGTTGCCGCGGTCGCCGGAGACGAAGTCGTCGCCCGGCCCGCCGTTGAGCACATCGTCGCCCTGACCGCCGCGCACCTGGTCAGTCCCCGCCCCACCGTCCAGCGTGTCGTTGCCCAGGTTGCCCCAGACAATGTCGTTGCCAGCATCGCCAAACAGCATGTCGTCGTTCTTGCCGCCCACCACCCAGTCGTCGCCGCCATTGCCATGGGCGGTGTCGCTGCCGGCGTTGCCGTTGATGTCGTCGAACGCCGCCCCGCCAGAAATGGAGTCGTTGCCGTCGTCGCCGCGCAGGTAGGTTGAGCCGCCCCCTGAAACCATGATGAAATCGTTGCCGGCGCCCCCACTAACGGTGTCCGAACCCGAACCTGCGTCGAGAGTATCGTTTCCCAAGCCACCTAGGACGGAGTCGTTTCCGCCATAGGAACGCAGGAGATCATCTCCGGGCCCCCCAAATATTGTGTCTGAACCTGAAAGGACTGCGAGCTTCGCAGATAAGGTGTCGCTTGCATAAGCCCATTGCACAAAGGACGTTGCGGGAACCGAGAATCCCGTGATGTCATAAACCAAAGATCCTAGATATTGCTCTTGTATTTGATTTATAGTTCCGCCATTCGGAATTCCAAGTGAATTGTAAGAAATACCCGAACCAATAAAAAGCGTAGTTTCTCCACTGACATCTACAGAATATTGCGTAGAAGTGGCTGATGTCACGGCGCCGGTTGTTAGAACGCCAATATCCATCTGGTCCATATCTACCGAGAATCCAGCTCCAATTCCTAACAATGACATAGAACAATCCCCCCGTATTAGAACAGCTACTGGAGAGAACGCTCACCCGCGTGGCATGTCAATTGCCTCCCTTGCAACGCAAGGCTGCGCGCAATCGACCTTTA
Source organism: Phenylobacterium sp. (assembly GCF_031360265.1). GTDB lineage: Bacteria > Pseudomonadota > Alphaproteobacteria > Caulobacterales > Caulobacteraceae > Phenylobacterium. The sequence goes on from NZ_JANMBF010000137.1 coordinate 18,452, forward strand.
CACCATCCCCGCCTTGCGCAGGGACTGGTAGGCCTTGATCACCCTTTGCAGGCGCTGTTCGCCCGCGCGGTCGCCGCCGTTGGCGTCGGGGTGCAGGCGGCGGACCAGTTCGGTGTAGCGGGTGCGGATCGCCGGGCCGTCGGCATTGACGCCGAGGTCGAGGTCGGCCAGCGCATTGCGCTCGATCTTGCCGAGCCGGCGGTCTTCGGCTTCGGGCATCGCCTTGCCGCCGTTCTTGCCGAACAGGTTGAAGGGGTCGCGATAGCCCTCGCCCTTTTTGAACTTGTTGGAGAAGGCCGCGGCCTCGCGCGACAGGCGGCTGGCTTTCATCTCCCAGGTGGGGCGACCGCCGGTGAACAGTTCGTCCTGCTGGCGTCGCCGCACCTCGCCCTCGCTCATGCCGGCGAAGAAGTTCCAGTTTCGATTATATTCCGCGGCGTGCGGCTGGCAGAACCAGTAGTGCTCGTTCAGCATATCGCGGGATTTCGGCGCGCGCGCCGTGGCCGCCAGCCGACAGCCGGGGTGGTCGCAGGCCCGCTCGCCGGGCTTCAGCGCGGTCACGTCCTCGGCCCGCGCGTCCTCCTCCTTGGAGGGCGGACGGACGCGGATATCGACGAACCTGGGCTTGTATTGAAACGCGGCGGCCATGGCCCAAGTATGAAGCCGAGATAATCCCTTTCAAGAATTGAAGATCAGGCCCATGGGCGCCATATCTGAAGCTATCCGACAAAAACTCACCGCTACTTTCCAGCCGTCGCGGCTGGAGATCGAGGACGACTCCGCCCGGCATCACGGCCACGCTGGCGCGCGGCCCGGCGGGGAGAGCCATTTCAACGTGACGATCGAGGCCGCGGCCTTCGCCGGCGCGGCCAAGGTGGCCCGCCAGAGGATGGTCTACCGAGCCCTGGCCGAGGAACTGGCCGGTCCATTGCACGCCTTGTCGCTGAAGGCTCTGGCGCCGGGCGAGGCGTAGGCGGTAAGCTAAACAAGCGTTTGAAGACGCCGCCCGCGAAGCGGCCACAACGATCCGGGAGCTGGCGTTTGAAGACCACGATCACCGTCAACGGCGAGGCGAGGACCCTCGACCTCGATACGCGCACGACTTTGCTGGACGCCCTGCGTGAGCACCTGGGTCTGACCGGATCGAAGAAGGGTTGCGACCACGGCCAGTGCGGCGCCTGCACGGTGCTGGTCAACGGCACGCGGATCAATTCGTGCCTGTCGCTGGCGGCGATGCACGACGGCGACGCGGTGACCACCATCGAGGGGATCGGCTCGGTCGACAAGCTCAGCCCCATCCAGACCGCGTTCCTTACCGAAGACGCCTTCCAGTGCGGCTATTGCACGCCGGGCCAGATCTGCTCGGCCGTGGGCATGCTGGCCGAAGTGGCGCTCAACTGGCCCAGCCAGGAGACCACCGACCTCACCGGCAGGATCGCGCTCACCGACGACGAACTTCGCGAGCGGATGAGCGGCAACATCTGCCGCTGCTCGGCCTATCCGCAGATCGTGGCGGCCATCCGGTCCGTCGCCGGAGAGGCGGCATGAGGCCCTTCACCTACGAGCGCGCCACCGACGCCGCCGGCGCGGTGAGGTCCGCCGCGGCGACCCCTGGGTCGAAGTTCATCGCCGGCGGCACCAACCTGCTGGACCTGATGAAGCTCGAGATCGAGCAGCCGGCCCACCTGATCGACGTCGGCCGGCTACCGCTCGCCGCCATCGAGGACACGCTCGACGGGGGCCTGCGCATCGGCGCCCTGGTCACCAACAGCCACCTGGCCGCCGACGCCCGCGTCCGCGCGCGCTACCCGGTGCTCACCCAGGCGATCGTCGCCGGCGGTTCGGGCCAGCTGCGCAACAAGGCCACCACGGGCGGAAACCTGCTGCAGCGCACCCGCTGCGCCTATTTCTACGACACCGCCAAACCCTGCAACAAGCGCCAGCCCGGCTCCGGCTGCGGCGCGCTGGAAGGCCTGAACCGCAACTCGGCGATCTTCGGCGGCAGTCACGCCTGCATCGCCACCCATCCGTCCGACATGGCGGTCGCGCTCTCGGCGCTGGGGGCCTCGGTGGAGACTCTGTCGCCGCACGGCGACCCCCGAACCTTCGACCTGGACGACCTGCACCGCCTGCCCGGCGAGACGCCGCAGATCGAGACCCATCTGATCGCTGGCGAGCTGATCACCGCCGTGCTCCTGCCGCCGCCGCCGGTTGGCGGGCAGGTCTATCGCAAGGTCCGCGACCGGGCCTCCTACGCAGCGGGCCTGGCCAGCGTCGCCGTCGCCGGCGACCGGGTGGCCCTGGGCGCGGTGGCCCACAAGCCGTGGCGGGCCCGGCTCGCCGAGGCCGCGCTGGCTGCCGGCGCCTCGCCCGCGGAAGCCATCACCGCCGAACTGGCCGGGGCCAGCGAGAATGGCCGTAACGGCTTCAAGATCAGCCTCGTCGCCCGCCTGGGGCCGGTGGCGATCGAGGAAGCTCGCAACAACGGGAGCGCCGCATGAGCTCGGTCATCGACTGGGAAGCCGCCAGCAATCCGGTCAAGGAAAACCGCGCGGGTAACATCGGCAAGGCGGTGGACCGCTACGAGGGCCCGCTGAAGGTCACCGGCACGGCGCCCTATGCCTATGAAATCGTCCCGCCGTCCCCACCGGCCTATGGCGTCCTGGTCTCCGCCCCCATCGCCCGAGGCCGGATCGTTGCCATCAACACGGCCGCGGCCCAGGCCTCCCCCGGGGTCATGCTGGTCTGGACCCACGCCAATGCGCCGGCGCAAGGTCCGCGCCCGGCGCGCTACGACTTCTTCACCCCGGCGCCCCGCCCATCGCTGGACTCCGACCAGGTCCATTATTTTGGCCAGCAGGTGGCCGTGGTCGTCGCCGACACCCTGGAGAACGCCACGGCGGGCGCGGCGCTGGTGGACCTGACCTTTGAGGAGGACGCCAGCTCGGTGATCTTCCACGATCACTACGATGAAGGCGTCCAGCCGCCCGGCGAATCCGACATCGAGATCGGTGATTTCGAGGCGGCCTTCGCCGCCGCGCCTGTGAAGATCGACGACGTCTGGCGCAGCCCGTTGCAGAACCACTGCCAGATGGAGCCCTGCGCCACCACCGCCTGGTGGGAGGGCGAAAAGCTGACCGTCCACACCTCGATCCAGATGGTGCGGTACGCCCAGAACTCCCTGGCCGAGACCCTGATGATCTCGAACAAGAACGTGCACCTTCTGACCCGCTATGTCGGTGGCGGTTTCGGGGGCAAGGGTTCGTTCTACGACGACCTGGTGCTGGCCTCGCTGGCGGCGCGCGAGCTCGGACGGCCGGTGAAGATCGCCTATTCCCGCCAGCAGATGATGCACGGCACCGTGCACCGTCCCGCCACCGAGATGCGCGTGCGGCTGGGCGCCACGGCCGACGGCAAACTCACCGCCATGTCGATGATGACCACCACCCACTGCGACCGGCGCGGCAATTTTACCGAGCACGCGTCGAACTTCGCGCGCAACCTCTACGCGGCGCCCAACCGCCTGACCGGCCATCGGCTGGTCCGCCTCGATCTGCCGGTGGCCAGCGCCATGCGCGCGCCGGGCGAGGCGTCTGGCACGCTCAGCCTGGAAGTCGCCATGGACGAGCTGGCCGAGAAGCTCGGCATGGATCCCGTCGAACTGCGCATCCGCAATGAGCCGCCGACCGACCCGGAGACCGGCAAGCCGTTCTCCATCCGCCAGCTGGTCCGCTGCATGCGTGAAGGCGCGCAGACCTTCGGCTGGGACAAGCGCCTGCCCACCCCGGGCCAGGTCCGCGACGGCCGCTGGATGGTGGGCCTCGGCATGGCCGCCGCCATCCGCGGGAACTTCCTGCTGCCCGCCAAGGCCAGTTTCACGGTCGACGCGGAGGGGGTGATCACCGTCAAACAGGGCATGACCGACATCGGCACCGGCACCTACACCGTGCTGGCCCAGATCGCCGCCGAGACGCTCGGTGTGCCGCTGGGCGATGTGCGGGTGGAGATCGGCGATTCTGAGCTGCCTCCCGCGCCCGGCTCCGGCGGCCAGTTCGGCGCGGCCACCGCCGGCTCGGCAGCGCTCGACGCCGGCATGAACCTCAGGAAGGCTATCGCAGAAATCGCCATCAACGACCCGGCCTCCCCCCTGTTCGGCGGACCCTCTGAGCAGATCACCTTCCAGGACGGTGTGATCGCCATCGCCAACCGGTCCGAGCGGCTGGCCGACCTGATCCGCCGCAACCGGCCCGATGGCCTCACCGCCGACGGCGAGGTGCGCCCGGCCGCCGACGCCAGCCAGTGGAGCTCGCACACCTATGGCGCCCACTACGTCGAGGTCGGCGTCGACACCGTCACCGGCGAGGTCCGCACCCGGCGGATGCTGGGCGTGTTCGCCGCCGGTCGCATCCTCAACTGGAAGACCGCGCGCAGTCAGTTGACCGGCGGGATGATCTGGGGCGTGGGCTCGGCCCTGACCGAGGGCAACTCGGTCGATCCGCACCACGGCTCGCTGATCAACCAGGACCTGGCGGGATATCTGGTGCCGGTGCAGGCCGACATCGGCGAGCTGGACGCCGTCATGCTCGACGAGGTCGACGACAAGGCCAACCCGATGGGCATCAAGGGGGTCGGCGAGCTGGGTATCTCCGGCGCCGGGGCGGCCGTGGCCAACGCCATCTACAATGCCTGTGGTGTTCGCATCCGCGACTATCCGATTACACCGGACAAGATCATCGCGGCGCTGGAGGCCCAGGGCCGCTGAAGGTCTCGCGGCGTTCAGCCGACGGCCGCTCGCAGCTCGGCCAGCACCCGGGCCAGATCGCCCTCCCGGAACGGCTTTTGCAGTACCGGGCAGCCCCTATCGACGTCGCGCAGGCCCGCGTCGCCATAGCCGGTGGCGAAGGCCATGGGATGGCCTCGCTCGCGCAGGAGGTCCGCCAGCGGGAAGATCGGTTGGCCGCCAAGGTTCAAGTCCAGCAAGGCGCAGTCGATCCCGCCGGCCCGGGCCAGATCCATGGCTTCGTCGAGCCGCGCGGCCGGACCGACGACATGGCAGCCCAGGTCGCAGAGCATGTCCTCAATCATCATCGAGACCATCATTTCGTCTTCCACAACCAGGACGCGCAGACCCTTCAGATCGGCAATCTCAGTCATCGGCCAAACCCCGGGCTCGCCACAGGTTTCGTGTTCACAGGCAAATGCATGGGGTTCACAAGAAAAAACAAAGATTTGTCAGGAAGATCGTGGGTGCGACAGGCGCGGAACGCGACTTTGGGCCAGGCTGCGGCGGTTGCAAGCCGCAACTGCGGCCTGTCCCGGTTCGAAACAGGCTCTGCCCAACGACCCTGCCGCCTCTTGGGTTCCCCGGAACCCTGAATCTAATCGTCGTCGCGCGCCACCGCGGGCCAGATCCGCAGCCGGGTCACGCGGTTGGCCTTGCGTTCCAGCACCGCAAAGCGTTGGCGGTGGAAGGTGAAGCTCTGGCCGGCGTCGGGAATCGTCCGCGCCTCGTGGATCAAGAGGCCGGCGACGGTGACCGCCTCCTCGTCCGGCAGGTCCCAGTTCATCGCCCGGTTGAGATCGCGGATCGTCACCGAACCGTCCACCGAAACCGAGCCGTCCTCGGCGGCCGTGACGCCGGCGATCGCCTCGTCGTGCTCGTCCTCGATCTCGCCGACGATTTCCTCGAGGATGTCCTCAAGGGTCAGCAGCCCCTGGAGCGCGCCGTATTCATCGACCACAAGGGCAAAGTGGGCGCGACGCTTGAGGAAGGCGGCAAGCTGCTCCTTCAGGCTGGTGGTCTCCGGAATGAACCAGGCCTCGCGCGCGATGGCGGCCATGTCGATGGCGTCGATCCGGCCATCGGCCGCGGCGATGGCGCCCAGCAGGTCCTTGGCGTGCAGCACGCCGACGATGTTCTCCGGATCGTCGCGGTAAAGGGGCATGCGGCTGTGTGCGCTCTCCAGCGCCGCCGCCAGGATCTCGCGCGAGGTCAGGCCCGCGTCAATCATCGAGATTTCCTTGCGGTGGACCATCACCTCGCCGACCGCCATCTCGGCCAGGTCCAGCACGCCGCCCAGCATCCAGCGGTCGCCGGTCTCCACCAGACCTTCGGAGTGATGGTATTCGACGGCGCCGCGAATTTCCTCGTGGGCGGCGAGCACGTCCATCTCCATGTCCATCCGCACGCCGAAGGGGCGCAGGGTTTTCCGGATCATCCACTGGATCGCATAGATGATCGGGCCGACGACCCGCACCACGACCAGGGCCGGGCCAGACAGGAAGCGGGCCACGTCGTCGGAGCGCAGGATCGCCAGGGTCTTGGGCAGCACCTCGGCGAACACCAGCACCAGCGCGGTCATCACCGCCGTGGCCGCCGCGACGCCCCAGGCGCCGGGGATGGCGCGGGTGATCACCTGTGTGGCCAGCGCCGAGGCCAGGATGTTGATCAGGTTGTTGCCCAGCAGCACCGCCCCGATCATCGTCTCCTGGTCATTGAGCAGCCGGTTGACACGGCGCGCGGCGCGGTCTCCCTCGCGCTCCAGCTGGTGCATGCGCCCGCGGCTCGCGCCGGTGAGCGCGGTCTCGGCGGCCGAGAACAGGGCCGAGATCGCCAAGAGGCCAAAGACGATCGGCGCCAGAGCCAGGATCGCGCCCATCAGCGGGCTCCTTCCGTCAAGAGGAAGGCCGTGACCGCGCCCGCATCCACGTCCTTGGCGACGAACGCCTGGCCCAGACCCCGGGCCAGGATGAAGGTCAGCTTGCCGCCGTCGGCCTTCTTGTCCTGCGCCATGTGGCGAACCAGGCGATCGGCGGCGAACGGATGGCCGGGAACCTGCGGCAGGCCGGTCGGCAGGCCCGCGGCGGCGATGGCGGCGGTGGCGCGCCGCGCCTCCTGGGTGGGGCAGAACCCCTGGGCCTCCGAGAACCGGAAGGCCAGCGCCTGGCCGGCGGCCACCGCTTCGCCGTGCAGCAGGGCCGGGCCGTGTCCGGTCTCTGATTCCAGGGCATGGCCGAAGGTGTGTCCAAGGTTCAGGAGGGCGCGGCGGCCCTGTTCGGTTTCGTCTTCCGCGACGATCTCGGCCTTGATCTCGACGCAGCGTGCGACCGCGTGGGCCAGCGCCGCCGGCTCGCGCGCCAGCACCTGGGCTCCGTGGGCCTCGAGCCATTCGAAGAAGCCGACGTCGCCCAGCAGGCCGTATTTGATCACCTCGGCATAGCCGGCGCGCATCTCGCGATCGGGCAGGGTGGCCAGCACATCGAGATCGGCCAGCACCAGCCTTGGCTGATGAAAGGCGCCGACCAGGTTCTTGCCGCGCGCCGTGTCGATGGCGGTCTTGCCGCCGACCGAGGAATCCACCTGCGCCAGCAGGGTCGTCGGAATCTGCACGAACCCGACGCCGCGCTTGAAGATGGCGGCCGTAAAACCCGCCAGATCACCAACCACCCCGCCGCCGAACGCAGTGATCAGGTCGCCGCGGTCGAGCTCCAGCGCCAGCAGCCGGTCGATGACCTCGGCCAGACCGTCGAAGCTCTTGGTCTGTTCGCCGGGCGCCACGACGATCGGCATCACTGCGACGCCGGCGCGCGCGAACGCAGCCGTCAGCCGGGCGCCGTGCAGGCCCCACACCGTTTCGTCGCTGACCACGGCGCTGCGCGCGCGTTTCAACAGAGGTGCGATCCGCTCGCCCGCCTGGTCGAGCAAGCCGGGGCCGATCAGCACCTCATAGGCCCGCTCGCCCAGCCCCACGGCCACGGTCGCGGTCATCGAGGCTGGTCCTCAAGATGGGGGGGCGGCTGGTCCTCAAGATAGGTCGAAAGCGCCCGGATCACCTGCTCGACCGTAACGTGGTGGGCGGCGTCGCCGGTCTCGACGATGATGTCGGCTTCGCCATAGGCGGGATAGCGCGCCTCGGCGAGGTCCGTCAGCACCTCCAGGGGATCCCTGCCGACCAGCAGCGGTCGGGTGTCCTTGCGTGAGACGCGCCGGGCGAGCACCTCAAGGTCGGCCTTCAGCCAGACCGTCACGGCCCGGGACTTGAGGATCGCGCGGCTTTCCGGGCTCATGAAGGCGCCGCCTCCGGTGGCCAGCACGTGAGGCGGCTCGTCGAGCAGCCGGGCGATCACGCGGCGCTCGCCCTCGCGGAATGCGGCCTCGCCCAGGTCAGCGAAGATGTCGGAGATCGAGCGGCCAGCCGCGGCCTCGACCTCAAGATCGGCGTCGCGGAACGGCAGGTCCAGCGCATTGGCCAACCTGCGGCCCACGCTCGATTTGCCGACTCCCATCAGGCCCACGAGGGCGATGGTGCGAAGGCGCAGCGGTGCATAGCGGTCCATGAACGTCCAAGGCTTACACGACCGCGCGCTCTCGCGCCAACTTCCGGCGCCGGCTATGATCGCCAGATGTCGCGTCTCCCCGGTTTCGCCCTTGCCCTGTTGCTCGCCGGATCGGCCCATGGGGTCGCCGCGCAGGCCGCGTCCCAGCAGGTCGAGGTCACGCCGTTGGCGGCTCCGGACGCCTTCACCACGCCTGGGAGATCCACCGGTCTGCCGCCCGAGCTCTGGAGCGGCGCGTCGGCGCGGACCGCGCGGAGCGTGCTGCCCCTGTTGGCCGCCAAGTCCCTGTCGCCGGCCGGGTCGGCGCTGGCGCGGCGGATCCTGGCCACCGGCGCACCGGGTCCCGCAGGCGCGGGACGCGATCCGGCGCTCGCCGCGGCGCGGGGCAATGCATTGATGTTCCAGGGCGACCCGAAGGCCGCGGCCGCCGTTCTCGCGCACGTGCCCGGGCTCGACCGCAGCTCTGAGCTGGCGCGCGCGGCGGCGGAAAGCGCGCTGCTGTCCAGCGACGATCCTCGCGCCTGCCAGATCTCCAGCGGCCTCAGCGTCGGGCGCGACGAGGTCTATTGGCTCAAGCTGCGCACCTTCTGCCAGGCGATAGCGGGCGAGAAGGCGCAGGCCTGGCTGACCTTCGATCTTGCCCAGGCGCAGGTGAAGGATCCGATCTTCACCCGGCTGATGGGCGCCAAGCTCGCCGGCTTGGGCAACCCGGGTTCGGCGTCGCTGCGCAACGGCCTCGACTACGCCCTGTCCCGCGACCTTGGCCTGGACCTGACGACCGCCAGACCGTCGCCCGCGGTGGCCGCGGCGCTGGCGACGACCGACCCTGGCGATCCGGCGTTCGATCCCGCCGCGGTCCCCCTCGATCTCGCGGCCTTCGCGGCGGCGGCGGCCAAGGGGCGCCCGCCCCCCGATGCGGAGGTCATGGCCCTGATCACCGATACCCAGGCCGCCGAGCCCAAGGTCCGCGCCCGCGCCCAGGCCGCGGCGCTGCTGGCATTGGCCCTGGAAAACCGGCTGACGCCGGACACCCGAGGTCTGATGGCCGGGTTGAGCCTGCCCGAGGGCAAGGCGCCGGTCGGGCGCGATCTGGCGCTGGAGTCGGCGGGCCGGCAGAAGCTGATGGGCGAAGCCGCGCTGCTCTCGCTCTGGACCTGCGCCGAAGCCGGCCCGGCCGGCCCGGCGATCGGTGACCGGGTGCGGATCGTCCAGGCGCTGCACGCCGTCGGACTTGACGCGGATGCTCGGGCCTTCGCCCTCGAAGGTCTCGTGGGGCTGAAGTGACCGGCCAAGGGCGCGGCCAGGGGCGAGACTGGGCCGAAGCCTTCCTGGAGATGATGTCGGTGGAGCGCGCCGCGGCGGCGAACACGCTGACTGCCTACACCCGAGACCTGGCCGACGCCGCCGGCTTCCTGGCCGGCCGGGGCCGGGACCTGGCCGACGCCGCCGCCGAGGATATCGAGGCCTATTTCGCCGCCCTCGGCGCCCGGGGCCTCGCGCCGGCCACCGCCGCGCGGCGTCGAGCGGCGCTGCGCCAGCTCTATCGCTTCGTGCTGGGCGAGGGCTGGCGGCCGGACGATCCCTCGCGCCGCGTCGAGGCGCCGCGCCGGGGCCGCTCGCTGCCCAAGGTGCTGAGCCGCGACGAGGTCGACCGGCTGATCGCCGCGGCCGCCGCCCGCGACGGGGCCCAGGGCTTGCGGCTCGCCTGCATGGTGGAACTGGCCTACGCTTCGGGCCTGCGGATCTCAGAACTGACCGGCCTGACGCTGGCGGCGCTGGCCCGCGACCCGGCCTATCTGATGGTCAAGGGCAAGGGCGGCAAGGAGCGGCTGGCTCCGCTCAATCTCGCGGCGCGGGCGGCGGTCAAGACCTATCTGGAGGTGCGGCCCGGGTTCCTGCCCAAGGGCGACGCCGCCAATCCCTGGCTTTTCGCCTCGCGCGGCAGGACGCGCCGCCTGACGCCGCGCCGGGTCGCCCAGTTGCTGGACGAGGCCGCCGCCGACGCCGGGATCGACCCGGCCCGGGTCAGCCCACACGTGCTGCGCCACGCCTTCGCCACCCACCTGCTGGAGGGCGGCGCGGACCTGCGGGTTGTCCAGACCCTGCTCGGCCACGCCGACATCGGCACCACCCAGATCTACACCCATGTGGCCAGCGAGCGACTGGCCGAGGTGATGTCGGCCAAGCACCCGCTGTCACGCAAGCGCTGAGGCGTGACCGGAGGGCCGTCACTGCGACGGCCCTCCCGCCGAGGTGATCAGACTGGGCGGTCAGCCGGTGATCCGATAACGACCGTTGCGATCCGGGCAGACGCGGACGTAGCGGTAGTCCTGCCCGTCGCTGTCGATCGGCGCTGCCGCCAGGCGGCAGCGCATGCGCTGGTAGTCGCGGTTGTCGTACTGGCCGCTGCGTTCGCCGTACCCATAGGCTTCGCGATACGGCACGGTGTCGTTGTAGCCATAGTAGGGGCCGCGGCTGTCGCACTTGAACTTGTCGTTGGCGTTGCCGACGGCCGCGCCAAGGCCCGCGCCCACGACGCCGCCCAGGATGGCCCCTCCTGTACGGTGGCCACTGGCGGCCACGTTTGAACCCAGCGCCGCGCCGGCCAGAGCGCCGATGATCCCGGCGGTGGTGGCCGAGCGGTTGTCGCTGCGGCAGCCGGTCTGCGCGGTGTAGGCGGTGTCGCGGCCGTAGTAGCTCGCCGCCGGGGCCGGTTCGTAAGCCACCCAGCGTGAGCCATCCCAAACCGGCTCGGCGCCATAGGCGCGACTGTAGGAGCCATAGCCGTAGCGGGCGTCATAGTCGGCGCGGGCGCGCTGCCAGTCGGCCCGACGACGTTGATAGTCCGCACGCGCCTGGTCATAGCCGGCGCGGCTCATCTCGTAGGTGTCGCGCTTGGCCTGATAGTCGTCGCGGCGAGCGTCGTAGGCCTCCTTGCGGGCTTCATAGTCCGCCCGCTCGTCCTGATAGCGTCGCTGATCGTCCTGATAGCGCTCCGTCGGCTGGTATTGCGGCGCTGGCTGATACTGCGGCTGGTCCTGGTACTGGTACTGGGCGAGGGCCGGGGATGCCGTGGCGAGAGCCAGGGCGGAGGCCATCGCGATCTTGAAGGGCTTGTTCATGGTGATCTCCGTTTGTCCTGCGACGCTCGGGCGGGGTCGACACGTTCGGGCGTCTTAGGCCCCAACAACACGCTGGCCTGGGGCTCGGTTGCATCGGCGGAACCGCGCTCGCCCGGCGGCGCCCTTGTGAGCGGGCGCCATCGCGCCTAATTTCCGCCGCTTCCCCGACGCGAAGGACTGACCCCCGGATGGCTGTGCATTACCTTGAGTTCGAACGGCCCATCGCCGACATCGAAAGCAAGATCGAGGAGCTGTCCAAGCTGTCGGAGTCGGCCGGCGCGGGGGCTTTCGATGCTGAGATCGAGGCCCTTCGGACCCGCGCCCAGGCGATGCGCCGCGACGCCTATTCCAAGCTCGACGCCTGGCAGAAGACCCTGGTCGCGCGCCATCCCGACCGGCCGCACTTCGTCGACTACGCCACCGGACTGATCGAGGAGTTCGTCGAGCTGCGCGGTGATCGCAAGTTCGCCGACGACCAGGCGATCATGGGCGGCCTCGGCCGGTTTCGCGGTCGCCCGGTGGTGGTGATGGGCAATGAGAAGGGCCGCGACACCGTCACCCGGGTGAAGCACAACTTCGGCTATGCCCGGCCCGAGGGCTACCGCAAGGCGATCCGGCTGATGGAGCTGGCCGAGCGGTTCAACCTGCCGGTGATCAGTTTTGTCGACACCACGGCGGCCTATCCGGGGGTGGCGTCGGAGGAGCGCGGCGTCGCCGAGGCCATCGCGCGGTCCACCGAAAAGAGCCTGATGCTGGGCGTGCCGATGGTCGCGGTGATCACGGGAGAGGGCGGCTCGGGCGGCGCGCTGGGCATCGCCTGCGGGTCGCGCGTGCTGATCCTCGAGCACGCGGTCTATTCGGTGATCCCGCCGGAGGGCGCCAACTCGATCCTCTGGCGCGGCGCGCGCACCCCCGGCGAGGCGGCCAAGGCGCTGAAGATCACCGCCCAGGATCTGCTCGGCATGAAGATCGTCGACCGGATCATTCCCGAGCCCCCCGGCGGCGCCCATTCCGACCCGTCAGCCGCCCTGCAGGCGGTCGGCGACGCCGTCGAGGAGGAACTGAAGGCGCTGGAGGGGTTCACCCCCGATGAGATCCGCAAGCAGCGCGCCAAGCGCTTCTACGCCATCGGCCGGGCGGGGTTGCAGTAGGGGCGGCGATCACACACGGGCTTGCCTGACCTAAGGATCGCGGGTTCAGTGTCGTCCAAACAATCGTTTGGAGGGACGACCCATGGCGCTGAAGACCCGGTTCACCGAGATGTTCGGGATCGAGCATCCCATCGTCCAGGGCGGCATGCAGTGGGTAGGGCGCGCCGAGCTGGTGGCCGCGGTCGCCAACGCCGGCGGCCTGGGCTTCATCACCGCGCTGACCCAGCCGACGCCCGACAAGCTGCGTGAGGAGATCGCGCGCTGCCGCGCGCTCACCGACAAGCCGTTCGGGGTCAACCTGACCATCCTGCCGGCGATCACCCCGCCGCCCTATGCCGAGTACCGCCAGGCGATCATCGACGGGGGTGTGAAGATCGTCGAGACCGCGGGCTACAAGCCGCAGGAGCACGTCGACCACTTCAAGGCGCACGGGATCAAGGTGATCCACAAGTGCACCGCGGTGCGCCACGCGCTCTCGGCCGAGCGGATGGGCGTCGACGCCATCTCCATCGACGGCCTCGAATGCGCCGGCCACCCGGGCGAGGACGACGTCGGCGGGCTGATCCTGATCCCGGCGGCGGCCGACAAGGTGAAGATCCCGATGATCGCCTCCGGAGGGTTCGGCGATGCGCGCGGCCTCGTGGCGGCTTTGGCCCTGGGCGCCGAGGGCATCAACATGGGCACCCGCTTCATGGCCACGGTCGAAAGCCCGATCCACCAGAACATCAAGGAGCAGATCGTCGCCAACGACGAACGCGCCACCGAGCTGATCTTCCGCACGATGCACAACACCGCCCGGGTGGCGAAGAACGCCATCAGCCAGCAGGTGGTGGCGCTGGAAAAACAAGGCGCGAAATTCGAGGATGTCCGCGAACTGGTCGCGGGCTCCCGCGGCCGCGGGGTCTATGAGGTCGGCGACAACGACGCTGGTATCTGGTCGGCCGGCCAGATCCAGGGCCTGATCCACGACATCCCCACCTGCGCCGAACTGATCCACCGTATCGTCCGCGAGGCCGAGGAGATCATCCACGGTCGCCTTGCCCGCATGGCCGGGACGCGCCAGATGGCGGGCGCCTAGACCCTTCGGCCATTGCGTTGAAGCCCCAACGTCAACCTTGCCGGGGGAGGGGTCAGGGGTGGGGGTGCAAGCTGTGAGTCCGCCGCCCAGCCCCTGCAAAGCCGCGTCGGCGCCCCACTCCCAACCCTCTCCCCGCAAGGGGGAGAGGGCTTCGAGCGCTGGCCCCAAGACCGCTGAAGGTCGATACGCCTTGGCGTCGTCGCGGGGACCCGCCGATCAGGAGGTGTTGGCGGGCGGCGGCGGGGCGTCGTGGCCGTTGGGGCGCGCGCCCGGGGTAGGGCCAGTCTCCGGCGGGGCGGCCGAGGCCACAGCCTTGTGCGGCGCCAGCACGGCGTCGGCCCTGGCGGCTTCCACGCTGAGCTCTTCGCAGAGCCGGGCGATCAGCTGGTCGGGGTCGAGGTCGAGGAAGTCTTCTTCCTCGGAAACATCGTCGAGGCGCTCCTGGATCAATCCGAGAAGGTGGAAGGACTCGCCGTCGTCGTCCTGGATCTCCGGGTC
>NZ_JANMBF010000163.1:0-8621 GCF_031360265.1 Phenylobacterium sp.
GAGGACGAGGACTTCCTCGACCTCGACCCCGACCAGCTGATCGCCCGGCTCTGCGAAGAGCTCGCGGTGGAAGCCGCCAGGGCCAACGCCGTGCTGGCGCCGCACAAGGCTGTGGCCTCGGCCGCCCCGCCGGAGACTGGCCCTACCCCGGGCGCGCTCGCCAACGGCCACGACGCCCCGCCGCCGCCCGCCGACACCTCCTGATCGGGCGCTCGCCGGCGACTGCGTCTCGGCAACTTCCGAAACTGCAAATCCCCCAAATTCTGTCATCCTGGACGGCCTGCAAGGCCGATCCGGGAGCCAGGAGCAACCGCACAGCGGGAACCCCCTGGGTCCCGGCGCTTCAGCCTGCGCGCGCAGGCTTGCGGCCGGGATGACAGGGAACTTTCGTGATCCGCAAAGGCGAACCCGGCGCCGCCCGGCGACCCCCGGTGGAGCTGACCATACCTGGCTGAGCCCAAGAACCGAAAGCGCTACGGCTTGGGCGACGAGTGGGCGACCCACTCCGCGCTCACTTGCGCATAGTCGGCGCTGAACCAGCGGGGATAGCCGTGCAGGGTCTGGCCGCCGTCGATCAGCACCTCGGCGCCGGTGACGTAGCCGGCCTCTTCGCCACAGAGGAAGACCGCCAGGCGGGCGATGTCTTCCGGCCTGCCGAGCCGACCGACCGGGGTGTTGCGCAGCGCGTCGGCGCGAACCGCGGGGTCGTCGAGCAGCGAGCGGGTCATGGCCGTCTCGATCACGCCGGGCAGGATCAGGTTGACGCGGATGCGATGGACGCCAAGCTCGGACGCCAGGGATTTGGCCAGCATCCGCACCCCCGACTTCGACGCCACATAGGCTCCGAGCAGATCGCAGACATGAGTGGCCGCGGTCGAGGCGTTCATGACGATGGCGCCACCCCGGCCTGCGTCACGCATCAGCCGCGCGGCGCCCTGGGCCATCAGGAACCCGCCGTTCAGATTGACCTCCACATGCTTGCGCCACTGGTCGAACGGCAGGTCGATCAGCGCGCCGTAGCGCCCGTACCCGGCGTTGAGGAACGCGGCATCCAGCCGGCCCGACCAGCCGCGGACCTGTTCGAACAGGGCCGCGACGGCGTCCGGATCGGTCTGGTCACATGCGTGCGCCAGCACCTCGGCGCCGGATTGCTTGAGCGCCGTCGCGACCGCGTCCAGTTCGTCCCCCCGCCGGTCGGTGACCACCACCCTGGCCCCGGATCGCGCGAAGGCGAGCGCCGCGGCCGCTCCGATGTCGCCCGCCGCGCCGGTGATCAGCGCCGTCTGTCCCGTGAAATCGCCCATGATCGCCTCCGCGTCGCCGCGAGCCGGTCCCCTTGGCCCGCACCCCTCGTCTTGCGCAGCCAAGTTAACTTGCATAGAAAGACTGTCAAATCACCCGCCTCGATGGGGCGACCTCGGGGGAGGGGACAATGCCGCAACTCGTCATCGTGCTGGCGGTCAACGCCGGGGTCATCCTGGCGCTGTTCGTCCTGGCCTGGGCGGTCTGCGTGGCGATGCGCGACTGCACGCCTGTCGACAGCCTCTGGGGCCTGGGCATGGGCGTGGTGGCGCTGTCGACCTACATCCAGACCGGCGGCGGGACCCCCCGGCGCATGGTGTTGACCGGGATCTGCCTCGCCTGGGCGCTGCGGCTGGGCGGCTACATGCTCTGGCGCTGGCGCGACCACGGACCTGACGGCCGCTATGTGCGGATGCTCGACAAGGCCAAGGCCGAACGCGGCTGGGGCTATGGCTACGCGGCCTTCCGTCTGGTGTTCCTGTTGCAGATGCCGCTGCTCTGGCTGGTCTGCCTGCCCATCCAGCTCGGCCAGATCGCCGCCGAGCCGGCGCGGCTGGGGCCGGTCGGCTGGATCGGCGCGGGGCTGGCGGTGTTCGGCCTGGTCTTTGAGAGCCTCGCCGACTGGCAGCTGGTGCGGTTCAAGAAGACCCCCGCCAACAAGGGCGAGGTGCTCGACCGGGGCCTGTGGCGCTATACCCGGCACCCCAACTACTTCGGCGACGCCTGCGTCTGGTGGGGCCTGTGGCTGGTGGCGGCCGAGACCACGCCGGGCCTGTTCGCCGTCGTCGGGCCGGCCTATCTGGTGTTCACCCTGACCCGGTGGAGCGGCGTGCCCACCGTCGAAGGCCGCCTGCGCCGCCGCAAGCCCGCCTACGAAGCCTATATGCGCCGCACCTCAGGCTTCATCCCCTGGCCGCCCAAGCCGCTGGACGCGGACTGAGCCACCCCATGTCCTTGCCCGCGCACATCGCCGAGCGCCTGCGACTGCCGGCCATCGCCGCGCCGATGTTCCTGGTCTCGGGTGTCGAGATGGTGCTGGCGGCCTGCAAGGGCGGGATCATCGGATCCTTTCCCGCCAACAACGCCAGGACCCTGGACGACCTGGATGACTGGATGGGTCGGATCGCGGCCACCCTGCCGGCCGACGCCCCGCCCTGGGCGATCAATCTCATGGTCCATCGCTCCTACGCCCGCTGGGAGGAGGAGCTCGAGCTGGTGCTGAAACACCGGCCGCCGATCGTCATCACTGCGCTGGGCAGCCCCGTGGCGGTGGTCGAGGCGATCCACGGCTACGGCGGCCTGGTCTATGCCGACGTCAATTCCCTGACCTATGCGGGCAAGGCGGCCGGCGCCGGCGTCGACGGCCTGATCCTGGTGGCGGCCGGGGCCGGCGGTCACACCGGCCAGATCGCCGGCTTCGCCTTCGCGCCGGCCGTGCGCGAGGTGTTCGACGGGACGATCGTGCTCGGCGGCGGGATCGGGACCGGCCGCGCCATACGCGCCGCGCGGATGCTGGGCGCGGACCTCGCCTACCTGGGCACCCGGCTGATCGCCTGCGCCGAGAGCCTGGCGGTCCCCGGCTACAAGCAGATGCTGATCGAGGCCACGGCGGAGGATATCGTCACCTCCGCGGCGCTGACCGGCATCCCCGCCAACTGGCTGCGATCCAGCCTGATCGCGGCGGGCCACGATCCCGAGGGACTGAAGACCAAGGCTCCGATCGCGCTCGGCCGGCCGGAGGATGCGGCGATGCGCTGGCGCGACGTCTGGTCGGCGGGCCAGGGCGCGGGCGAGATTCGTGCGATCGAACCCCTGGCCGACATCATCGACGACCTTGCGCGCGACTACGCGGCCGCCGGGCAGGGCGACTGACCTCAGCCGGTGAGCGCTTGACAAGCCCAGGGGGTGACCGAAGGGTCGCCGCTTCCGATAATCAGAGGCGACATGGCGCAGTCCAGCCGTACCCCTATCTCCGAAACGGCGCGGGCCACCCAGTCGATCCAGGCCAATTCGGCCACCCGGGCGCTGAATGTACTGGGCGACCGCTGGACCCTGATGATCCTCTATCTGGCGTTCCAGCGGGTGCGGCGGTTCGAGGAGTTCCAGGGCCGGATCGGCATTGCCCGCAGCCTGCTGATCGACCGGCTGCGGCGCCTGCAGACCGCCGGCATCCTGGTGCGGGTCCGCTACCAGGAGCGACCGGCGCGTGAGGACTATCATCTCTCGGAGATGGGCCGGGACCTCTACAGCCTGGCCCTGATGATCGTCCGGTGGGAGAAGCGGTGGTTCTTCGATCCCGCCAATCCCGCCCATCGCCTGAGGCACAGCTGCGGCAACGACTTCACGCCCGAATTCCGCTGCGGCCATTGCGGCGATCTGGTCTCGCCGCGCGACGTCTATGTGGAGGACGGCCCGGGCGCGGGCTTCGATTCGGCGCGACCGCCCCGCGCGCAGCGCCGCTCGATCGTCCCAGCCGACGCGCTCAACCAGGGCAACCCGATGCTGGACCGCGCCTTTCAGGTGCTGGGGGACCGCTGGACCGCCCATGTGATCGCCGCGGCCTTTATGGGACATCGGCGGTTCAACGTTATCCAGAGCGCGCTTGGCGTCGCGCCGAACATCCTGTCAGACCGGCTGACGCGGCTGCTGGACATGGGCGTCCTGAGCCGCGGGCTCTATCAGCAGCGGCCCGACCGTTGGGAGTACCGGCTGACCGAGATCGGGCGCGACCTCTATCCGCTGATCGCCGAATTGAACCGCTGGGGCGACCGGTGGCTCGCCGGAGACAACGGCCCGCCGCTGATCACCTTTCACCGTCCCTGTGGCCATCGGCTGGAGGCGCGTGTCACCTGCGATCAGTGCGGCGAAACGGTCGACGCCTTCAACGTCACGCCACCGGAATAGGTCGGGTCCTCGCCGCCTCAGACCGCCGGGCGGGCGAGCATGGCGCGCAGTTCGTCGGTCATCGGCGCGCCGGCCTTCATCGCCGCGCTGATCCGCCCATCGTAATATTCCCGCCATTCGGAAACCAGGAGGCCGCGAAACTGCAGCGAGCCGGCATAGGGGATGGCCACATGCTCGCCGGTCTTCAGCCAGAACTCGTCGACGCCCTCCATGAACAGCCGATCCGCGGATTCGGCATGGTCGAAGATCCGCCAGGCGTTGGTCTTGATCACGGGGGCCATGCCCTGCAAGGCCGTGCGCATGGCCGCCTTGCCGTGGATCGCCGGCGCGTAGCCGGAGGAGTTGCGCCAGACGATGTCGTCGGTGACGTGCACCAGGACGCCTTCGACGTCCTGCGTGCGCCAGGCGGCGATGATCGCCTGCAGGACGGGATAGAGGCGCGGCATGGCGGGCTCCTTGGCCAGGGCGGGGGCCGCCGCCAGCGCGCTGGCGGCGGCTGCGGCGGTCAGCAGATTTCGGCGGTCGATCGACATGGGTCCGTCCTTCAGCCGGCCAGCGGCCGGTCGAGCAGGCCCGACACCTGCTTCGACAGAGGCGCACCCGACTTCTGCTCGGCGATGACGCCCAGGTCCACATAGTCGCGCCAGCCGACGATCAGGTCGTCGCGAAACTCCAGCACCCCGGCGTAGGGGGCGGCGACCCGTATCCCGTCGGTGGTCCGGTACTCATCGACACCTTCGATGAACAGCCGCTCGCCGGCCTCGGCGTGGGCAAAGATGCGCCACTGGATGGCGTGCATGTCCTGTTGGAAGCGGGTGAGCAGCTTGGCCGCGGCGACCTTGCCTCGGACCGGCGGCATGGCGCCCGCCGCATAGTGCCAGACGATGTCGTCGGCCATGTGCGCCAGGACGGCCTCGACGTCCTTGGCCTGCCAGGCCGCGATCACCTGTTGAAGGATCCCATAGTAGCGACCCATGCACGATCACCCGCGTTGAAGGATGGCCGGGCGCGCCGCGCCCGGCCTGGAGACGGTCAGAACGGCACGGACACTTCCGCGCCGAAGGTCCTGGGGGCGGCAAAGGATGACATCTCGTCGTTGAAGAAGACGATGATGTTGGTCCGATAGACCTCGTCGGTGATGTTCTTGCCGAACACCGAGACACTCCAACCCTTGCCCGGAGGGGTCAGGGTGATGCGCCCGTCGAGGGTGCCGTAGGCCTTCTCCCACGACGTATTCTCCGGCGCCCAGGGCATCTTGCCCTGCCAGCGGTAGCTCAGGCGCGCCACCAGCGCATCCTCCCACGACCCGACGTTGGTGGTGGCCTCGGCGCCGACTGCGCCCTGCCATTCCGGGGTGCGTTGCATCAGGTGGCCGGAGTTGTCGACGCCGTTGAACACGAACTGGTCATAGCGGCCGTGGACATAGCTGCCGCTGGCCCAGGCATGGAACCGGGCGGTCGGGGCATATTGCAGGTCGGTCTCGAAGCCCTTGATCGTGGCGCCGGGCGCGTTGCTGATCACGTTGCACAGGCACGAGGCCAGGGTCTGCTGAACCTGCAACTGCTTGTACTTCATGTAGAAGACGGCGGAGTTCCAACGCACCGTATGGTTCAGGAATTCGGCCTTGTAGCCGACCTCGTAGTTGGTGACCGTTTCGGGGTTGTAGGGCGTGGCCGCCGCGACGGCTTTGGAGGCGTCATTCTGGAATCCCCCGCCTTTGAAGCCCTGGGAGACCGTGCCGTAGACCATCATGCTGTCGTTCGGCGTCCAGCGCAGGATCGCCTGCGGCGTCAGCTTCCTCCAGCTGTCGCCATAGCCGGTGAAGAAGTTGGTGGTCAGCGGCGTGAGCGGGGCGGCGTCGGCCGGATGGAACTTGTCGCCGGTGGCGACGATGATGCCCTGCTGGGTGCCGCCCTTCTTGTCGGTCGTGTAGCGCGCGCCGATCTCGATCTTGAGCGTGTCGGTGATCTTGTAGCCGATCTGGGCGAAGGCCGCGACATCCTGGTTGTGGCCGTAGTCGTCCCAGTGGGATTCACCTGACAGGGTCGGCAGCACCAGGGATTCGCCCCAGAACCGATTGAACTGGTGCACGCGGCTTTTCAGGTAGTAGGCGCCGACGATCCAGTCGAGGCGGCTCGACGGATCGGTGGAGGTCAGCCGGATCTCCTCGGAGAACTGGTGAACCTGCTC
Organism: Phenylobacterium sp.; assembly: GCF_031360265.1. Classification (GTDB taxonomy): domain Bacteria; phylum Pseudomonadota; class Alphaproteobacteria; order Caulobacterales; family Caulobacteraceae; genus Phenylobacterium. Next base: position 6,397 of record NZ_JANMBF010000163.1, read on the forward strand.
GATGAAGTTCACCGGCTCGGCGAACAGCAGCGAAGAGCCCACCGAGGCCAGTTGCGCCGCGGTCAAACTGAAGCCGTTCGTCGGGCCAAGGCCGGTCTGGTCGTAGAGGGTGAAGGCGCGATTGTCGCGATAGCCGGTGACGCTGGTGAACCGGATGTTGGGCGCGACGTCCTTCTCGACCTTGGCGATCACATCATAGGTCTCGTGCCGCGCCGATTGCGGCGTGGGCGCCAGGTCGCCCTGGAACTGCGGCCAGACGGGGAAGCTCTCGCGAAGGTTCAGGCCGCCGGGGCGGAGCGCCGCGATCAGGCTGCGGGTCCCCGACCAGATGTTGGGGCCGGCGGGCAGGGTCGGGCTCTTCAGGCCGACGCGGTTGACGCCATCGTTGCTGTCCTTGGAATAGTCGATGTTGATGCTGGCCCGCAGGTCAGAATTGGTCGGCCGGTAGGCGAGTTGCACCCGGCCCTGCACGGAGTCCAGATTCTCCAGGTCGGTGTTGTGCAACAGGTCCTTGGCGTAGCCGGAATGATTGATCGTCTGGAACGAGAAGCGCCCGGCCAGCGTGTCGGTCAGGGCGCCGGTGATGAAGCCCTGGGTCTGGCGCAGGTCATAGTTGCCGACCGTGAGCGTCACCCGGCCGGACTGCTCGAAGGCGGGCGCGTTGCTGATGATGTTGACCGCGCCGCCGGCGACGTTCTTGCCCAGCAGCACGCCCTGCGGCCCGCGCACGACCTCGATCCGCGCGACATCGTAGAACGCCGAATTCAGGTTGCCGGAGCGGCTGACATAGACGTCATCGACGAAGGTCGAGACCGACTGGTCGGCGGTGGGCGAGGTCAGGCGGGTGTTGACCACGCCGCGGATGTTGATCTCGTTGGCCTGGGGCGAGTTCGCGGTGAAGGAGATGCCGGTCATGTTGTGACCCAGGTCCTCGAGCGTCAGAACCCGGTCCTTGGCCAGGCTGGCGCCCGACACCGCGGTGATCGACAAGGGTGTCGTCTGGACGTTCTCCTCGCGCTTCTGGGCGGTGACGATCAACTCTTCCAGCTGGGTCGGGCCAGCCGCCGCGGCGCCGGCGGCCGCGGCCGGAAGAGCGAGAGCCATGCCTGCGAGCAAGGCGATGGCGGATGTCGTGTGGTGCAGCTTCACAGCTCTTCCTCCCCCGGACCGCCTCGGCCCATGACGAGCCGAAAGGTCCATGTTGTGGTTCCGCGCAGCGCGGAATTTCCAATGCGATCGAGGGGGTGCGGCGCCCTGGGATGATCCGGTTCGGCTGGCGTGATCGAAGGAGCAACGCCAACTTGCATAACAGCGGCGACGGTCGACCGCCTGGGTCGCTTTGGTCGACGCTACTGGTTCCCGAAGACCCTGTTGACGACTTTCCCCCGTTTGGCTTTTTTGCTTTTCTATGCCGCCAAGGATATGTGGTGTTTTATCGTCTCGTCAAGCAAGTCACTCAATCGGGGAACGTCGACGCCTCCCCCTGGCTGGCCGCTGACCCGACCGCCGCGGGGCGGGATTCGGCGGTTCCAGAAATGACTTGCCAATGGTGAGTACTCTTATGCAAGTTAAATCCAGCGTCGCGGCGGCAAGGCTTGGCCGTTCCGACAACAAGGGGAGACGAGAGGCCATGACCGCAGCGGTTTCTGACGAACGCAAGATCGCCCTGGGCCGCGAGATGGCGGAAGCCTGGCGGGCGCTGGACTGGCGAAAGGTCGCCGACATGTTCACCCCCGAAGGCGTGCTGCATTCGATGATGGTCGACCCGGTGGTCGGCCGCGAGGCGGTGTTCAAGCGGGTCTCCGGCCTTGGCGACGGCCTGGAGTCCATCACCCTGAACATCCACCACATGGGCGTCATCGACGGGGTGCTCTACATGGAACGCACCGACGAATTCGTCATCCGCGGCAAGGCGGGCTCAGCGCCGGTGGTTGGCGTGCTGGAATTCGAGGGTCCGCTGATCAAGGTCTGGCGGGAATATTACGACCGCGCCCATCTGTTGAAGGCCATGGGACTGGTTGAGGATTTCGATCAGAAGACCCGCTGAGCCCATGGCGGAGTCAGGAATCCTGACCGACGAGCTTCGCGCCCTGCTGGACAAGCAGGCGATCGCCGAGGTGATCCTGCGCTACAGCCGCGCGGTCGATCGCGGCGACGAGGCGCTGTTGCGCGCCTGCTATCACGAAGATGCGGTGGAAGACCACGGCGGATCGTTCCTGGGCCCG
>NZ_JANMBF010000004.1:0-2521 GCF_031360265.1 Phenylobacterium sp.
GACTTGACTCAAGTCAGCCGGGACAGAACAGGGTCGTCGCTTATATCTGGAGCCCTTCTCCTCCACTCAGGTTGAGCCAACCTGAGTGGGAAGGGCTCTGGTTCGGCCATGCGCGAGGCCGCCGGCATCGTCTCGCGACAGGCTGGGCGCGGCGCAATTCCGCCGCCCGGTTGCGGGGGCCGGGCCGCGCGTGCGATGGCAGGCCTCTGATCCTGGACCGTCCGGAGTTTCCCGCAACGTGACCTTCGCCAAGCGCCTCGCGCCCCTGGGCCTCGCCGCCGTCTTCCTCGCCGCTTCGGCCGCGCCGCTGATGGCGCGTGAACCCCAGGCTCACCCGGCCCGGCGGCCGGCCGCCGCGGGCCTTAGCGCCATGGTCGCCGCCGCCAATCCGATGGCGGTCGAGGCGGGGCTGAAGGTGCTGAAGGCCGGTGGCTCGGCGGTGGACGCCGCCGTCGCCGTGCAGGCGGTGCTGGGTCTGGTGGAGCCGCAGAGCTCCGGCCTGGGCGGCGGGGCGTTCATGACCGTCTATGACGCCAGGACCCATCGGGTGACCGCCTACAACGGGCGCGAGACCGCGCCTGCGGCCGCGACGCCGCAGCTGTTCTACGGCCCCGACGGCAAGCCGATGAACAGGGGCCAGGCCATGGTCTCCGGTCGCTCGGCGGGCGTGCCCGGGGCCATCGCCATGCTGTACCTGGCCCAGCGCCAGCACGGCCGGCTGGCCTGGAGCACCCTGTTCGCGGCGGCGGAACGTCTGGCCGACGACGGCTTCCCGGCGCCGCGGCGGATGGCGGAAGCGGCCAGCTCGCGCGCGCCCCAGGCCGCCCAGCCCGACGCCATCGCCTATTTCACCCGGCCCGACGGAATGAAGATCCAGCCCGGCGACACGATGCGCAACCCCGCCTACGCCGCGACCCTGCGCAAGCTCGCCGCCGAAGGTCCCAAGGCCCTGCTCGAGGGGCCCATCGCCGAACAGATTGTCGCGCGCCTGCACGAGGGACCGCTGCCCGGGTCCATGACGCTGCAGGATCTGGCCGCCTACAGGCCCAAGGCCGGCCCCGCGGTCTGCCGACCGTACCGTGTCTATGTGGTCTGCGTGCCCCCCGCGCCCTCCGGCGGCCCGGCGGTGCTGGAGGGGCTCGGCATCCTTGGGCGCACCGACATCGGCGCCCACCGGGGCGACGCCGAGGGCTGGTATCTGTTCAGCCAGGCCAGCCGGCTGATGTACGCCGACCGTGACCGCTATTTCGGCGACCCCGACTTCGTCGACGTGCCCACCGAGGGCCTGCTGGAGCCCGCCTACCTCGACGCCCGCGCCCGGCTGATCGACCCCGACCGGGCCGGGCCGCCCCCCGCGCCGGGCAACCCCCGGGGCGCCGGCGTCCGCGCGCCCGACCATACGGCCGAGCCCGGCGGCACCACCCACTTCGCGATCGTTGACAAGGCCGGCAACGCGGTCTCCATGACCACCACGGTCGAGAGCGCCTTTGGCGACGGCCGGATGGTCGCGGGCTTCTTCCTCAACAATCAGCTGACCGACTTCTCGTTCGAGCCCAAGGACAGCGACGGCGCGCCCGCCGCCAACGCCGTGGCCGGCGGCAAGCGGCCCCGGTCGTCGATGGCGCCGGCCATCGTTCTGGACCGCAAGGGCCGGCTGGTGGCCGCCGTGGGCTCGCCCGGCGGGCCCTCGATCCTGGCCTTCAACCTGAAGGCCCTGGTCGCCCTGCTCGACTGGAAACTGCCGATGCAGGAGGCGCTGGCCTTGCCCAACCTGATCGCCTTCGGCAACTTCTACGCCTCGGAGCCCGCCAAGTTCGCGCCTGGCGTGGTCGAGGGCCTGGCGGCCAAGGGCGTGCGGCTGACGGGCGGACCGTTCGGCGAGGGCTCGGGCCTGCACGGCATCGAGGTCACCCCGCAGGGCCTGCGCGGCGGGGCCGACCCGCGCCGCGAAGGAATCGCCAAGGGCTATTGATAGGCGGGAGGCCGAGCTCTGGCGACCTGGGACGACATCCGCCGCGCCGCCTCGCCCCTGCCGGGCGCCCGCGAGGTCGACTGGCTGGATCAGCCCTGTTTTACGGTCGGCTCCAGGGGCTTCGTCCACGTCTGGAAGGGCGGCGTCTTCATGAAGCTCGACAAGGCCCACCAGGAGCTGCTGTTCGAAGCCCGCCCGGAGATCTTCCGGCCGATGATCGCCGGGGCGATGCGCTGGAGCTGGGTGGAGATCGAAGCCCTCGACGCGGGCGAGGCGGCCGACCTGGTGCTCGAGGCCTGGACCCAGGTGGTGACCAAAAAGGTCAGCCGCGCCTTCCTCTCGGACCGCTGACCCTTCAGTCGACAAGGGGGTTGCCAAAACGACCCCGCGAAAAACCTTGACATCTGCCGTCCCGTATGTTCTTGTTTCGTTCCATGTCGGACCCGACCCCCACAGCCGAACGCCGCGAGCAGTTGCTCGGCATCGTCGCCGAGAAGACCGTGGCGCTGCTGTGCGAGGTCCAGCAGCGCGCGTTTGAGGCGCAGACGG
>NZ_JANMBF010000015.1:0-5250 GCF_031360265.1 Phenylobacterium sp.
TCCGCCAAAATCCGCGCGGTCCGCGACCCGTGCCGCGGACCGTGCGAGGAGGCCGGGTCGCTTGACCGGGCGAGATCCCTGGGCCGCCGGTCCGGCCCCCGCGGTGACCGCGAGTCCCCCAAGGCACAGTCATAGGTCGCCTCCGCGCCCCTGCCGAGGCGGCGCCTTGTCTCAGGGGTGCGGCATTCTGGGGTGCGACATTCTGGGGTGCGGCGGCTTGTCCCGCAGCAGGTCGGCCACGGCCGCGGCGACCTGGGTCACGTCATAGGGCTTGCGGATCACCGGGGCGTCGAAGCCGCCGGGGCCGGCCACCTCGCCATAGCCGGTGGCGAAGACGAAGGGCACGCCGCGGGCCGCCAGCGCCTGGGCCACGGGCGCGACCGAGCGGCCGTTGAGGTTGGCGTCGAGCACGGCGGCGTCGATCGGCTGGTCGAGCATCGCCAGCGCCTCCTCCAGCTCATAGGCGGGGCCGATCACCCGGGCGCCGGCGTCGGCCAGGCCGGTCTCGAGCTCCATCGCCAAAAGCACCGCGTCCTCGACGATCAGCACGCGCGCGCCCTTCAGGTCGGGAGCCGCTGAGGCGGCGGACGCGGTCTCGGCGCTCCGCGGGGCCGGCGCCTCTGGAACGGTTTCGGGACGTGGCGTCACCGCCGCCGCGCCGGCGCGCAGCCGGACCAGCACGCCAGAGGGTCGATATTCGATCGATGTGTCGCCGTTCAGCTCGCGGCCGGTCACCTGGTCCAGCAGGGTCGAGCCGAAGCCCCGGCGCGCGGGCGGACCGACGGTCGGGCCGCCGCTCTCCGACCAGGTCAGTTCAAAGCCGCCCTCGGCGCATCGTCGCCAGCTGAGCTCCACGTGACCGGTCTCAACCGACAGGGCGCCGAACCTGACTGCATTGGCCGCCAGTTCGTGCAGGCCCAGCGCCAGCGCGTTGGCGGCGCGGGGCGTGAGGTAGAGCTCGGGACCCTGCCAGTCGGTCTGGCCAGGCGGGTAGACCCCCAGTTCCGCGGCGACCAGGTGGTCGATCGCCGCCCCGCGCCAGCGGGCCGCGGTGAGCAGCTCGTTGGCCGAGCCCATCGCCTTCAGGCGTCCGGCGAAGGTCTGGAGGAAGGCGTCCAGCGATGTGGTCCCGCGGGCGGTCTGGGTGGCCAGCGCCTGGACGGTGGCCAGCGCGTTCTTGACCCGATGATCCAGCTCATCCAGCAGGGTCTGGCGCTGCGCCTCCTCGAGCTTCTGCCGGGTCACGTCCTCGACGATCCCGGTGAGGCTCCGGGCGCGGCCGTCGCGATCCCGGGCCAGCACCCCGGCCACCCGCAACCAGACCCCGCGGCCGTCGTCGGGCCGGATGTGCCGGAACTCCAGGTCGTAGAGCCCACCGTTCGCGCGTTGCAGATCCTTCTGGGCGCGGAAAGAGGCCAGGTCGTCGGGGTGAATGAAAGGCTCGATCGCCCGCATGCCGCTGGCCGCCATCGGCCCGGCCGGCAGGCCGGTGATTGCCGCCATCCGCGGGCTGACCACGAACACCCCGCCCGCCATATCCCACTCGAACGCGCCCAGCCCGGCCAGCTCCAGCGCCCGGGCCAGGCGTCGATGCGCGTCGCTGTGGCCGGGGTCGCCCTGCGTCATCGCGGAAATATAGAAGCAGGCGCGGCGGATCGCGACAGGAAGTGTGCGCAGGGTCAAGGTTTCGGCGGTCAGCCCGGCTTTTCGCAGGGGCCGGAACCGGCTAGGGTGTCCGACGTTTGGGCTTGCGCGCCCCGCCGCCCGCCGGGACCCCATCTTTCGGAGACACCTCATGCCCGCCAACGCCTTTGACACCGCCGCCGACGAGACCAATGCCGCGGTGAAATCCGCCACCCAGGGCGCGACCAAGCTCTCGGCCGAAGCCCAGCGCTCCTTCGCCGACGCCGCCAGGCGCATCGAAAAGGCCGTCCAGGAGGGCGTCGAACAGATCCGCGCGCAGACCCGGGCCTATACCGACACCGCCGGCGAGCAGCTGGATCAGGCGCAGCAGTACGTCACTGAGCGTGTGCGCGAACGGCCGCTCGCGGCCACCGGCGCGGCGCTCGGCGTCGGCGTCCTGATCGGGCTCCTGCTGTCGTCCACGCGCCGCTGATCCTGGAGGGCGTGATCTTCCGCAAAGCTGTTGGACTGGTCGTCGCCTTTGCCGCGATCGCGGCGGCGGCGGGCGTCTGCGTCGTGGCGCTGGCCTTCGCGCTGTACGCCGCTGTCCGCGACCTGATCGGTCCGGCCTGGGGGGCGGCCAGCGTGGCTGCGACGTTTGCGCTGATCGCCCTGGTCGCGGCCCTGGTGGTCACCCGCAAGGCCCGGCCGCCAAAGCCCGTCCAGGGCGCGCCACCGGAGAGCCTTGCCGCCAAGCTTATCGACCTGGCCAGGGAGCGTCCCCTGGTCGCGGCCGGAGCGGCGGCCGCGGTGGTTGCGGTCATGGTCCGAAATCCGAAGATCCTGGCCCCGATCATCGCCGCCGCCTTGGCCAGCCGCACGCCGCCGGCGCGAAAGCCGCCAAAGCCACCCAGGCCCTAGCAGCGCCCCGGCGGTTGCGACCGCGGCGGAACACTGCGGCGTCCGCGACGTTCATCTCCCGGAGCGCCATGGCGGCGCCGATGGAGACATTCACATGCTCGGCTGGGCTCTTACGTTCCTCGTCGTGGCGTTGATCGCCGGCGTCCTTGGCTTCACCACCGTGGCGGGCGCCGCGATCGGCATCGCCAAGCTCGTGTTCTACATTTTCCTGCTCCTGTTCGTGGTCTCGCTGGTCATGAACCTGGTGCGGGGCCGCGGCCCGACAGTCTAGGTTCGCCGGTCCACCGACCAGGATCGATAGGGCTCGTAGTGCGAGCCCGTCCATTGCAGGGCTGCGATACGGATCGTCGCCGCTTCGATGTCCAGCACGTTGAACCCCGGCGGCGCGCCGCGCTCGCGGGTGGACAGCGTGCTGGCGCCGACCGCCTGGGTGCGACCGTCGCCGAACGCATAGGGCCAGACGAACGGCGCGTGGATGTGGCCCGACAGCACCAGGTCGATCCGCGCCTCGGCGAGCAGCCGCGCCGCCGCCGGACCGCCCCAGACCCGGGCGGTCATCGGCCCGCCGATCATCTCGGTCAGGGGATGGTGACAGACCACGATGCGAACGCAGCCGCCGGCCGCCTCTGCGAACCAGTCGATGGCGTCACGCACCTGACCCAGGGCGATCTGCCCCTTCGACCAGTTGAGCCGCGGCTGGGCGCCCCTGGCGGTGTTCAGGCCGCGGACGGCGAGACCCGGGCCGAGATGCTGCTGCTTGGAAGCCTTGCCGATGGCGCGCTCGTAGCGGCGGAAGGGCGTGAAGATGCGCTCGGCCCAGGCCAGGTATGGTGCGTCGTGATTGCCCGGCGTCACCAGCTTGGGCGCCGCGATTCCCCCCAGCCAGGCCGCGGCGGCCTCGAACTCGGCAACCTCGGCGTACTGTGTGAGATCGCCGCTCACCACCACCAGGTCGAAGGCGCCCGCATTCAGAAACGCGGTCGCGGCCGCCACGGCCGGCGCATTCTCGCCGCCGAAGTGGATATCCGAGAGGTGAGCCAGGCGCAGGGTCACGGCGGGCAGCTCAAGCCGCCTTCGGGATCGCCAGGATGCGCGCGACCTTGGGCAGGTAGCGGACATCCGCCATCGCCTTCAGCCGCACGGTTTCGCCGTCCAGGATCGCTGGAATCGGCCGGGCGGCCCAGATATGGGCGCGCCGGCAGGGCTCGACCTCCACCCCAGGCGCGGCGCGCCAGTCGCCGGTGAGGGCATGGAATCCCAGTCGGAAGGCGGCGGCGGTGTCGCGGACGTCGAGCGCCGCGGCCTCCAGCGCTGCGGCGTCGTCGCTCAGCACCCGTGACGTAAGCGGACACATGAACACCAGCGCCTCAGCCTTCTCAGGCGGGTCGCTGTCCAGAATGTAGCGAAGGCGTCCGGAAAACGCGCGGCGCAGGGCCAGCCGGGCGTTCACCCAGGCCTTGCGCGCCTGGCCGACCCGCGCGGCCTCGCGGGCTGGCGCCCAGAGCGCCGGCGAGCCGAGGATCGCGGCCACCATGAACTTGTGACCGTCAATCTCACCGCCCCCGATCAGTCGTTCCTGGCCGGTCTCCAAGGCCGCCTTCAGGGCCTGCTGCCAGGTCGTGACGCCATAGACCGCGTGGGGCAGCATGTTCATCGTGCCGCCCGGCAAGGGGGCGATCATCGGCCCGTCTGGACCGCACATTTCGGCCGCGGCGCGCGCGGTGCCGTCGCCGGCCAGGATGATCAGCAGGTCGGGCGCGGCATCCACCGCCGCGCGCAGGCATGAAATCAGGTCGGACGTCTCGGGCGCGCGGACACTTGTCTTGAGGCCGAACTCGGCCAGGAGGGCTTCGATCTCATCCGGCGCGGTTTTTCCCACGCTGCCGGACGCAACGTTGGCGATGACCTCGACTTTGTGAATTGCCCCCAATGCGCGTCTAGAATTTGGAGCGGCAGAGCGAGGCTCCGTCCAGATCTTGGCTGTTCAGCATTTCCTCAGCCATCGACGTACTCCCCAGGATCGAGACCATAACGAAGGACGGGGCCGCAGGTTCCTGAGGGAGCTCACAGCAGACCCCGCCGCATTATTTCGCCAGCAAAGGGGCCTGCGAGCCCTGGCTGCGTTATGTAGCTTAGACGTTTGAAGAGGCGCGCGCGATGAGCATTCACAGATCGGCCATCCTGGCGATCCTCACACTGGGCCTAGGTCTTGGGGCTTGCGCGACCTTGAAGCCTGGTCGGTACCGCCCCGCGGAGACGGCTCAGCGCTGCGCCGATCAGAAGGTCGCCGTCTATTTTGAGTCCGAATCCGCCGAGATCGGTCGCGAAAGCCGGGCGGTGATCTCGGCCGCCGCCACGGCGTCGAGAAGCTGCCGCGTCGCAAGCGTCGAGGTCGTGGGGCTGGCCGACGCCACCGGCGCCGCCGACGCCAATCTCGAACTTTCGAAACGCCGCGCCGCCTCGGTCACCGCGGCCCTGGCCGCGGCCGGACTGCCAACCACCGACGTGAAGATCACGGCGGGCGGCCAGGCCGGCGCCACAACAGCCGACGGCCACTCAGCGCCGCTGCGCCGCCGGGCCGATGTGGTGATGCATCTGGTTCCCCGCTAGAGCCCTTCCCACTCGGGTTGGATCAACCTGAGTGGAGGAGAAGGGCTCCAGAGATAGCGACGACCCTGTTCATTCCCGGCTGACTTGATTCAAGTC